>DASXZE010000312.1:0-5531 GCA_036502105.1 Candidatus Angelobacter sp. | reverse complement strand
CGCGACGAAAGATATTGCCGCGCTGATCAAAGCCATCCAGGCGGAAACGAACGATGCCGTGATCGTGATGGAAGAGGGAACGCGCGAAGTGGAAATTGGCGCCAAGCTGGCTGATCAGGCTGGTCGCGCGCTGGACGCAATCTCCAGCGTGGTGCGCCAGTCGGCAGAATTGGTGCAGGAAATCTCACTGGCTTCCAAGCAGCAGGTGCGCGGCACGGAAGGCGTGGCCAACGCAATGCAGATTATCTCCAACATTACCCGCCAGACTTCACAGGGTGCGCGGCAGACTTCGCGCACGGTGGAACAGCTGGTGCACATGTCAGAGCAGTTGAATGAAGCGCTTTCACAATTCCGTGTGTCCGGGGGCGGCAACAACAATAATTCTCTTCCCGGTGAAGCACGGCCTGAACTGGTAAGCGCGGCCAGCGCGAGTCTGGCGCGCCGTTAACTCAAGCGCAAGGTCTTAGAGGAGCGAAATGGGTGGAGTGGTGACAGTCAGCGAGCATGAGTTGAGCGAAATTCGCGGCTTGATTGAAACGCGCTCGGGAATTCTTTTTGATAATTCCCGCGAGCGGTTTTTCTCTACCCGTGTGCTCGAGCATGTTGAATCCAGAAAGCTGACGCACGGCACTGACCTGATCCGCCTGATCAAAAATTCCAACGTGGAATATGACTCCCTGCTGCAGCGCCTGCTCACGCAGGAAACTTCTTTTTTCCGCTATCCCGCGATCTATGAGGCGCTGGAGAAGAAAGTCCTGCCTGACCTGCACATGAAGAAATTCTGGGAGAGCCCGCGCTCGCTTCGCGCATGGAGCGCCGGCTGCTCCACCGGTGAAGAAGCTTACAGCATCGCCATGACCGTGGCGGACACAATTGAGTTTGCCGATGCATGGAACATACACATTCTGGCCACGGACGTAAGCCGCCAGGCTCTGGACCATGCCGAGCACGGAGTGTTTGAGCCGCGCGACCTGGAGACAGTGTCGCCGCGCCAGCGTGAGCAATATTTTTCCCGCCTGGGCGACCATTATCTGGTGCGTCCACGTATTCGCAACCTGGTTACATTTGCGCCTATGAACCTGGCGCAGGTTGTGTATATGGGCAAGTTTGATTTCATTTTCTGCATGAATGTGCTGATTTATTTTTCTGAAGAGCGGCAGGCGCAGTTGATCCAGCGGTTTTATGAATATCTTGAGCCCGGCGGATATCTGTTTCTTGGCCACGCTGAGTCAACCGCCCGGGCAGATGTGAAGTTTGACACGCACATCCATCGCGATGCGCGCATATACCAAAAGCCGGCCAACGTGGCGCGAGTCGCGACGGTGCAGGAGAAAGCTTGAACGGTCAAGGGGCAGAATTCGTAGAGGTCTTCTTACAGGAAGCTTCAGAGCGCCTGCAGTTTTTGCGGGAATACTCCGGCATCCTGCAGGATGCATACCCGCGACCGGAAGACGTGGAGCGCCTGCACATTGCAGCGCACACGCTCGCCGGCACTTCTGCTTCATATGGATTTCCGCTGTTCTCTGAGCTCTCTGGCAAGCTAGCACATATCTTTCAATACGCGATGAACGCCACCATCGCCGCCGATGCCACCGGTCCGCTGGTGGAATTTATTTCTGAAGCCGTGGCGCTGCTGGAGTCTGACCTGATTATGGTCAGCACCAACGCGATTGAAGCGGAAGAAGACATTGGAGTTTTCAAACAGCGTTATCCATTTGCCTTCCAGGCTGCTCCAGAGCCGCTACAGGAAACACGGCAGCAATATATAGAGGAAGAGACGGTGCTGGCGGGAGACGAAGCCGCTGATTCCATCGCTGCGCCTGTCCAGATAGCCGAAGCTGTGCCTGAGCCAGTTTCATTTGAGCCTCTGCCGGAAGACAGTGAAGTTCCTGCTGAAGTTCTGGAGTTTTTTGTTCCGGAAGCAGAAGAACATTTGCAGGTGGTGACGCATTGCCTGCTATCGCTGGAGACAAATCCGAGTTCAGAGCAGATTCATCGTTTGTTGCGTGCCATGCATACGGTGAAAGGATCGGCGGCGCAGGTTGGTTTGCATCGCATCGCTCATGTGGCACACCGCGCAGAAGATTTGATTAGCCGGCTGCGAGAAGGCGAACTACGACCCAGCGCTGAAATTATCGATATCTGCCTGGACGCGGTAGATACACTCAAGAAATTCCTGTACCACCAGTGGACAGACCAAGCTGCCATGCAGTCTTCCGTCCAGAATCTGTTTGCGCGTATCTCGCGCCTGGTGCCTGCCGAGAAAGAGCCAGAGAAGGAAGTTGCTGCTCCGGCGGTTGCTCAGGTAAGCGAAGCAGCGCCTGTACACACCCAACAAGAAGTTCATCTGGTGGAAGAACCGGCTTCTGTAACTGCGCTGGTTCCCGTTACGTTGATTGCGCCGGAGCCGCCAACTCCTTCGCATGCGCTTCCGGTGGCTGTTGCGGAATTTAAAAAGCCAGAAGGCATTGAGAAGTTTGCCGACGAAGATTTGCTGCGCAAAGAGCCAGCGTCCATGCCGCAGTCCAAGTCAGTGCGTATTGCCTTGGAGCGGCTGGACCGCATGATGAATGCAGTGGGCGAGCTGGTGATCAACCGCACACGCATGCTGGGTCGAGTTGCGGAACTGGAGCGGCTTGCCGATGTCCTGAATTTCTCCAAGGGACGCATGCAGGACAAGGTGTCTGAGTTCCAGGAGAAGCACGAATTCAGCCGCATACACTCCGTGCCAACGCCGCGGCCTTCTGACAATTATGCGCCACGCAGCGGCTACTCCAACTATTCGCATACATACGATCATTCGCTGGCTGAGTTTAGCGAACTGGAGATGGACCGCTATGACGATTTCAATATCCTCTCGCGGTCGCTGACAGAAATTTCGGCGGACATCACGGAAGTCCTTACGCAGTTGGATGGATTTGTGCGCCGCGTGGACGGCGATATTGACGAGTTCACCAAGCTGGCGCACCGCCTGCAGGATGAAATCACCCAGGCGCGCATGGTACCGATTGGCAATCTATACACGCGCCTCTCACGCACAGTCCGCGACGCAGCCAAAGCGGTGAACAAAAAAGTAGAGCTTACGCTGGCCGGCGCTGAGACCGAACTGGATAACAACATCATCCAGCAGATTTCTGATCCTCTGATTCACCTGGTGCGCAATGCGGTGGCCCACGGTCTGGAGCGCGACGAAGAACGATACGCGCTGGGCAAGAGTGATTCCGGCAATATCGCCGTGCGGGCTTACCATCGCGGCAACCATATTTATATTGAAGTAGAAGACGACGGGCGCGGCATTGATTACGAAAAAGTTCGCAAGACCGCAGTCGATCATGGCCTGCTCTCCGCCGAGGCTACAGCTGAACTGAATGAGAAAGAATTGCTGGATCTTCTGTTCCAGCCGGGTTTCTCTACAGCTCCGCGTAAAACTGAGCTCTCTGGACGCGGCGTTGGTCTGGACGTGGTAAAAGCCAATCTCGCGCAGTTGAATGGCGAGATTGAGATTGAAACGCAGAAAGCATACGGCACGCGCTTCACGCTAAAAGTGCCGCTCACGCTCATTATTTCTCAGGCACTCTTTGTGCGATGTGGCACTTCAATGTTTGCTCTGCCGCTGGCCTTTGTGGAAGAGATCAGACGTCTTCGCGTGAATGAAATTGAAGACGTCGGCGGCAGGTTGCTGACCAAGGTACGTGATGTAGTGACGGAAATTGTGCGCCTCGACAGCGCGCTTGGCCTTGAGCCGATCCAGCCGATCAACGGTTATTTCCGCATGGTGATTGTGAATGTTGCGGGCCGGCAGGTTGGCGTGGTGGTGGAAGACGTTGTCCGCAAAGATGAAATTGTGATCAAGAGCCTGGGTGAATTCCTGCGCAATTTGAAAATGTTTCCTGGCGCAACCATTGCGCCGGATGGCAGCTTGATTCTGCTGATTGACGTGAACCGCCTGGTGGCCGGCGAGGCGATTGAGCATCGTCCGCTAATGACCACGGCGAATGCGGCACGCGTGTTTGCTCCGGGCTCATCGGCCATTGCGAATGGCGCTATCCCGCAGGAAGCCATTGATTTTGTTCCGGAAGAAAAACTTGTGGTGCTGGTGGACGACTCCATCAGCGTGCGCAAATTTGTGGGCCGCATGCTGGAGAAAGCCGGCTATCGCGTAAAGCTGGCGGCGGACGGATTGGAAGCCTTGGAGATCGTGACGCAGACGCGCTGCGATTTAGTTGTGACCGATTTGGAAATGCCGCGCACTAACGGATATGAATTGCTGTCGCACTTGCGGCAGGATCCGCAGACAAGAAATATTCCGGTGATGGTAGTTACATCGCGCGCGGGCGCCAAGCATCGTGACCGCGCAATTAAAGAAGGCGCGGCGGCGTTCCTGACCAAGCCGGTGCAGGAAGACCAGTTTATTGCGGCGATAAGCAAGTTGATTGGATCGCCCGCGAGCATGCACCTGGAGCACACGGCAACACGGTAAGAATTATAAGATGACGTTCGACAAGAAAATTCGAGTGCTGATAGTGGACGACTCGGCGTTCATGCGCAAGGTGCTGCAAACGATTATTGCAGCCGATCCGCAATTTGAAGTTTGCGGAGAAGCGCGCGACGGACGCGACGCCGTCACACAGACAGAAGTGCTCAAGCCGGACGTTATCAGCATGGACATCAACATGCCGCACATGGACGGACTGCAGGCTACGGAAATTATTATGTCGAGCAATCCGCGGCCGATCCTGATTGTGAGTTCTGAATCGAAAGATGGTGCCGAAGTTACTCTGAAGGCGCTGGAATTGGGCGCCATTGATTTTGTGGCCAAGCCGAGCGGTGGCATTGATCTGGATATGAGCTCGGTAAAAGACGAACTCTGCCGCAAGCTGAAGATGGCCGCGAAGGTCCGCGTGGTGCGCACGGCGACACGCTCCAAGTTGCAGCATGAAATCGCGTCGTCTTCTCCGCGTGTTGAGCCGGCTGCTAAAAACGGTGACAACGGATTGCAGGAAGTTCGCGCTGCGGTGAATGCAGCGGCCAGGGGCGCGGGAAAGTTTCCTATTGTGGTGTTGGCGTCTTCAACAGGCGGTCCGGCCACGCTGATGAAGTTTATTCCATATTTCCCAAAAGATTTTCCGGGTGCGGTGATCCTGGTGCAGCACATGCCGGGGAACTTTACCTCACAGTTCAGCGCGCAACTGGCAGAAGCGGCGCAGATCAAGGTGAAGGAAGCGGAAGCTGGAGAGATCATTGTC
Organism: Candidatus Angelobacter sp.; assembly: GCA_036502105.1. Lineage (GTDB taxonomy): Bacteria > Acidobacteriota > Terriglobia > Terriglobales > Acidobacteriaceae > Angelobacter. Next base: position 285 of record DASXZE010000312.1, on the reverse strand, counting down.
CCAGGCCAGCTTTATGTTTGTCCGGGCTCGCATCATCTGCGCGTTTCGCCTACGGGCAGAATTTCACTCGACGACGGTCCGCGTGTTGGTGGCTATCGCCCCTGCGCTGACCTGACGTTTGAAAGTACGGCTGAATATGCAGGCCCAATGACGATCGGTGTGATTCTGACTGGCATGGGCAATGACGGTTCCAAGGGCGTGCAGGTTATACGGTCGGTGGGCGGACATGTGATCGCGCAGGATGAATCGACGGCGGTGATTTTTGGCATGCCGCAGGAAGCCATC
>DASXZE010000311.1:0-3903 GCA_036502105.1 Candidatus Angelobacter sp. | reverse complement strand
TCATTAATATCCCTGGCCAGTGACGTTGCGGTCGCGGCGTCCAGCGGATCAAAGCCCATGGCAGCCAGTGAAAGCACCTGCACGTCCACGCCGCCCTGGTCCATGGCGGCTATGCGGCCCGCGCCGAGATCTAAAAGTTGGGCCTGAATTTTTCCGAACTGCGGTGAGGCGCTGGCATAAGCGCCACTGGCTTTCAGGAAATTGGCGGTTACAAAATGTTCTTCAAGCGTGATGGTTCGCATGATTGGGTTGGATGCTGAAAAAGCTCTCAATAAAATTATAAGCCGATGAGCTGTGATCCAAGAAGGCCACGCGCCTCAACATTTCTGTCATGCGCAAAACACACTTTATTTTTCGAGCTGTAGTAAACGCGCTTTCGTATCAAGTCCGCCGGCAAAGCCTGTCAGTTTGCCAGACGATCCAATCACGCGATGGCACGGCACAATAATGGACACTGGATTCTTCCCATTCGCCGCGCCTACAGCCCGCGACGCTTTAGGATTTCCCAGCTGTTTGGCAAGCTGCCCGTAGCTTCGGGTCTCTCCAAACGGTATGGCGAGCAAGGCTTCCCAAACATTTTTCTGGAAGTCAGTGCCTCGCATGTCCAGGGCAACAGAGAATTCTTTGCGTTTTCCGGCAAAGTATTCGCCTAACTGGCGCTCCGTCTTTACCAGGACAGGATGTTGCTCACTCTCTGTTAACTCACTCAGCCGCACACGGCGAGGACTGTCATGTTCCCACAGGATGGCCACCAGGCCTTGATCGCTTGCCACCAGCTTCAATTTTCCGACAGGAGATTCGATTATCTTGTAAGCCAGACTCATCTTCTTTAATCCTTTAATAGTAAGCTCACTGAACTGGAGCATTTGTGATTTGTGATTTGTGATTTGTGATTTGTGAAAAAGTTTAACGGCTTCCGCTTAACGATCAACCTGTAACAATTGGCTGTTTCATTGCGGCGTTTCCGTCGGCAGCCCATAGATGCTGGGCTGCGTAGGCGCGCCATGGCCGCCAGGATTCGGCGCGAAGTAAAAGGTTTGCTGGCGTTGTCTTCTCTCCATCCATGGAAGCCACGCTGCGGAGCAGGCCAATATCAGTTGCGGGAAATGCGTCCATCTCCCGGATGGCGCGCAGAGCAATGTACTGTGCGGTCCACTCGCCTATGCCGCGAATGGTCCGCAGACGCGCCACTGTCTCTTCAATGCTGCCGAACGGATGAAACAAATTCGGGTCGGCCACCGCTGCGTCGGCCACCGCTTTTAATGCCTGCAACCGCGCTGCTGGCATGCCCAATCCAATGGAAGAAGCCGCTGCTAGCCGCTTGGCCGTCGGAAAAGTGCGAGACAAATCGGGATGGATCCGCAATGATTTCGGCACCACGCGTCCATGCAGAGCCACAAGCTGCCCAGCCAGTTTGCGCGCTGCAATCACGCTGATCTGCTGGCCCAGCACTGCGCGCACTGCGATTTCAAAACCATCCCAGCCGCCGGGAGCACGCAAGCCCGGGCGCTGCGCTACCAGGGGAGCGAGTGCCGGGTCGCCAGATAGATGATTATCGATGGTTTCAATATCTGCTCCCAGATCAAACAAGCGCCGCACCCGCGCAACGATGGCCGGCAACAGCCGAACATCCGGGAAACGGATGCTCACCCCAAGGCTTTGCCGCGCAGGCAGATGCGTGACCTCAATGCTTCCCAGGGCGCCATCTACTTCAACCGCGCGCAGGTAACGTGCATCATCCACAATTTCCACGCCGGGAATCGCGCGTGCGCGCAGAAAGTTGAGCATACTGTCCCAGTCATACGGGGAACGATAACGCAGCCGCAGCGTGACATCCTTCTCGCCCTGCCCTGCGGAATTCTTTCTGCGCAAAGCGCTGGGTGGACGATGAAAAAGCTTGAGAAATGTTTCATTGAATCGCCGCAAGCTGCCGAACCCAGCGGCCATGGCAACTTCTGCCATGGGCATGCGGGTTTCATGGATAAGCTGCTTGGCGAAAAGCACTCGGCGCGTTTGTGCCACGGAAATAGGCGACGCGCCTAAATGTTGAAGAAATAAACGCCGCAGTTGCCGCTCACCCATGCCCAGGCGTTCCGCCAATTTTTCCACGCTGTTCTTATCACCATCCAGCGCACCTTCGGCAATCAGCGCCAGCGCACGGGAAACCGTGTTTGAAGTCCCGCGCCATGAAGCCATATCAGGCGCGGTCTCTGGCCGGCACCGCAGGCATGGGCGAAACCCCGCATCCTGTGCGGCCGCGGCTGAGCCAAAGAAACGGCAATTCTCATACTTGGCTGTGCGCGCCGGGCATATAGGGCGGCAGTAAATCCCCGTGGATGTGACGCCGACAAAGATCAGGCCATCAAAGCGAGCATCTCTGCTCTGCAAGGCGCGATGGCAAATTTCACGGCTGGGCAATTCCATGTCTGGATTATCACACCCGCGATGAGCGAGAACTAGCGGTTTTCGGACATGGATGATCGGCTCCGATTAAGCGCGTTCTTTGCCGCATCAAGAACCTCAAGTCCAGCCAAAAATGTGGATCAATTTGCCGGGCATCAACCCGTCCAGAGCGGCTATATTCGTGCGCCTGCAGCAGCATGGTGCTAAATGCACCCCACCGGCATCTAATCACCACCGGCATCTAATCAAATGTCATGGGGGTGTGGAATGCCTATAGTTAGAACCTGCAAGCAGTGCAGCCAGAAGAACCGCATACCCGCCGAGCGTCTTGCCGATACGGGACGCTGCGGAGCGTGCAAGGCGCCGCTGCCTCCCATTGCCGAACCACTGGAAGTGGATACTGGGTTGTTCGACGAGATTATTGCGAAGTCGCGTGTTCCGGTGCTGGTGGATTTCTGGGCCAGCTGGTGCGGCCCTTGCCACATGGCTGCACCGCACGTTGCTCAGACATCGGCGGAGATGGCCGGACGCGCCATTGTGATCAAGGTGGATACCGAACGGCATCCTGAGCTGGCCGCTCGTTACAACGTGCGCGGAATTCCCAATTTCGCCGTCTTTCGCGATGGCAATCTTGTGATGCAACAGGCAGGAGTCGTGGACCATACGGTCATGAAGGGTTGGCTGGAGTCGGCTGCGAGGGCTGCCTAGCTTTACAGCCGATAAAAATCTCTTACCGCGGAAAATCCGGATCTAAAATGGTAGCTGCATGAAGATTGCTATTACCGGCGCTAATGGTTTATTTGGTTGCGGTCTGGTCCGAGTGATTGGGGCCACACATACGGTTTATCCCATGACGCGGGCCACGGCCGATTTAACTGACCTTGACGCCGTCCGGCGGGCGCTCATTGCGGAAATACCTGATGCCCTGATCCATACCGCAGGAATCCCTGATCCGGATTTATGCGAGAGCGAACCGGAACGCGCGCTCGCCAACAATGTAGTGGCCACGCGCAATATTGTCACGGTTGCACGGGAGCTCTCATTTCCAGTGGCGCACATTTCTACTGACGCAGTCTTTGACAGTTCGGCCAGCACTCCGCGGATCGAAACAGATCCTGTAGGCCCTATATCAGTCTATGGCAAGACAAAGCTGCTGGCGGAAGAAGCTATTCTCGGTCTTGAGCAGCATTGGATTTTCCGGATCTCTGTTTTGTTTGGACCCGGGAAAGATAATTTTGTCGACAAAGGATTCCGCGCCCTCCGCCAGGGAGGCACATACACGGTTGCCGCTGACCAGCAAGGCACAGCCACATACACGCTGGATGCTGCCAGCAAAATTCTTGAAGTCATGGAAAGCGGCCACTACGGACTATTTCACCTCTGCAATCAAGGCGCTTGCACGCGCCTGGAGCTTGCACGCCGCGCCGCCGAACTGGCGCATCTACCGGCGGAAAATATTGTGGGCAAGCCCATGGCGGAGATGCAGAGGAAAGCGCCGCG
>DASXZE010000310.1:0-17423 GCA_036502105.1 Candidatus Angelobacter sp. | reverse complement strand
CGTACATTTCTCCGCCATTCAATCCAATGGTTTCCGCAGTTTGAAAGAAGGCCAGGCGGTGTCATTTACCGTCGTCAAAGGTCCCAAGGGCTGGCAGGCAGAAAACGTGCAAGTGCTGTAAGCGGCAAACGCAAAAAGTTTTAGGAAGGCGGTCTTGTGGCTGCCTTTTTTTGTTGCGCGACCGCCTGAGCGATTCGCAAAGCTGGCGCTCTGCAGCCCATATAATTCCAGCCAATGCTCGTATCTGACTTTGATTTCCATCTGCCGGAAGAGCTGATTGCCCAGGAGGCGCTGGCGGACCGCAGCGGCTCCCGCCTGCTGCATCTTTCGCGATCCAGCGGTAGCTTTGACGACAGGAAATTTGCTGATTTTGCTGGCCTGCTTCGTTCCAATGACCTCCTGGTGCTGAATAATAGCCGCGTTTTTCCTGCCCGCCTTTTTGGGCGACGCGCCGGGCTCAACGCTCAACCCATTAGCCCAAATAATCCCGCTGCGCATGATTTTCTCCAAGGACGAGTTGAGGTGATGCTTACGCGTCAGCTTGCAGCCGCAGAAGCCGGATCATTAGAAAGCAAATCTTTGGAGTGGCAGGCACTGGTGCGTCCAGGGAGAAAGATTGGCGTGGGTGAGAAGATATTTTTTCCCGCTGAGGACTCGCCTGCGTTAATCGCCGAGGTCATTGGACGCGGCGAGTTTGGCGAACGCACTCTGCGGTTTGCGCCGGTGCCTGATTTTTTTGCCGTGGTAGAAAAACTGGGGCACGTCCCGCTGCCGCCTTATATTTCGCGCGAGGATCGGCAGGAAGATCGCGCGCGCTATCAGACGGTTTATGCCCGCGCTGAAGCCACCGGCAGTGTAGCCGCACCCACGGCCGGTTTGCACTTTACGCCGGAGGTGCTTGCGGCGATCCGCGAGCGCGGCATTGAGATTGCCGAACTGACTCTGCATGTGGGCCTGGGAACTTTTCAGCCAGTGCATGCGGAAAAAGTAGAAGATCACAAACTGCATCGCGAGAATTTTTCGATCTCAGAAATGGCCGCCGCGCAGATCAATCAAGCGTTGGGCAAGAAGAGGCGGATTGTCGCGGTGGGAACCACCACGGTGCGAACGCTGGAGTTTGCGGCACACCAGAGCGAGCTGGCATCCAACGGAATCGCGCGCATTCAGGCCGGTTCCGGCGAAGCGGAGATTTTTATCTATCCCGGCTTTGAATTTCGCGCCGTTGGAGCGCTGCTCACAAACTTCCATCTGCCCAAATCCACGCTGCTGATGCTGGTTTCAGCCTTTGCCGGACGCGAGAATGTTTTGCGAGCTTATGCTCATGCCGTCCAAGAGAAATACCGGTTCTTTTCTTATGGCGATTGCATGTTTATTGAGTGATTGCAGGCGAAATCACAATTGCAGTGAACTTCAGTACCTAAGCTGCAAATTGCATTCTGAATCGACTAGCACGCGGCTGACATCTTTAGATAGGCAAGGGCTATACGCGTTAAATAGCGTGTACTCGCTCATTTTATAAAGGTGCCGGTTGCAAGTTTCAAAGGTCGTTTTTTTGTAAACTCAATGGCAGTACTTTTCTCCTAAAGGACTCATCAGGTTGCGATCCCGGCTTTTTGGTTTTATCAGCACCATTCAAACCGTTCTGCTTCTGGGACACTGGTTTATCTACTTAACCGTTGCCCATTTCTGGGGCGGCCCAGTCACGTCATGGAAGGTCAAGCTTGCCTTCGGTATTCTTTCCGTCAGCTTTGTGCTGTCTTCATTGCGCGGATGGTATTCGTATGATCCGCTGGCGCGCATTTTTTATGCGGCGGCAGCCGTGTGGCTGGGATTTGCCAGCTATTTTCTGTTTGCCTCGGCTGCGTGCTGGCTTGCGCTGGGAGTGAGTTTGGTGGCCCAACTGGGCTGGCAGCCTGCCTTGATTGCTGAGATTGCTTTTGGCGCGGCCATTGCCATAGGCCTTTACGGAATCATCAACGCCGCAAGTCCGCGCGTGACGCGGATCACCGTGGCGCTGCCCGGCCTGCCGGCACAATGGCGCGGACGCACGGCCGTGATGGTGAGCGATCTTCACCTGGGACACATCCGCAATATTCGTTTTGCGCGCCGCGTGGTGGAGAAAGTGAAAGCTCTGCAGCCGAACATTGTTTTTGTGGCCGGCGATCTATATGACGGCGTGGCTGCTGATTTTGCCAAACTGGCGCAGCCATGGGCTTTGCTCACAGTGCCTGCGCAAGCGTCGTTTGGCGTGTTTTACATTGCCGGCAATCATGAGGAGTTTTATCGCAACGCTGAATATCTGCCGCCGCTGCTGAAAGCCGGCATCAAGGTATTGAATAACGAAAAGGTAGAAGTAGATGGGCTTCAACTGGCTGGCGTGCATTACAGCGATGCCGCGAAGCCTGAGCGCTATCGATCAATTCTGCGAAGCATGCGTCTGGACCGCCAGCGCGCGAGTGTTCTGCTGCTGCATGCGCCGGTGCAATTGCCCATCAGCGATGAAGAAGGCATATCACTGCAATTCTCCGGGCACACCCACGGTGGCCAGTTCTTCCCCTGGACGCTGATTGGAAAGCGCGTCTGGGGCAAGTTCAATCATGGCCTGGCGCGGTTTGGCAATTTGCAGGTTTATACCTCTTACGGTACTGGGACATGGGGACCGCCGTTCCGCGTGGCGACCTGGCCGGAAATTGTGTTGGTCAAATTCGAGTAGGAACGAGCCGCGAATTGCGCGAATGAACACGAATCAATTTTAATTTGTGTTTTTTCGCGTGCATTCGTGGCTATAAAGCTCCCTCACCGTCGCAAGGCTCAGGGTTCGGGATTTCAGAAAAAGGCCGAATGCTGACTGCCGAGCGCTGAGTGCTCTATACTGAATCGACATGCTTGCATTCAAACGCATCCTGCTTAAGCTCTCCGGTGAAGCACTGGCCGGGACCAAAGGTTTTGGGGTTGAAACCAGCCTCATCCATTCCATTGCCGGTGAGATCAAAGAGGTCCACGAGCTTGGCGTGGAAATTGCGCTGGTGGTGGGCGGCGGAAACTTTTTCCGCGGCGTGGCCGAGCAGGCACGCGATATGGACCGCGTCTCTGCCGACCACATGGGCATGCTGGCCACGGTGATCAACTCACTGGCCTTGCAGGACGCGCTGGAAAAACAGGGCGTGCATACGCGCGTGATGTCCGCGTTGGAGATGCACCAGATTGCCGAGCCATTTATCCGGCGGCGCGCGCTGCGGCACATGGAAAAACAACGTGTGGTGATTTTTGCCGGAGGCACCGGCAATCCGTATTTCTCCACGGACACGGCGGCTTCACTGCGCGCCATGGAAATCAAAGCTGACGTAATTATGAAAGCGACAAAGGTGGATGGCATCTATGACGCCGATCCAAAGCTCGTGAGCACCGCAACCATGATTGAATCCATTACATATCTTGACGTGCTCAAGCGCGGCTTGCGCGTTATGGACGCAACTGCAATCTCACTCTGCCAGGAAAACAAGCTGCCCATTATCATTTTCAATTTGAACAAACATGGGAACATTAAGCGCGTAGTCACTGGCGAGAAGATCGGGTCGCTGGTTTCGGCGTAAGAGCAACAAAACCTTTGAAACACAGAGGAACAGAGTAAGCAGAGGATTTTTAAATTCCTGCTTGCCTGAGAGGCTGCTCTTTTTGAAACATTGAACTCTCGAAACTCTGGGTGGCCGCCGAATGGCCGCTGTTTTTTACAAATTATTTTTAAGAAATCAAGATTTTTTAAGAAGCCAGAATAATTGCGGCTATAAGTATTTCTCGCTGGCGCTTGGGATGAAAAAAAATCCTCTGCTTACTCTGTTCCTCTGCGTTTCAAAGGTTTTCCGGCATCAGAGAACCCGCGAAACAATCTTCAGAAAGATAGCGAGCAGCAGCAGCACGAAGCCACCGACAAAGAGACGGCCCATCCACGATCTGCCTTTGCCTTTTTTAGCCGTAAGCGAAAGGAAAAACGCGACGAACCACAATAGTAGGGCTAATTTCAGGATCACTGATGCGGATTATACAACCATTCGTGGGGCAAATCGCGTTACCAGAGGCGTGGTAATCCGCATAAAATGCTGAGATTTACTCGCTGCTGAGCGCCCAGGTTTTTCCGCCGTCACTGCTGGACCAGAGCTGATTGGCAGAGGTTTTTACCTGCACATTGAACGTGCCGGCAATGATGCTGACAATGGATCCCGTGGCGGTATCACCCAGGTTGACTGTCTCCCAGGTTGAACCAGCGTCGCGTGAATGGATGAGCGTGGCATTGCTGCCGCCAGCCCATATGTCTTTGCCGCGGGCATTCACGAAAGAGAATTCAATCGCCGCGGCCGGGTACGCGTCTTCCCACTGGGATTGGCCGGCAGACTTGATCAGCTTGCCGCCTGCTACTTTCCACTGTGTAGGTTCGGTGGAAGATTGATAGCTGGAGGCGCCGAGTGCGCCAACGCTGAAAGAGTCAGAGTTGGCCAGGCTTCCGCCTTCTGTCTTTGCTGGCGCGGCAGAAACTTCAGCAGACTGTGTTCTTTCCAGAGTGCTGCTGAACATGCCCGGGCCGCCCAGAGCGCTGGTACCCAAAGTGCTGGCGCGCAGCGCCGGAGCAACCGTACGCAGACGCAGAGTATGTGCCGTTGCCGTGGCTATCTTGCAGATGGTGCAGCTAAAGCGCTCCGGGCCGGGAGTTGGGATCAAGAGCCGTGCGTTTGATTTGGTGATAGCGCTGGCGGGAATGTCAGAAAAATTGGTGATGGCCTTCGCGCTGTAACTGAAAGCGCGGACCGCGGAAGCAGTTTGCGGCTGCGGCGCTGCCGGAACATTCTGGCTTTGTCCGGCATTGTTTTGGTTGCTCAAAACAACAGTGTCATCAGTGTTGGCGAAGAAATTTGTGTTGAGATAATCTTTTTTCTGCAAACCAGCCGTAAGAACCGGAGGCGGAGCGGATAGCGCACTGGATTTATCAGCAGCTGCGTCTTGCCGCTGGCGAAACTTTAACTCTTTGGCTTGTGGCTGTGCTTGGGATGGGGGTTGCGCTTGAGCTAGCTGTAAATTATCCAGCGCGGCGGATGCCGGCTTGTTTTGTGAGGCCTTAGCCTCAGACATGTTGGCGGGTGCAGAACTTGCTGGCGATGGTTGATCTACCGAAGCAGGCGCTGCTGGCTGTGACTGGTTGGGCCCTGAAGCTGACGCCGGATTTGCCGGGACAATCACTTTTGCCTGCTGGCTTTGCTGCGCAGGTGACTGGCCTGCTTTGTGAGAAAGCTGAAACACCGCAACTGCAATGATCACCATGGCGGCTACGGAAGTGGCCAGGCCAAAAGCGGGATTGAATAAACGTCGCCAGGCAGAAACCGGTGCAGGCTTGATAACGGTCTGTGGAACCAATTCAAGTTCTGGCAGGCTCAACGCTATGACTTCGCGGCATGGTTCGCAGACAGCAAGATGCGCCGCCATGTTTTGGCGTTCGGCCGTGGGCAGGGACTGTTCCACGTAGGCCGTAATGGTATCGGCGTCAGGGTGCCGCGAAGAGCTGTCCTGTGAGCTATTTTGAGCCCCGGAAAGTTGTTGACGCAGCAGGTTGGATAATTCAGGCATTGCTAATCAGATCCCTTATCCTGTTGGAACGCAGCAGGACGATTTTCTTGCAGTTTTCTGGTCACATCTACTTGCAAATAACGCACATCGGCTTCCAGGGCCTCTTCCGCCTGCCCCCGATTCATGCCTCTTGAAACCAATCCGGCTATCACCTGCTTTTTCAAGCCTTTAAGCATCTTCTCCAGACGGCGACTGATGGTGGATTCATGTACGCCTACCATACGGCCAATCTGGGTCAAAGTGCGGTCATCCAGGTAATAAGAAGCCAGAACCAGGCGATCTTCACTGCTCAGCAGGCCCAGGGCTTCGTCCAAGGCAGCTCCCAGGCGGCTATCCAGGGGGCTGACGGGACTGGCCGGCGCTGCGGAGAACTGTACCCCTTCTTCCGCCTGCTCTTCAAGACTTACTAGACGCTTGGTCTTACGGTAACGATTCACAAATTCCTGGGCCAGTACCGTTCGTAACCAGCCTTCCAGTGAGCCGCGCCCCATATAAAAATTCAGGCGGGAAACGCGACGGCCCTCACGCTCAGAGGTGCCGTAGAGGTCAGCATAGAGAGAGTCAGCCAGGTCGCGTCCGCTGGAATCCTCTTTGGTGATGCCACGCGCAATGTCATACAGCTTTTCTCTGAAGCGAGTGAGAAAGGCCTGCCATGCAGCATCATGTCCGGCGGCACAGGCGCGTGCCAGAGCCAGCTCTTCCAGTTTGAGATCGCGCCAGAATTCCAGCTTCTGCTGTGGAGTAGCTTCAGGAACATACTTCTTGGCCACCTGTTCCAGAACTACTTCAAAAGCTTGCAAGGTGAGGCCATAGCGCTGGCCTCCGCTTTTCTCAAACAGGATGAGAAGAGACGGTGCGCTTCCTTCCACCGGTCTTGGCCCAGCACTCATGGTTCGGATAGTACCAATTTTAACTGCAAGAATACTGTCATTTTACATTCTTCTAGTGAAAACAAGGGCCTGGGTTGAGAAAGGGAGTTGATATGAAGCAGTCTTTTCTACCCATTGTGGCAATCCTTTTATGCGGAGCGATCTTAGGTATCGCCGCGAATGCCGGAGATTCAGGCAGTTTGCCTGCCTCCGCGAATGATTACAAGGTCTTAGCGCCTATTACCCATGGCGATTTAACCATCTTTCCCATAGTTTCTGCCAAAGCCCACGATACCAGCGATTTTATTACGTTAGATGAAGGTATTCGCTCCGGAGAAGTGGTGGTTACTGAAGTGGGAAATCTTCATTCTGGCTTGCGTCGCCGTCACCACACTCAGGTGCGGTCTGCCGACGCGGAGGTGAATCGGCTGGTGCTGGTGAATAATTCTAAGCATCCGCTCATCCTGCTGGCTGGTGAAGTAGTTACGGGAGGCAAGCAGGACCGAGTGGTCGGCAAAGACCGCATTGTTCCTGCTGAAAGCGATCCTGTGGACCTCTCTGTTTTCTGCGTTGAACATGAACGCTGGATAGAAACGTCAGAAAAGTTTGATACGCATGCATCCGTGATGCTGCAGCCCAGCGTACGTATGAAAGCGATGGCCGACAAGAACCAGCAGCAAGTCTGGGACGCAGTAGGCAAGAGCCGCGCGCAAATGTCAGCGAAGCTGGCTGCGCCTCCTCCGCCGAACCCGAGCGCTACTCCGCTGGCAGGTGAAGGAACAGGCGTAGGCAGTGGCACTGGCGGAAATCAGAGCGGTGGGAGCGGAGTTGAAGTTAGCGCAGATGCACCTTTGATAGAGACGACGCAGGCACAAGTGACCAACACGTTTGCACAAATGTCCCTGAGCACGTTTGCTGGCATCAGTTCTTATGCCAAGGTGCAAGAAAACAAATTGGTGAAACAGCAAGTGGATTCGATTGTCGGGCCGATGCAGAAAGCCTATGAGAGCGTAATCAAACAACTGCGGAACCAGAATGCGGTTGGCGTCGTAGTAGCAGTCAAGGGACACATTGTGTGGGCTGACATGTTTGCCAGCAGTTCGTTATTAGGAAAATACTGGCCCAAGCTGCTGGAATCGTACGCAACAGAAGCGCTCACAGCACAAGGCCCGCGCGAGGAAGTCGGCATCAAACAGGCACAAGTCTTTCTGGAAAATTGGCAGGCAAGACATGAAGTGGTGGACAGCGAACCTGGTTTGTATCGCCAAAGAGAGTTGGTTGGTGATAAATTCAGGGCGTTCCAATTAACGTCATTGCTGGCGAAAGAGGCGTTTGACGTGCATTTGAGCAAAATGGCGGATTAAGGTTCTTGAAATTTGCAGGCATGATTATGTTAGGAAACGTCAAGAATGGTGTGTTTTCAGGCTGCAAGAGCTCTGCAGCCTGAATTACTTTCGTTCTGTTACCTATGATTGAGAACAAATAAATATTTCTGCAACAAAGCCGATGTAATCTGTGTCTAATAGAGTAAGCAGTATAAAAGGTATAAGGTCGGAGGTGACCTATGGGAGAGAAATTCTCGGTGGCTGAAGTGGCAGCGCTTCGGAATGAGCTCCTGCAGGGCGGTCTTGATTCATTCCAGACAGCGGAACTTTTAAAAATGTTTTTAGCCGGACGCGGATATGGTGTGTCTCCTGAATCGGCCCTGGACGCAGCAGGCCGAATTGAAAGCGCAAACTGCAACGTGGAATCGCTGCACAAAGAACTTGAGAGTTTGGCATTAGTGATGTAACCGCATCATGAAAGCTGAGAGAGCCGGGCAAACCAGCCCGGCTTTTTTCTTTGTCCCAAGCACCAGCGAGGGAACCCTATAGCAGCGTGAATTTCGTGGGCTGAAAGAATTTCTGATCTCCTTCAAAATGATTCGTGTTCATTCGCGAAATTCGCGGCCAAGTTTTTGAGAACGTATATTCCGTCTTGGTGATAAGGATCCCTCACTCCGTTTCGGGATCTCAGAAAAAGCTGACTGCTCATTCGTAATGCAAAGCTTCCACCGGATCCAACTGCGCAGCGCGTGTTGCCGGCAGCGTTCCAAAAACCACGCCAACCAGTACAGCCACCACAATCGCAATAATCGCGGAGAGACCAGAGATAGGGATTCGGTACTCCGTAAGAAAGCGGACAGAGAAGGGAAGCGCCAGCCCCAGAATTGTGCCCACGATTCCGCCGGCCAGCGAAATCAAAATTGCTTCAGTCAAAAATTGCAGCCGGATCTCCCGGCTGGTGGCGCCAATGGCTTTGCGTATGCCAATTTCGCGGATGCGCGTACGCACATTCGCCAGCATAATATTCATGATGCCTACGCCGCTCACAATCAGCACCAGCAGGGAAATTCCCAGCAGCATCAACGTCAATCCGTTGGCTGCCCGCGACGCCACCTGCAAAAGCTGCGTCAGATTCTCAATGCGATAAACAGATGCCGGCCGGTGACGCGCCTGCAGGACCTGTTTAATCATTTCCGTGGCGCGCGGCACGTCGCCTGCGTCTGAGACAGAAAAGAAAATCTGCTTCACCGCGTCTGTGCCGATGAAATAACGGCTCACACCGTATGGAATCAGAATGGTGTCGCCTGCAATCTCCGACTGCCCAAAAGTTTCCACCCGTTCGCGGAATGTGCCGATAATCACAAACGGCAGGCCATTGATTTTTATGTCTTTGTCTTTCGCGGCGTCCTGCCCGCCATAGACGCGCTGCGCAAATTGCTGCGTCACCATCGCCACATGCGCGCGGGCCATCGCGTCTTCGTCGTCAAAGAATCGCCCCGCAAGAATTTCCAGATTGCGCACCGTTGAATACTGCGGAGAGACGCCCAGCACCAGTATGTCGCGCTCTTTGCCGCCGCCAACGCTGATGCGGTCATGCAGCTCGGTCATCGGCGACGCCGCCTGAATTCCCGGCACTTCCTGCTGCACCGCCCGCATGTCTTCCACCGTGAGATCGTCTCTTACGCTCGTGCTTACAGAAGCGTTGCTGCCGCCTTCGTAATAAGCCCAGATCAAATTCGCGCCGATGCCCTGGATCTGGTTCATCACATACTGCTTGCCCGTGAGTCCAATCGTTACCACCACAATCAGTGAGGCCGTGCCAATCACCATGCCCAGCGCGGTCAGGGCGAAGCGCCATTTGTTGGTGCGGAAAGAATCCAGCGCAAGCGTAACGATCTCACTAAAGAGCATCGTGTTGCGCGCGGTTTCCACCAGTGGGCGTTTGACCATATGAATATTGTACGAGCTTTACGATTTAGATGTTGATTACCAAAGCCGTTTTTCTGAAATCCCGAACCCTGAGCTTGTCGAAGGATAGGAATCCCTAATCGCCACTATTAGCTTAGCCGCGAATCAACGCGAAATACGCGAATTGAATCTATGATTTGAATTTCCAGGTAACATCTTCTGCTGCCTGGGATTCGTGTTCATTCGCGAAATTCGCGGCTAAGTTTTCTCCCTGCCGGGCTAAGAACTTCGCTAAAAGCCAAAAGGCGACAACTGTGAGTCATCGCCTTTAGCCAAATACTAAGTACCAATTACTAAATACTGGGTTTCTGCCTTACTCCGCTTTCGCATCTTGCTGCGGCTGCGTGATGGCAATCGTCTCGCCTACATCGCCAACCTTAAAGCGGGCAAACCTGCGGACAAAGATATTCTCGCCCAGCTTGCCAATCTTGCTGGCAATCAGCTGATGAATGGTGATGCCAGGCTCTTTTACAAAGGGCTGGTCCAGCAGGCAGACTTCTTCATAGAACTTTGACATCTTGCCTTCCAGGATCTTCTCCACCACATTGGCCGGCTTGCCGGTTGCGGCTGCCTGCGCGCGATAAATTTCTTTTTCCTTCTCATACGCTTCCGGCGTGACATCTTCCTTGCGGACAAACTTCGGGTCCGCCGCGGCAATATGCATGGCAATGTCTTTGATCAGGTCTTTGAAATCGTCGGTGCGGGCCACAAAATCGCTTTCGCAATTGATCTCCACCAGCACGCCAATCTTGCCGCCGGCGTGTATGTAGCTGGCCACGGAGCCTTCACTCGTCATGCGGGTAGCTTTCTTTGCGGCCGTGGCAATACCTTTTTTGCGCAGCCAGATCAGGGCTTCTTCCACGTCGCCTTTGGAGTTTGAAAGGGCGTTTTTGCAATCCATCATGGGTGCGCCGCTGCGCTCGCGTAATTCTTTTACCTGTGCTGCTGAAATGTTCGTCGTCTCTGTACTCATGTGTCGTTTCCTTCAGTGAACTGCGTGTCTATAAAACTTTGGCCCGCGTGGCTCTTCGCCTTAACGCGGGCCATTTTTTCAATCACAAGATTGCTGTTAATGCTCTTGCTCTTGTAGCACAACCATTTCGGCTGTGGGTTACCGCTTTTGCAAATTTTGGCAATTACCAATTTTGGCAATCTTGGCAATCTGTATTACGTCGCTTTTGCCACATCCATGGCTGGGACTTCAGCCGCAGCTTCTGACTCTGGGGCCTTGCGTCCCTTGCCGCCCAGCACTTCTTCCATGTTCAGTTCGTCTTCTTCGGCCAGATCGGCGGAAGTAGGCGCTGCTGCCTTGGTTACAGTGCCTTCAACTTCGCTCGCGGCGACGACGTTGGCCATGTCCGCACCCTGCTTGTCGGTGGAGAACTGCACGCCTTCGGCAATGGAGTCAGCCACTTTTGAAGCAAACAGGCGGATCGCGCGCAGTGCGTCATCGTTGCCCGGGATGACCCAGTCAACTTCCGTGGGATCGCAATTCGTGTCCACCACGGCCACCACTGGAATGCCCAGCTTGCGGGCTTCTTTCACGGCAATCGCTTCTTTGTTGGAGTCGATCACAAAGACCACATCAGGCAGGCGGGTCATTGACTTAATGCCGGCCAGGTTCGCCTGCAAGTGCTTGCGTTCGCGTTCCAGCTTGATAACTTCTTTTTTCGGCAGCAACTCGTAGCGGCCATCCGTGGCCATCTCGTCGAGCTCTTTGAGCCGTTTTACTGATTTCTGTACGGTGACCCAGTTAGTCAGCAATCCGCCCAGCCAGCGGTTGTTCACATAGAACATTCCACAGCGTCCGGCTTCTTCGGCGATTGCGTCCTGGGCTTGCCGTTTGGTGCCAACAAAGAGGACAGTCCGTCCGTCTGCGGCAGCATCCTGCACAAATTTGCTCGCGTCTTTGAACATCTTGAGCGTCTTCTGCAGGTCGATGATGTAAATTCCGTTGCGTTCCCCAAAGATGTACTCTTTCATCTTAGGGTTCCAGCGCTTGGTCTGGTGGCCAAAGTGGACACCCGCTTCAAGCAGCTCCTTCATGGTGATGTTAGCCAAAATACCTCCTTATTGAGATTGCATCCTCTGCGGTGGCAGGTCGTTCAGACCCTGCCACCGGGTATCAGCGTCTAGCGATTCGCTTGCGAATCGCGTGCCTTTAGGCAGACGGTCATACCCGTTTTACCGCTCGGGATTGATTCCCTGCTCCGCTCCCGTTTGGTGCGGGAGGGGAAGATTTTGGTCCCGGTGATCAACCGCCCACTTCTGCCTTCGGGACCCCATGGCAGGTGGGCAAAAACAAATAATGTGCTCAGAAAAACAGAGGACGGCCATAGGGCCGTCCCTGCTGAGGAATTTAGCGCTTGGAGAACTGGAAGCGTTTGCGGGCTCCCTTTTGTCCATACTTTTTGCGCTCTTTGCCGCGGGCATCGCGGGAAAGGAAGCCTTCGGCCTTCAGCTTCTTGCGCAGTTCAATATTGAACTCCAGCAGCGCGCGGGCAATGCCCATCTTCAAAGCGCCGGCCTGGCCGTTGATTCCGCCGCCGGAAACATTGGCGGTAATGTCAAAGGTGGAGCTGGTCTCGCTCGTCACGAGTGGCTGCTTCACTTCAACCCGCTGTGCGCCGGTCAGAAAATATTGATCAAACTCGCGTCCGTTGACCACAAACTTGCCGCCCCCGGGACGCAGAAAAACCCGGGCCACGCTCGACTTGCGGCGTCCGGTGCCATAATACTGAACTAATTCAGCCATCTGTTTCTCAACTCGCTTTAGAAAAATTGTATAGACCGCAGGCTTTCCAGCTCAACGATCACTCAAAAAACGATCACTCAAAACTTGTATAACTTTGTGGACCGCAGGCACCCTCGCCTGCGCACGTAAATGCCTGTGCTGTGCCGCCTGCGTACCTGAAACTTATGCCTATGTGGCACAGGCACTCTTGCCTGTGACTAAGCCTGCTTACGTCCAGCCAGCACAAGCGCTTCAGGCTTCTGTGCCTGGTGCTCATGTTTGTCGCCGGAATAAACTTTCAGCTTCTTCGCCATGGCCTTGCCCAATTTGTTCTTGGGCAGCATGCCTGCAATCGCCTGCTGCACAATCCGGTCCGGACGGCGATCAAACAGCTTGCGGAACTGCTCTTCACGCAATCCGCCCGGGAAGCCGGTGTAATGGCGATACATCTTCTGTTCGGTTTTCATGCCGGTCACGCGGATTTTATCTGCGTTAATCACAATTACGTGATCGCCGACGTCAATAAAAGGTGTGTAAAGGGGGCTCTCTTTACCAGCTAAAATGCTGGCCACGCGCGAGGCTAGACGCCCCAGTGTCTGCCCTTGAGCATCCACCAAAAACCATTTGCGCGCAATGTCCTGCCCGCCTGGAAAACGGGTTACCATTTCCATACTCCTGAGAATATAAGCACTAAGAAAGACCGCTCGAATGACGCCACTTACCTACTTCCGGATGGGGAAGACACAAGGAGAGGCTAACTGCAAGCAGTGAAGGTTTAAGAATACCGAATTTGGCCCAAAAATGTCAATGTCGCCAGCATTTCTTTCCCATCAAAGCTCCAAATCGGTAAACAGCGTTATTTGTACCTTTTAAACCATTAGCAATGGTGGGTTTCGCGAGGCTCATGTGGCACCGCCGCCCTCGGCGGTGGCTTTTCCCATGGGAGGACCGTCAAATTCAAGAATTTTGAAAAGTCCGATAATCTCTTTCTGAAATCCTCTGTGTTTCTCTATGACCCTCTGTGGTGAACGGTTTTCTCCGATCACCCGATGACGGCGATCACGCGCGATCACCCGATCCAGCGCGCTCCGCGCGCCCCCTCCCCCCCGGTTTAACCCAATTCGACCCAAGAGCACCCAATGCGACCCAGGAATCGGCAGAGGGTCACAACTTTTTTCTACCCACCCGGGGGTAGAGTGTTTTGTTGCAAACAAACATCAAACTGCAATTCGATAAGGCTGTGACAGCCTTATCGAAGCCTCTTTTCACGCTGTTTTTGGGTTCCCTTTGCATTCTTTCTCAACCTTTTGCTTTAAAGCCCTGTATCACTAAACCCTGTTAAATCAATAGCTTTAAAAAATCTGTCGAAACTGCATCGGCTGAAACCATCGGCAGAGGGTCGCAACCCATAAAGCACAAAACGCAACGGGATTGCCGTTGCGTCCAACTTCACCTGTACTGTAGCAACTTTGCTTATCAGAAAACAATTGTCCTTTAGTTCAATCATCTTTGGTTCAACTAACTTTAGGTTCAATAATCAGCTAATAGTCTGGCGCAAAAATATTATGTCCTGGCAATCAGCAGCTCTGTTTAAACTACCACCAGCCATGCTCCGCAAAACGTGTCTTCTCGCCTTCTGCTTCTTCTTCATCCATATTGCTGCCCACGCCGACTCTATAGAAGACGCGCTCAATCAAAAATACAAAAACCAGGTTCTTCCCCTGCGCACTCCTTTTACCAAAGGAGACCAGAAATTTGATTCAGCCGGGCAGCCCCTAGATGCACATCCCAACGATCCTTGGCTGGCCTATGGCGCAATCTATGTGAACATGCTCAGTCTTTCCTCTGACACCCTGCTTCTGCAGGGGCCACGGATTGCCTTCACGGGAACAGAAAAAGACGGCAAGCCGGTAATTGTTCTTCTCTCTAAAGCCGTGAACAAAATACAGGTCCATCTGGATCAGCCCCTGCAATCCATAGACGAGGCCCAGGCAATATTGGCCCGCATTTTTTTTATGGACAACGACCGTCTTCGTCATGCCCAGCCTGACTATCGGCGCGCCGATGTCAACTCTCCGGAAGAACCGCTTTATCAGTTCGAGGTGGGAAAAATAGAAAGGACCGATAAAGTTATAGTTGCTAAAGCTATATATACGCCCGAGCCTGACTTCTCTGTAGAGGCTCGCGGTAGTTCCAAATTTCAGGGCTCTGTGCTGCTCAATATCACGGTGGATTTGAAGGGGAATGTTTCAAGGATCAGGGTGGAAAAAGCACTGGGCCGAGGTCTTGATGAAAGTGCCGTGGAAAAGGTCAAAACGTGGCGATTTAAACCCGCAATGAAAGATGGGCAGCCCGTGGTTGTGGCCATGAGAGTGAGCGTAACTTTTAATCGCTACTAAGCCAGTTCACCATTCGCCCCATTTAAACTGTCCCTGACCATGCCCCGCAAATCGCGCCTACTCTTCGTCTGCCTCTTCTTCATACACATTGCCGCTCGCGCCGATGATGCAGCAGACAATATAAAAGACGCGCTCACCCAAAAATATAAAAGCCACCTTCTGGCCCTGCGCTCGCCCATCATTTCTGGCACGCAAAAATATGACTCTTCCGGCAAGCTCTTGAATGGCCCGCCTAAAAGCCAGTGGTTGCTCTATGGCGGAATTTCCATTGAAAAACTCAATCTGTCTTCTGACACGTTAAGTTTTGCAGGGCCAATGCTCGGCTTTACCGGACAGAAGCCCCCAACTCCCATTCCTTTTGGCAAGCCCATTCACGTTGAAATCCATCTGGATCAGCCTTGCCAATCACTCGACGAAGCAGAAGCCGTTATGAAACGCGTCTTCTTTCTGGAAGGCGACAACACCGATCGCGTCAAGCCTCAATATCTGCGCACCGATGACAGCACTTTAGGCGGCCCGGTATACAAGAGCGGTAACATCAAATCTGGGCGCGCCACCTACATTCCCGAACCCAAATTTTCTGAAGAAGCCCGAAAAATGAATCTTCAGGGCGTAGTTTTTCTGCATATTGTCATTGATAAAACTGGCAGCGTCACTCGGATTAGATTGGAAAAAGCGCTAGGCCATGGCCTGGATGAAAGTGCCATGGAAGGCGTAAAAAGCTGGCGTTTTAACCCTGCAATGAGGGATGGCCAACCCGTCGCCGTAGGAATGAACGTTGAAGTGGCCTTCAACCTCTATTAAGCCATTCCGATTCGGCCCAGCAGCTTCCCAATAAGCCACCTTTGTGTTCCTTCGTGTCCTTTGTGGTTAAAAGGGTTTTCAATTACCAATTCCGGCGATATTGGCAATTTTGGCAATCTAGTTTTCTTTCGCTCCCGAGCCGCGTAGATCAAAAGCCAGCCGCAAGACATAATGCACGCCGGAAACCGTGGTCAACGCCACCGTGGCCCATATGCTCCACTTTTTTGCGGTGTGCGCCCATTCAGCATGATTAATCTCAAAGATTAATGCCATGGGTATGCTGAGAATCTGCACCACCGTGTTGGCCTTGCCCAGCCAGCTTGGACGAAACACCCGCATGGTATTGGTGGCATAAAGCAATGTGCATACGATCAAAATAATAATGTCACGACTGAAAACCATGATCGTGAAGGGCCAGCGGATCACGTGCGCAATCGAGAGCATCAGGAACATGGTGCTGAGCAGCAGCTTGTCGGCGATCGGATCCAGATATTGTCCGAGCGTGGTTTTCTGCTGCAGCACGCGCGCCAGCAGCCCGTCCAGCCCATCGGTAATGCCGGCAACTATAAAGATAGCCAGCGCCCATTTGTAATTCTTCTGCTGAATGGCGACCACTAAAAACGGCAAAAAGATCAGCCGCATCAGCGTAAGCAAATTCGGCGCGGACTTTAACTGGCTGAGCACTTATTGCGGCTCCTGGAAGAGCTTGCTCACAGCCACGCCCGTCTTCGCCGCGAACTGGTCAGCCAGTGACGGCAATTCGCCATTGCGGCTGTCTATTTCAATTCGCTGCACCCGATGCATAGGGAAAAAAATCACGCTCGCCGTAGTCGCCTCACCCGATTTCACCATGTGCGTAAAGTCATCCAGCGACTGCAAATCCACGCCGCGCAAACTCGCGCCCGCGGGCGTTAAGGCCATCAGGATGCCCCAGAATTTCTCTCGCGGATTTTGCAGCGTAACCAGGACCAGTTGTCCGGGATTCATGGTGACTTGACCTCAACCTGTAAAAGCCTGGGCGATTCCCGCGCATTCTGCCGGGCGATCTACGAAGTGCTTCAAGGTTATCACGCAACCTGCGCATCTAGCGGCTTGTCTGCGCCATGTTTCTCCTGGCCAGAGCCGCAATGCACTGCTCCGCCATCCTCGCCGCCCCCGCCACATTCGGATGCCCCGCCGCCGACAGCAAACACTGGTGTTTTTGCATCTCGCCGGCCGCCACCAGTTCACAAGCCACCATCCGCTCCACAGATACTTCGTCCGGAGCCGTATTGGGATCATTCAAATCCAACTCCCACACCAGCGACTGCGGCGCATACGCAGCGTTCGCCTCATCCATGCCGGAATCAACAAACATCACGCGCTTTTCTCCCACCGCGCGATTCACCTGCTCCACCGCGCCCCGCAGCAGTCCAGTAGAAAGCTTCCAAAAGCGCACGCAGTGTTCCACCAGCGCATTGCGAAAGATACCGGCGTCAAACAGCGGAGCAAACCGCGCTCCGTGCACCAACGAGTAAATCGCTTCAATTCCCTCTGGCTTACTAAGCGGGCTGAGCGCCGGATAATATCCCAGCACCAGCACCTGCGCGTTTTGAAACTTGCTCACCACCTGCTGCAACAGCGTAAGCAGGTCTCGTCCACAATAATTCCGCGTGTGCAACTCCAGCTCAAACAGCGGGATCATGGGATTAAAAACCCGCTGCACCTCAAC
>DASXZE010000309.1:0-7265 GCA_036502105.1 Candidatus Angelobacter sp. | reverse complement strand
CTTTTGCCTGCCTCAGGTGTTTGCCTGATAGGAATCGGAGTTCGCGATTTAGACTAATGTGAAAATTTAAGTCTATTGACATTTATATATTTTCCTGGCTAAAATGAGACGTTTCAAGCCAATTTGTCCAAAATAACAATGGGGCTCCTTTTCGCCAGAAGCGGCTTTTCAGGAGACGCGACTAAACAAAACAGACTCCCCCTACGTCCACAGCGGCTTTCCGAGGAGATGTTTTTCTGCAAGTTTTTTACTGGCATGTTTTGATCCGCAGGTTTTGATCCGCATGCTCCTATCCCAATGCTTTTTATTCGACCTTAAGCAGTTTTGCGACTACATCGCCCCTGGAGCAAAAAAATGACCCGTGAAGAATTGATTTGCGTGATCCAAGAAGCGGCCAAGGAATCAGGGCGCACACCCACGCTGACCGAGTTAAAGAAGGCAAAGCGCATGAGTGAGTACTATGTGCGGAAGCATTTTGGGGTCTATGCCGCCGCGCTGCAGGCGTGCGGCCTGCAAGGCGAAGGCTCAGGGTACGAGATGAGCATGAAGCAGCTATTTACGGATTGGGTTGAAGTGGCGCGGCGGGCCGGCCGGGTGCCGACGGTGGGGGATTATGAGTTACACGGCCGCTACAGCCTGAAGCCGCTGATGCGGAAGTTTGGAGCATGGCCCCGCGTAGCGGGAGGGATGGCACAGTATGCACGAGAAAATGGCCTGGAGGAAGACGGCAAGGACATACTGGAAATGGTGGCCACACACCTGGAAGCACAGAGGAAAAACCCCAAGACTTTAAAGTGGAGCTCGCCGAGGATTTTGCGTCCGGGGCTGAAGCAGGGCGAGCCGATCTATGGAACTCCGACGGTGGACGCGCATTTGATGCTTGCGCCGACGAATGAACAGGGCGTGGTGTTTCTGTTTGGGGCGGTGGCGCGGAGCCTGGGCTTTGTGGTGTTGCGGATACAACAGGAGTATCCGGATTGCGAGGCGTTGCGGGAGATGGAGACAGACCACTGGCAGCGGGTAAAAATTGAATTTGAATATGAGAGCAGAAACTTTTTGTTTCACAAGCATAATGCGGACAAGTGCAACCTGATTGTGTGCTGGAGGCATAATTGGGAGGAATCGCCACTGGAGGTGATTGAGTTGAGGACGGCTATGGGGGATTTGGTAAATGGGTAAGAAGAAAATTCACCGCGGTGGCGCGGAGACGCGGAGAGAATCAGGGGATTGGGGATGGTTTTGTACCTGGGAGTTTTTGGTGGTGATAGTTCCCTCCTCCCTACGAGCGCGCTGAAGACGGCGCGCGCACTCGCTTAACGGTCGTCGGGATGACGAATTTGTGGGAGTGGGAGATTGATCGATGAAAAAGTCCTATCGATGGGGTTGAGCAATTATGAACGGCGGAGATTGATAGCTATAGGGATCCCCCCTTCGACAAGCTCAGGGTTCGGGATTATAAGCTGATCGGAACTGAAGGCGGCTTTACGGACAGGGGCTGAAGCCCGATCATTTTGGCTATTTACGGCACGGCTGAAGCCCGTGCCCTGATACGAATCGCTCTAATGGCCTACCTATAAAACAGGTAAGTGGAACACAAGCTGCCAGCAGTCAACATTCAGCTAACCCCGTGAAGATGATTTTGAACCGGGAGTTTTTCGTGGCTATAGGGATCCCTCCCCTTCGACAAGCTCAGGGCAGGCTCTACGGCGCTTGTTTCTTGTTTTATGCTTTCCCAGCGCTGCCGCGCTGGGCTAACTCGTATCGCGCCCTTCGGCGCTGTACTACGGAATACTCAATTTGTTACGCGGGGAATACTCAGTTGCTACGCGCTTTTGACTGACTTTTTGTTTTGCTTGTTTTTATAGGCTTCGTTTGCGCAATATAGCGGACAAACACTTGAAGGCGGCTTTACAGCACAGGGGCTGAAGCCCGATCATTTTGGCTATTTACGGCACGGCTGAAGACCGTGCCCTGATACGAATCGATCTATTACCTATAAAACAGGTAAGTGGTAGACAATCTGTCAGCCTTCAGCTAACCCCGTGAAGATGATTTTGAACCGGGAGTTTTTCGTGACTATAGAGATCCCTCGCTTCGCTCGGGATTACAGAAAAAAGCACTGCGATTCATTTGAAGAACACAAGGTCCCTCCTCCCTACGAGCGCGCTGATGACGGCGCGCGCTCGCTTAACGGTCGTCGGGATGACGAATTTGTGGGAGTGGCTGATTGATGGAAAAGGGCCCAGAATTGTAGAGAAAGCAATCAGCACTCAGCACTCAGCTAAACCCGTAAAGATGATTCTGAATCGGGGATTTCTCGAGGCTATAGGGATCACTCGCAGGGTTCGGGATTTCAGAAAAAACTTCGTTGGGTAAGTTGGTAATTGGGGTAATTGAACCCCAAAACCAAAATCCACCGCCGGGGGCGGCGGTGCCACATGAGTTTGCAAGGGATGAAAATGCTAGATCGCCTGCTGCTCCAAGGATGTGGACGGGTTTACGTTTTCGATTTTTACGCGGAGGATGCGGTGGCCGTCCATTTGGAGGACGGTGTAGCGGCGGGTTTCGAATTCGAAGCGTTCGCCGGCTTTGGGGATTTTGCCTAGCTGGTCCATGACGAAGCCAGCTAAAGTTTCAAAGCCTTCTTCGCGGGGCAGGACGATGTCATATTGGGTTTCCAGGTCGCGCAGGTTGGAGCCGCCGTCCAGCACTACGGCTCCGGAGGCCAGAGCTACTACGGGGCGCTGGGCGATATCGAATTCGTCTTCCAGTTCGCCGACGATTTGTTCCAGCACGTCTTCTACTGTTACCAGGCCGCTGATGGAGCCGAATTCGTCAACCACAACGGCCAGGTGGCGCTTGCGTTTCTGGAATTCGAGCAATAGATCGTCGATGGTTTTGCTTTCTGGAACGAAGAGAACTTCCCGCATGATCTGCCGGACTTTCATGTCACCGGCGCGCTGGGCGAAGAGCTCTCCAGCAGAGAGGCGCATGAGCATTAGGCGTGAGAGGTCTTTGGAATAGAGCAGGCCGACGATGTTTTCTCCGCCTTTTTCAGGATCGTAAACGGGGACGCGGGAGTGCTGCTCTTCCACCACCTTGGCCATGGCTTCATTCAGCGGCATGTCTGCCGAGAGCGAAAAGATTTTGTGTCGCGGGACCATGATTTCACGCACGGTGGTGTGTCCAAGCTCGAGCGCGCGGTGGATCATCTCTTCTTCGGCTTCAGGCAGCAGGCCCAGACGCCGGCTGGCGGTGACGATGAGCTTGAGTTCGTCAGCGGAGTGGGCGCTGCCTTCACGCCTAAGCCGGGAGCCAAAGCCGCGCAGCACCAGATTGGCGGAGCGGTTCATGACCACCAGAAACGGATGAGCCAGGGTCATGAAGACGTCCATGGGGGCGGCGACTGCAAGAGCGACGCGTTCCGCGCGTTCTAAGGCCAGCGACTTGGGAACGAGCTCTCCCAGGATGATGAGCGAATAAGTAATGACCAGAAAGGCGATGGTGGCGGAGAGGCCGTGAGCATAGATGCGAGCATAAGGAACGGCGCCAAACCAGGGTTCAAAAACCCTGGCCAGAGTTCCCTCACCCATCCAGCCCAAGCCCAGGCTGGCCAGAGTGACTCCGAATTGCACGGCGGGGAGGAATTCATCGAGCCGTTGCTGGATTTTGCGGACGGTGCGCGCGCCAATACGGCGCTGCTCTATCAACTGCTGGATACGCGTATCTCGTACGCTGACCATGGCGAACTCAGCAGCAACGAAAAACGCATTCGCTGCCACTAGGAGAACCACCAGGATGATCCTGAGCAGGACCAAGGTGACCATGGCCTTTAATCATATACCGGCGAGGCCTGAAGCGAGAAAGGGCGAAAGTGCCATGACTGGATTTGGCTTTACTTAAGGATTTGCTTTCTTTTGGTTCGATTTCCGGTCTAAGGAGTTGGCCTTTAGGGATTAAGCGTCTTTGCGACCGCTTTTCAGGGAACTTCTTACCTGCGGCCAACGTATTCACAAGCGATAATACTTACTAGAGGACGTCCCCCCATGGCAAATGGCAAGAAAAAGAGCAGACGGGTCATTTATATCCTGAGCGCATTCGCGGTCATCGTTTTAGTAGTGGTTGGTTTGGTGGCAGCGACCCGGGGAAGCACCAAGATTGATCCATCCAAGCTCGCAAAAGTTGAGCGTGGCGACCTGGCCAAAAGCGTTGTGGCGACAGGCAAAATCTTTCCCATTACGAATGTGGAAGTTAAGTCAAAGGCCAGCGGTATTGTGCAAAAACTGCTGGTGGACTATGGCGAGAACGTAAAAAAAGACCAGGTACTGGCCCAGCTAGACAAAGAACAGATACTGGCAGAGGTAAACCAGGAAAAAGCTTCTTTGCAGGCAGCTGAAGCTGCGTCGCGCGCCGCAGAGGCTGATCTGGAACATGCCAAAGTTGACGCTGAGGGCCTGATGTCCCTATGCTGAAACGGGCTTATGAACGCGCGCAGAAAATGGCCAAAGACGGTGTGGTTTCAGACTCAGCATTGGATGATGCCCAGAGAAATTATGAAATGTCTGTCAATAAGCAGCAATTGGGCAAGGCTAATGTGGTTTCCGCTACTTCCAAAGTGAAGCAGGCAGAAGCGCAGGTAGCGCAGGCCAAGGCGCAACTGGACGAAAAAGAAAAAGAATACCAAAATTCAACCATCGTTTCGCCAATTGATGGCATGGTGCTCTCGCGCGATGTAGAAGTGGGATCGGCCGTGAGCTCAATTCTTGTACTGGGCTCTTCTGCCACGCTAGTAATGACGCTGGGCGATATTCGCTCTGTTTATGTAAAGGGAAAGGTCGACGAGTCTGACATTGGCCGTGTTTATATCGGACAGCCGGCGCGGATCAAGGTTGAATCTTATAAAGACCGGACATTCTCCGGCAAAGTGACCAAGATTTCGCCGATGGGCGTGGAAAAAGACAACGTCACCACGTTTGAAGTGCGCGTATCCATTGACAATTCAAAAGGCGAGTTGAAGTCGCAGATGACGGCCAACGCGGAAATCCTGCTGGAAGAGCACAAAGGCATTCTGATGGTCCCGGAAGGCGCGCTGATTTATGACAAAGATCGCAAGGCGTCCATTGAGGTCCCGGAGCCAACGGCGAAAGATGGAAAAAAGAAACTGGATGTAACAGTGGGAATTTCCAATGGGTCCAAGACCGAGTTGCTTTCCGGACTGAAGGAAGGCCAGCAGGTCATATTGCAATAAGCATACTGCAGAAACAAAATCTGGAGGCGAGATGAAATCACTCAAAACTTTGGCCCTTGTTCTTACCCTGGCCGCACTGGCGGCGCTTCCGCTGAACGCAGCAACCACCGGACATTTTGAAAAAACCTTGTCAGTGAATGGCACCGTGGAGCTGGAAGTGACTTCCGGATCAGGCAATATTACGGTGCACCAGGGCGGCGCGGGATCGGTGTATGTGTCGGCCAAGATCCACGGCAACACCGGCTCATGGCTGTTTGGCAGCGGCAATGTGGACGAGCGCATTCACAAGATTGAACAGAATCCGCCAATCACACAAAACGGAAACTCCATTCGCGTTGGCCGGATTGAAGACCGCGATCTGACTAAAAATATTTCTATCGACTATGACGTTACGGTCCCACCGCAGACGAAACTTACATCCACTTCAGGCTCAGGCGATCTAAGCATCAGCGGATTGCGACTGCCGCTGACGGCGAAGACCGGTTCCGGCAACGTGTCAGTACAAAATATTTCCGCGAACTCGAATGTCAACTCCGGCTCCGGCGACCTGACCATTAATTCCGTGAAAGGCACTCTTTATGCCGAGACAGGCAGCGGCAATATCCGCGTGGGTGATCTTACCGGCGACGCATTTGTAAACACCGGCAGCGGCGATGTGCAGGTCCGCCAAAGCGGCGGTGGCAGCGTGAAAGCCCAGACCGGCTCAGGCAACATTAAGCTGCAAGGCGTGAAAGGCGGTTTGCGCGCCGACGCAGGCAGCGGCAATATTCAAGCCGAAGGCGAGCCAACCTCTGACTGGCGGCTCAGCGCCGGCTCCGGCAACATTACGTTGCGCGTACCGCAACAGGCCTCATTCAACATTGATGCGCGTACCTCTTCAGGAACGCTGCGGGTCGACCATCCTTATACAACGGAGGGCACGGTGGCCAAGAACCATATCCAGGGCAAGGTGAAAAATGGCGGCGTGCTGATGGAAGTCCACACGGGCTCGGGCGATATTGAAGTTGAATAATCTTCATTCTCAGGAAATGTGTTTTGCGGCGCTGGCTATTATTAGCCGCGCCGCTTATTGATTTCAGGCCGGAATCTTATGGCTCCATCTGCGTGGCGGCACTGCAATGCCAAGCCGTAATCCTGAATCGCTTTCATATCCATAAACTATGGGAGCCATTGCTTTACCTGCAAATACTCATATGCTGAGACTATAGCTGCCATCGCTCAATGCAATTATTTTCCCATATCTGGAAACTATGAGTCTCATTATGAAAAGCGTTGATTCTTGGAAAGCTTAACCTTCTTCTAACTTTGCTTTAATCCCGCGCGGTCATTCTCTACTTTGTTCGGCGGATTACTTTAGTAACGTGCAGGGTCGTGGAATGAGCCATAGGCCCTGCCTATATCACTCAAAGTTCCCGCTCCGGGCAATCAGGCTACGCAGGCTGGTTGTATAGGGCGCTTTACGGGTGACTGAAGACACGTGTGCCAAACTGCGCGGCGGCAAAGCTCGCCTACGCATTTGCGGCAGTGTGTCTGTAGTCTCTCCGCTTCTTCTCCCAACATCCATCGGCCAGCAAGTAGTACGTGGATTCAAAGGCCGGTATTTTTCCGCGCCCGCAAAACACTCTGCGGACGCCGCAGGATACGTCTGCCTAAAAATCCCCTCCTGATTCGAGAAGTAACGAACAGAAAAGGATGGATTGAACACCATGTTGCACTTCAGGAGCACCACTTACAGCGAACCCACAGCCTCACGGCAAACAGAGTTATGGACAGAGCCCGCAGCGCGGCCTGCTCAGGTACAAACAGGCCCAGGATGGATCAGCGGATTTGTTCGGGCTACAGCGCACACCATTGCGCCTTCGTCCGTGCGCGAGTTCTTCCGCGAGCTGGATGCCAATGATCCTGTGCTTTCGCGTCTCGGATGGACGCTTCTGCTGGTGGTTCCTGTGTTTGCAGCCATGGCGTTCTTTGCTCCGAGTGCGGCGCAAGGCGTAAGTGCCATTCATCCCGTTAGTCC
>DASXZE010000308.1:0-3705 GCA_036502105.1 Candidatus Angelobacter sp. | reverse complement strand
ACGCAAGTTTGTGAATCACATCGCGGCTGAATTCAAGCGCGACATCCTTTGATCCAAGATCGAGCCGCGCGCGGTCAAGCAATTGGGCAAGAGAAAGATCGCGCGACGCTTCTTGCAGCCGGATCACCTCAGCAAAGGTGTAGTGGCTCATGCAGTCGCGGTTCTCAGTGTATTCAACCTTATAAGAGGTATGGTTCAGCCCTTCAAAGATAAAGCCCTTGCCTGCCAGCACAGGCAGGCCATGCAATAACTTCACCGCTTCCTGCACCTGCAATCCGGCGATAATGGAAGAGATGGTGGGCGTGGTGGCGACTTTGCCTTCCGTATCATTTTCCAACGCCAGCAAGTTGCATGACATGCGCTTGTTCAGGATGGCCCAGTCCGTTTCACCGAGCGTGCATTCATAGCAGGGCGGCTGTCCGGCCTTGAATACGCGGGCTACGCCGTTAATGCCTTCAATAGCGCCATCGATCCACGGCTTGTTCATCTTCCAGCAGGCGCGATTGATCCAGAGCCGCGCTTCACGGTTATCCAGACCTGCGATGACAACATCGGCCCAGGCAAAGAGTCCCAGCCCAAGACCATGAACCACGTTAGCTGTGAGGGCATGAACGCGGGCTTCCGGGAAAATGTTTCTGACGGCCTCAGCGGCGACATCAGCCTTGCGGCGGCCTACGTCAGATGCGCGATAGAGGATGCTGCGGGAGAGATTGGAAGCTTCTATGGAATCGAGATCGACGACTACGATGTTGGCGAAGCCGAGCAACGCCATATTCTTGAGAATCTCATTGCCAAGAGCACCAGCGCCGATTACCAGGATGCGCGCTGAGCGCAGCTTTTCCTGGTCCCACCAGCCGATGAGACGGAAGCGGCTGAATCTGTCGTCACTGGCCGGACTGGATCCGCCGCTGTTCGGCGATGCCACAGACTTGCTCATCGCGCTCCCGCGGTGATTTCCGGCTGCAGGCGCAGGATGTCGCCTTCTTTTACGGCAGCGTCAGAGAGGGTTTGCGAATCCTGGATCTGGCGGCCTGAATTTTTGTGGTGAAACTTATAGCTGAGCGGAGCGCCGTCTGGGCCGTTTTGCGGCAATTGCAGCTTATCCACCAGCACGGCGATGATGCGATTTGCCGGCGCGTCGTCCGGCAGCTCCACCGGGACGCGCTTGTTTTCCGTTGAGTCGTAAACCGTAACAGTTATGTTAGCCATGTTTAAGATTTTCCTATCGGGCAGCCGAGGTCATGGGCACTTTGCGCACTTTGGCCTGGTGAACAAAATCCGCCAGCAGGTTGTGGGGCGCACTTCCGCCAGCCACAAAATCCCAGTCAGCTTCGTGGAGCAGAGCGTCCGTGCTGACCGCGAAATTCAGGTTTTCGGCTTCCGGCTCCATGGACCGCGCTACCTTGGAAGTAACGATGCCGAGCAGGTTGCCAAATTCGTCATAGACCGGGCCGCCGCTGTTGCCCGGACTGATTGGCGCGGAAACCTGCAACACGTCATTACCCGGCGTGCGCGAAACAATGCCGTTGCTCACGGAAAAATTCAGGCCTTCAGGATGGCCGATGACAAAAATCTTCTCACCCATCTGCACACTGCCGTATGTTGCGACCGGCTGGGTAAATTCCGCATCGCCGTAATGGCGCTCCAGCCATAGCAGCGCGACATCTAGGTGCTTGTGCCGGCCAATCACCTGCGCCGAGGCCCAGCCGTTCATGCCGACAGAAACCATTACTTTCTGCGGGCCGGTACGTGAGCGCCAGTCTTCACCGTCGGCAACGTGACGCGCCGTCGCCAGCAGATATCCATGCGAATCTGAATGGAGAATCATGGCCGCGCCCAGCAGGCCGGAAACACCGGCTGTCGGCTGGAACCAGCGTTTGGCCGCCGGCGAAGCCAGCAGTACCAGAGGCTTCAACGTCGAACTCAACTCCACCCCGGACATTTCTTTTCCCGAAGGCAACGATGGAAAGTTGCCACGCTCGTCCAGATCGGAAAGAGAGGAGCTGATCGCATCCGGCACCGGAACGGAATCGAGCGAGATGGTGAAGACCACCATAATCGTCGACAAGATGCCGCTGACGATGAGCAGCGTTAAAAGATACGAGGCCCATGTTTGCCGGACGCGAGGCGCCTGGCTGCGCGTGGCTACACGCATGATGAGCGCTGCAAGACACAAAAGCGGAAGCACCAGAACCAGGGGTACGAATAACAGTCGTGTCCACAGTGGAACCGGGGTCGGTACTTTAGGGCGGACTTCCGGAGCGCCTTGGAGCGGAATCTGTGCCTGGGCAACTTCTTGAGTGGTGATAACTATTGGGTCCATGGAAAATTGCTAGCTCACACCTGGGTAATCAGTGCGGCGATCATATTAGTTCAACTGGAAACTTCATTTCTATATTGGTTATAAGCCCAAAGCAAGGAAAACCCAGCATGCGCTGGTACGTTAGTGTACATCGGCAATTGAGTGCGGCGATTCAGCGGAATGCCTTAGCAACGCAGTCCTTTACAGGTAGAAAAAGCAACCCCTAATTAATCAGGACTGAAAGCGGCGGCATCGTTCCGGAGCGCGATGGATGAAGAGGACATGGGCCGGAATTTTGTCGACCCCAGCATTAAGCCCAAAATGAACGCTTCACTTTTTCTTAGGTAGAAATCGTGTTTTTGTGTTAAAAACAAGGCCACAAACCAAGATTAGAATTTGCTAATCTTTCTGGTTTTGGGATGCCCCTTGGGACAACTTTCAAAATAGGGCCAACAAAAACAAAATCTGTCTTATAATATCAGGCAAAACATGGAAACGAATTTAAGAACAGACAAGCTGCTCGACCAAATTGGCTGGAAGTTGCTGCAGGAACTGCAAATCAATGGGCGGCTCTCTTACGCTGAGTTGGGACGGCGCGTGGGCCTCACGACCCCTGCCGTGGTAGAGCGCGTCAAACGCATGGAAGAAGCCGGCATAATTGTCGGCTACCACGCCGACATTGACCCAATGAAGGTGGGCATGCCAATCACCGCTTTTATCCGGATGTCTGTTGTGGGAGACGTTTTTACCCGGATCACGGCTGTGGTGAAGAACTCGCCGGAAGTTGTGGAATGCCATCGCGGCACCGGAGCGGATTCTTTCATTATGAAAGTCCATGTGCGCTCGGTAGAACACCTGGAATCCCTTATAGACAGGCTCACGCCTTTTGGTACCACCTCGACTTCCATTGTTTTGTCGTCGCCGGTGGAAAAACGCGCCGTCAATCGTATGGAAGAAGCGCAGCCAAGCGCACAATCAGCTCAGGCAGCGCCACGAAAATAAGAATTAAAAAGTCCTACCACTAATTTAACTGATAACACCCTCTTCAATTTGCGCTAATTTGCGCCTTTCCGAAGGAACGCTATTCTCGTGTACACCGTATAGCAAAAAAAATATTACATTGAGCGCAGACAGGACCTAATTGAATAGCTCGGCTTCTAGCTCGTGCCCAGCGCAAGACCCTGAACGCCGCTTTCCGTGAACGGCGGGCCCAGTTTGCCGGTCTTGCCGGCAATGCTCAGGAAGCCGAATCGTTAATGAAACGCCTCGGCCATGTTCAGGCGGGATGGCGATTCTCTTGGGATTAGATGAATGAAAGATAGGTTCTTTCTCGATACCAATTTTGCCTACCGTTTGGCAAAGCGCTTCTGGTGCGCTGAGAAGAATTACTACTTCTCTGCAGG
>DASXZE010000307.1:0-10463 GCA_036502105.1 Candidatus Angelobacter sp. | reverse complement strand
TGAGTTACCGCGGGTTATCGCCACGGGCATTGCTTCTTCCGGCACAAAGCGGGAGTTTCTGGTCAATAACCTGGGCGCAATGCTCGGCGTGGAAATGCATGAAGCCTATCTGGCGGGTGCGGTCAGTAAAAATTATCTGCGATCACTCTTCTTCCGTAAGATCCATCTGCCTGGTGTGGCTAGAAAGACGTACTTTGAACTGGCGCGCAAAGTGAATCCGGCGCAGGGGAAATTGTTCAACTAAACATCCGCAAGTTGGCGGAAGTTTTTTTCTGAAATCCCGAAGCGCAGCGGGGAATTACTATTGCGCGATTACCGTGCTGCTGTCTAAAGATTCTGAAGGAGGGGGGTAGATTTTAGTCCAACAGGATTTAAATGCCGGAAAAGCCACTTTTGTAAACCACTCGTCTTGCGCCAAAGCCCCAGGTAAATATTGTGGAATCATTTCTACAAGATGGCTCCAACCTGGCATCTCTTCATTCAACTCAATTGTCGTTTGGCGATTTAATTCGAAAATCACGCAAATAAGATCAACGATATAGGTGTCCCGTTTAAAGGCGCTGACAGAGGCTACTTCTTGCCATGTGAATGTCATAGTTTTGGCAGGAATTGATTTCCTAAAAATACGATGCTGTTTCGGAACTTGGATATCCACTCTGTCAGGAAAGGCGTGAATCGAACAAGTCGGCATTTCTGGACATTTTACATTCTTATTCGAGCTTATTGATGATTCCCGAAGGAGTGACAGCTACAATAGGGTTCTCTCGCTACGCTCGAGATTTCAGAAAACATGGACACCACCTCTCTCCGTAAATTGCTACAAGATGTTCGCAGCGGCGCAATCTCGCCTGACGAAGGTGTCGCCCAACTGCGCCACATGCCGTTTGAAGATCTGGGCTTTGCCAAGGTGGACCACCATCGGCGCGTGCGCTCTGGCATGCCGGAGGTCATTTTCTCGCAGGGCAAAACTCCTCTCCAGGTAGCAAAGATTTTTAAAAGTCTGGCAGCACAGGGTGGCAATGTGCTGGCGACCAGAGCTACGGCTGAGCATTTTCGCGCGGTGAAAAAAATGATTCGCAAGGCTGAGTACCACGAGATGGCGCGGGCCATCACGCTTACGCAAGATAAGACCGCTTACGGCAAAGGGATGGTTGTAATTATTTCCGCGGGCACCAGTGATATCCCTGTGGCCGAAGAAGCGCTCGTCACCGCGGAGATTATGGGCAATGAAGTGGCGCACTTGTATGACGTGGGCGTGGCTGGGATTCATCGGCTGCTGGCGGGGAGAGAAGTGTTCGATAAAGCCAGGGTGATTATTGTATGCGCGGGTATGGAAGGTGCGCTGCCCAGCGTGGTGGGAGGACTGGCACGCGTACCGGTGATCGCCGTGCCCACGAGCGTGGGCTATGGTGCGTCATTCAATGGACTGGCTGCGCTGCTGGGCATGCTCAACTCTTGTGCGTCTAATGTGAGCGTGGTGAATATCGATAATGGTTTTGGAGCAGGCTACGTGGCTTCAATGATTAACCGACTCTAATTCTCGCCGAAACTGTCTTCCGCGTTTTCGCGCGAGTTGCTCGTGTCTGTAAATTCCTTGCTATCTCGCCACAAAAATTGAGCAGCTTCGCTCACAAAAGTAATGTCAATGCAAGAACTACATTTACATTTCAAAATTTTTTCTTATGCAACACACAAAATGTAGGCTGCGTCTTATAAGCAGGTATAGAATCTGCGATAACTGAGGGCCTGCGGACCATCGCAAGGGGAAGTTTCCCAGCCGAGGCACATAATGAACGTTCACGTTAGTTATAAAGCCAGCAAAACCCCCGATGTGGAACACGAATTTCAACATCAACTGCAAAAGCTTGAGCGCCGGTTGCAAATTTTTAAGCCAGACCTGGTGCATCTCCACGCAGTTGTGGAACAGCAAAAAAATCACAGCGCAACCGTGGCACTGAATCTGCATTTGCCTTCCGGGCAAATGATGGCGCAGCGATCCGGCGAGAATACCCTGGCTGCGGTGAAATCCGCATTTGCCGATTTGCTTTCACAGGTAACAAAACACAAAGATCTCTTGCGCGGACACTGGACGCGCAAATCCTTGCGTCGGCAGGGCCGAGGACGGCTGGCAGAGATGCCTGTGCCAGGTGAGCCATTGCCTGTGCAGGCTGGAAAAAATGTGCAGCCAGAAACGCAGCCCGACTTTGTACAACATAACTTTGTACAACACGACTCTGTACAACACGACTCTGTACAACAAGGCGTAGTCTCTGAACTGCAGAGTTCTGCGGCCAAGACAGATGCC
Source organism: Candidatus Angelobacter sp. (assembly GCA_036502105.1). Taxonomy (GTDB): domain Bacteria; phylum Acidobacteriota; class Terriglobia; order Terriglobales; family Acidobacteriaceae; genus Angelobacter. The sequence goes on along the minus strand of DASXZE010000307.1, from coordinate 8,158 downwards.
GCAGTGCTGGCCGACGTGGAGTTGTGGTTGAGCGCCAACTTGCGCGCGCTGGAAGCGTTTGTTGACCAGGAATTAAATTTTCAGGTGGAAGCAGAGCAGATTCGCGAAGACCAGATCTCGCGCGAGGAAGTGATTGATGAAGTCATTGTCCGCGCGCTCTCGCACGAAGACAACAGGCAGCAACTGCTCTCGCTGGAGAGCTGGTTTCACCGGCTGGCGGTGCAGGCGATCCGGCACCTGATCCATTCCAATGCGGATATCGCAAGCATCTCGCTGGACGCGCCTGCGGGAATTCAGAACGTAACGGGCAGCGATGAGAACGTGCTCCAGTATCACCAGCCGGATGACAGCCTGCCGGAGGAAAGCATTATTCGGGATGAAAGCGTGCGAACGCCAGAAGAGATCATGGCGGGCGACGAGATGGTGGCGCAACTGGATGTTGTGCTGCGCGGCGTGGAGACACATGACCGCGAGGCATTCATTCTCTTCACTCTGGAAGGTTTCACCGTGGATGAAATTTCACGGCTTGCAGGCCGGCCCGCGGACCAGGTGCGCCAGTCTATTCATGATGCGCGCACGCATATACAACAGAAATTACCCTCGCAGAACCAGTTGCGACGAAGCCTGCTGCACCATTCCCGAGTTGCCTGATCCATAAAACCGTTCCATAAATTTTATAAGCATTTCATAAGGAGTTCCTGCGAAATGATTACACGCGATGAAATTCGTCAGCTTGCGCAAATTGAGTCAAAAGAAGAATGCGCGATCAGTTTTTATTTTCAGCCACACGCGCCGCAGAACAAATCGCATCGCGAAGACACAATTCTGGTCAAAGACCTGGTGCGCGATACAATGCGCAAAGCCGAACGCAATGGCAATCACGCGGCGTTGCGCGAGGACCTGGCTAAAATTCTGCAAATTGCCGAAGGGCTGCATGGCAATCATTCGCGCGGCAAGGCGATTCTTGCCTGCCGTGAACAAGGTATCTGGCGCGAATTGGATATCCCTTCACGGCAGGAGTATTCGCAGATCACGGTGAACTCGCGTTTCCATTTGCGTCCTCTGGTACATGCTTATGCCGGATTGCCGAGCGCCTGTATTGCGCTGGTCAATCGCAAGAAGGCACGCATTTTTGAGTTGCAGGAAAACGAAATTACGCAGAAGCCCGATCTGGAGTTTGGCCCGTCACCGCACGTGCCTCGTAGCGATGGCTTCCAGGGATATGAAGCGGGGCATCGCGAGCGCCATGTTGAGAACCAGGTGATGCAGCACTTCAAGATGTTTACCGAATCGTTGCTGCTGCTTTCGCATCGGGAAAAGTTTGATACGCTGCTGATCGGCTGCCAGGACGACTCATGGCCAGAAATCGAGCCACATCTGCAAAATGGGTTGAAACCAAAGCTGCGTGGCCATTTCCCGATTGATGTTTCCTCTGCGACGCCGGAAGAAGTAAGGCAGCATGCTGTGCGAATCCTTACGGAATCGATGTTGACCGGCCAGATGGAGTTGGTAAGCGAAGTAATGGGTGAAGCGCAGCGCAATGCGCACGGTGCTTTGGGTTTGCGGCATGTATTGAATGCCCTGGAGCGCCATGAAGTGCAGACGCTACTATTGGCGCGCGATCTCAAGGCGGAAGCGGTGGAGTGCCCCAATTGCCGGCATCTGGATACGCGCATGGTGAAGAGTTGCCCGGTATGCGCCCATGCAACGCGCCATCTGGCTGATATTTCTGACGCGCTGGTGGACCTGGCGCTGCGCAACGGAGCAGAGATACGCTTTGTGGACGGCGATTCTTATCTGGAAAAAGCTGGACATGTTGCCGCCCTCCTGCGCTTCCGCGCCGACCAGAATACGGCGGAGAAGCTGGCTGGGTAGCGCTTCCACACAAAGCTAAAAACTTGGCCGCGAATCAACACGAATTACGCGAATTAAAATTGATTCGTGTTCATTTCGCGTGATTTCGCGGCTATATCAAGTTTTAATCAACCATAGGCTGTTTGATCTGTGCTAGTAGAGCAGCGTTGCTTCTGATATCCTTCTGCGTTTCGCCCATCACGAAAGTGAGGACCCCATGAAGCGCAGAGATTTTCTCTCCGGACTGGCCGTTACCTCGGCTGCACTGGCCGCGGGCCAAACCACCAAGAGCACGGACGTGTCGCAAAATAAAGACGCGCAACAGAACCTGAAAGTTCCACGCATTACTCCAGGCAAGAACATCATGATCTCGGCCGCGAATGGAATCACGCCTCGCGGCAACCACCTTGAGGCTGGCTATAAAAAGCTGATCGCCGGCGCAGACACGCTGGAAGCGGCCATTACAACGGTGTCCGGGCCGGAGAATGATCCGGAAGATGACAGCGTTGGTATGGGTGGTCTGCCCAATGAAGATTGCGTGGTGGAGCTGGATGCCTGCTGCATGCATGGGCCTTCACGGCGTGCCGGCTCAGTGGGCGCGGTGCGCGACATCAAGAATGTTGCGGCGCTGGCGCGGACGGTGATGGAGCATACCGGCCACGTGATGCTGGTGGGCCAGGGCGCTACACGTTTTGGCGAGCTGATGGGCTTCCAGAAAGAGAATCTGCTCACGGAACATTCGCGCAAGATATGGCAGTTGTGGAAGGAATATCACTCTGATCTTGACTGGTGGGGGCCCGGCTTTGCTGATCCTAATTTTAAAATTCCGCCGAATTTGGATACGGGATCGTTGCGCGAACAACCACAGATCAAGCGTTTGTATGAGCTGGCGGCGAACATTGGAATTGAAGAAGACCGCCGGCTGGATGCGATCCGCAAGGTACTTGATCCGCCGACCGGAACGATTAATTGCTCAGCGTTGAATGAAAAGGGCGAGATGTCGAGCGTGACCACGACCAGTGGACTTGCCTGGAAGCTGGCTGGGCGTTGCGGTGACTCGCCGATTATTGGCGCAGGCTGTTATTGCGACCAGGAAGTAGGCGCTGCGGGCGCGACTGGCAATGGCGAGGAAAATATAAAGATTTGCGGAGCCCACACCATTGTGGAGAGCATGCGCCACGGCATGTCTCCGGAAGAAGCGGGCATGGATGCGCTCAAGCGGATCGCGCACAACTACAACAATGACATGTCAAAGCTGATCTATCTCGGCATGCATTTTTATATCCTGCGCAAAGATGGCGCGTACGCGGGCGTTTCCATGTGGTCGGGCTCGGCGGAGCATCCGGTGCGCTTTGCCGTGGCGGATGGAAATGGCGTGGCGCGGCATGAAACAGCCAAGGCGATGTTCCAGGGTAGTCCGAAGAACTGGCCGCCAATGCCGAAAGAGCGTAGATAGGAAATATTTTGCCGCAGATTTACGCGGATAAACGCTGATCAAAAAACTTGGCCGCGAATTGACGCGAATGAACACGAATTTTATTTTTAGATTTGTGTTGATCGTTTCAGTTCGCGGCTGATTTGTTTTCTTGGCAGTGCCAAAAAAACCTTGCCACGGATAAACACGGATAAAACTGATCAGGAAGTTAAGTAAGTTTATTCTCCGACATCCAGAATTTCGCCGCAGACTTACGCAGACGAGCGCAGATAAAACCTTTTGGCCGGAATCAATGCAAGAAACGCATGTGAGTCCGGCCAAAATAGTTAAGTGCTGTGCAATTGAATCAGACCAGTTTTTTATCTGCGTAATCCGCGGCGATTATGCGAAGCGTACCTTCACGTCGGCGCGCTTGGCCAGGTGGATGCTTTCTACAAAGCGGACTTTTCCGCTGTGGCGCGTCATCACAATGGACGATGTGCGATTGCCTTCACCGAAGAAGCGTACGCCTTTCATCAGCGCGCCGTCGGTTACGCCGGTGGCGGCAAAGATGATGTGGTTACCGGGCGCAAGGTCTTTGGCGGTATAAACTTTTTTCTTGTCCTTGATGCCCATTTTTTCTACACGGGCCTCAAGCTCGGGTGTGTTGATGATGAGCCGGGCAAAGATTTCACCATTGAGGCAGCGCATGGCTGCCGCAGTGATTACACCTTCTGGCGCGCCGCCTTCACCCATCACGGCGTGAACGCCGGTGCCGATTACGGCTGCGGCGATGCCGGCGGAAAGATCGCCGTCGGTGATCAGGCGTATGCGAGCACCGGTGGCGCGAATATCGGCAATTAATTTTTCATGGCGTGGGCGATCGAGCACCACGATGACCAGGTCGGCTACGTCCCGGTTCAGAGCGCGGGCAATGCCTCTCAGGTTTTCCGCGACGGGGGCGTCCAGGTCCACAGCGTTTTTGCAGGAAGGGCCGACGACGAGTTTTTGCATGTAGCAGTCCGGGGCGTTCAGCAGTCCGCCCTTTTCTGAAGCAGCCAGCACGGTGATTGCGCCGGGAGCGCCGGTGGCGCACAGGTTTGTGCCTTCCAGCGGATCCACGGCGATATCGACTTCTGGAAACCGTGCGCCGTTGTGCCAGCCTGCGCCGACTTGCTCACCGATATAAAGCATGGGCGCTTTATCGCGTTCGCCTTCGCCGATAACAATGGTGCCGCGCATGGGAACTGAATCCATGGTGGTGCGCATGGCTTCCGTGGCGACAAGATCGGCGCGGTCACGATCGCCGGTGCCCATGGTGTGCGCGGACGCGATGGCGGCTTCTTCTACGACGCGGGCAAATTCGAGCGCCAGTTCAAATTCCATTTGGTTTTCAGTTGTCTTTTTTTCAGTGGTCGCCATGGCGGCCTCCAGTTCTTAGATCAATTTTTGCTCTGTCATTCTGCGCCAGGTCGAGATAAACCCCGTTGTTTCGAGAGAACGCCTTGATGCTGCATTCAAGCTTTAAGCATTTTCGGGGTCCTTCGATTTCGCGCCCATCACCATGAATTCTGATGACATGAGCCGAGGCGCTTCGCTCAGGATGACAGATTGAAACGTTATTTCTGAAACTTAGAATTACACTCTGGGTTCGCAATCGCCAAAGCTAAAACGCGCTGATGCCGGTTACGTTTTCTCCGATGATCAGGGCGTGAATATCGTGCGTGCCTTCATACGTTTTTACTGATTCCAGATTCATCATGTGGCGCATGACTGGATAATCGTCGGCAATGCCGTTTGCGCCCAGGATGTCGCGGGCCATGCGGGCGCATTCCAGGGCCATCCATACGTTGTTTCGCTTGGCCATGGAGATGTGCTGGTGACCGACTTTGCCGGAATCTTTCAGCCGGCCCACTTGCAGAGCCAGAAGCTGACCTTTGGTGATTTCGCTGATCATCCATGCCAGCTTCTCCTGAACCAGCTGGTGAGATGCAATTGGCTGGTCACGGAACTGCTTGCGTACCTGAGAATATTGCAGCGCCGTGTCATAGCAAGACATGGCCGCGCCAATGGCGCCCCATCCGATGCCGAAGCGGGCTTGATTGAGGCAGCCGAGCGGAGACTTCAGGCCGTCTGAGCCGGGTAGAAGATTTTCCAGAGGAATGCGCACGTCTTGCAGCGACAGGCCGGAGGTGACGGAGGCTCGCAGAGACCATTTGCCGTGAACGTCAGTGGCTTTGAAGCCGGGCCGATTGGTTTCCACCAGGAAGCCTTTGATGCGGTTGTTGTGTTCTTCAGATTTGGCCCAGATGATGGCGATATCGGCGATGGAGCCGGAGGTGATCCACATTTTCTCGCCGTTGAGAATGTATTCATTACCGGACTTCACGGCGCGGGTGCGCATGCCGCTGGGGTTTGACCCGAAATCTGGTTCGGTGAGGCCGAAGCAGCCGAGCTTTTCACCTTTGGCCATGGGGGGTAGCCACTTATCTTTTTGCGCGTCACTGCCGTAGGCGTAAATGGGATACATGCAGAGCGCAGACTGCACGCTCACGAACGAACGAACGCCGCTGTCACCGCGTTCCAGCTCCTGCATTACCAGCCCGTATTCCACGTTGCCCATGCCGGCGCATCCATAGCCTTTGAGGCTGGCGCCAAAGAAGCCGAGATCGCCCATGGGCTTGACCAGCTCGCGGGGGAAGCGGCCTTCGCGATTGCATTGCTCAATAATGGGAATAAGATTGTCTTCAATAAAGCTGCGAGCGGTATCACGGACCAGACGCTCTTCGTCCGTGAGCAGTGAATCAAATTCTATGAAGTCAACGCCCTTGAACTTGAATGCGGGCATAATTTCCTCTTCTGTTCTGGCAATTATTTCCTGGCGGCGCAACCCTATGACAATGGCCGCCCAAGGCGAACTTCCAAAGCTAGCAGAGCCAACGGACAGGGTCAAACACCGGGCTTTGTTTTGATGCTTATTTCATTCGTGAGGGCGAAGGCAGCTTGCGCGTTGAGCCCTTGAAGCAACAAGGCAGAACGATTTCACATTATTATGGATGCATAAGCGGTTTGGAGCGAAGCGACAAGAAATGAAGACGAATGCGGTCCGCCTGCTAGAGAGCGTGGGCGTGCAGTATGAGTTGCGCGAGTATGAGGTCGATCCGGAGGATCTGGCGGCGGAGATCGTTGCGGCCAAGATCGGGATGGCGCCGGAGCAGGTATTTAAAACGCTGCTGGCGCGGGGTGATCGCAATGGTCTGTGCTTTGCCGTGATTCCGGCGAATACTGAGCTTGATTTGAAGGCGCTGGCTGCGGCCGCAGGTGACAGGAAGATGGAGTTGGTGCCGGTCAAAGAACTGCAGGGGGTTACCGGGTACATTCGCGGCGGCGTGACAGTGCTGGGCGCGAAGAAGGTTTTCCCGGTGATTGCCGATGAGACGATTCAACTGTGGACGCGATCTCAGTTTCAGCGGGCGTGCGTGGGACACAAATGATTCTGCGACCGGAAGATTATTTGCGCGTGACCGAGGCCGTGATGGCCGACATTGCGCGAGGGAAAGCAGCGGAGTGATGGTTGAGAAAAAAATAGTTTGAAAATGGCCGGAATCTGGCAATCCTTAGGCTCTCTAATCTGGCTTTAAACATTTCTTAAGGTGAGTACCTTATATATACTTCTGTTGCTAAGCCCACCCCCAATGCAGGGGTCCCGGGAGTGTTCCGGGGCCTCCAGGAGTTACCATGGCCGAATTGAACGAGACTGTCTGGGTCACCTTGATGCACGAAATGCAGAGCTTTGTAAGACAGAACCTGGACCAACCCCAGGTTATGGCAGAGCTGCGCCATTTAATTGGTCCGCAACAGTTGAAGAAGGGGCCATTTAATCCAGAAACCAATAAGGCTGATATTATCCGCGTGTTTGAATTGCTTGCTCCCGGACTGCTGGTGGATTTTCTGGAAGCCAACAAAGAAATCCTCAATAAATATGCGCTGCGCATATGGGCAGCGGAGCGTGAAGGGCTCTTTGATTCTGCGCCTGCGGCGAAGGTATCCTAAATTAGACTAGTGGTGATGGAGCGACTGCTTGCTGTGGCTTTTGAGCCCTGCTATTCCAGTCTTTTATTGATGTGAACCAGTATTGATTTGACCCAGTATTTTGATGTAGCAATTTAATGTGGCCGAGTTGAGGAATCAGCTTCGCTCACGCCCTCGCATTTAAAAATTAGATAAATTTGAGCTATCCAGCCCTTTCGAACTAGCGGGGAGGATTCCGCGCCGATCAGTAGGTGCGCCAGCCTCCGGCGGCGGCTTTCTTCTTCTTGTTATTGCGCTGTTTGGCGCGATTGATAAATTCGGGAATAATGCCCCAGGCTATCCGGCCATCGAGCCTGCCGATGGGCAGAAGATTGAATGCGGCCACCAGAAGGCTGTAAGGGCCCAGAATACCTAATACTGCGTCGATGGGGTCAAAGCGCGAGTATCCAAAGATTTCAATCCATAATAAAAGAGGAATGGCGACCGTTACCTGGGCAAGCACGCCACCCCACGCGATGAAGCAGTGGTCGAATCTTGACCACTGCATTTCAAAACGGCAAAGGCCGTGAATGGGATAGAGTTCAATGCCCATCACCCGGACATGCTTGCGGTGTGCGGCGATCATGTGACCGCATTCGTGCAAGAGAATGAGCGCCATCCAGGATGCGCCGCCGGCCATGGCTACCCACGGCCGGCGAAAAGCGGCATAAAGCATGATTCCGGCGATAAGGAAGACTGTCCAGTGAACGTAAACGTCAACTCCGCGTATGCGAAGGACACGGGTCAGCGTGTCGAATTTTATCGGGTTAACAAATTGGATAGTTGGCGGCATGGATGAGGAATAGTAAACCATTTTTG
>DASXZE010000306.1:0-15284 GCA_036502105.1 Candidatus Angelobacter sp. | reverse complement strand
GATTGGCCTCTTTTAAGTCCATGCGCTTCAGTCCGCCAGCTTCCGTTGCGGTGAGTTCCATCGCGCCGGTGCCTTCCACCAAAACTTCGCCGGTTTCGCGCTGCGCGTCTTTAAAGCTCAGGAAAGGCGCGTCCGCTTTGGTGCCGTTAACCGGCCGCTCCATGGAAATCAGGAACTCATGGCTGCGCGGCGCGGAAGAATTGAGCCGCACCATCAGCTTGCCCTTTTCTACCTCACTTGAATCCACGGTAGAGCCGGAGACGCCGGTAACTTCGTAGCCAGCGGGAACATCCAACGCAAACTGCGCGGGATCGCCCTGCACCACGGTGATATCAGCCAGTACGGCGATGCGCAGCTCTTCATCATTCACCGTGACCAGCGTTTTCACGTCAGAGAGAAAACGCACTTCATGTTTCACCACGGGAACCTGCACGTCTCCGGTGGCCCACCAGATTGTTGCCGGCTGTCCGGGAACGAGCGTGGCTTCCAGTGTTGTCTGCCCTTTTTCTGTAGAACGCGAGGTGATCAGCCCAGGACTGATGCGCGCGATATTGTGGTCGCCGGGAATTACCAGTGAGAGCCGCACGCTGCCAGCAGCGGGCACAGGCAGACTGAATGAAGCGCGGCCAGCTTCAATCGCAAGTTGCATGCCTGTCTCCAACGCCACGGAAAATTCGGACGCTCCGGGAAGAATAGCGGTGGAAGTTGAACCTTCCTGCTCCAGCGGCAGGCTTTTCCCTTCCTGGCGTGCATTGAGAATCGTGAGGCCGCTGGTGAGCGGGACTTTGGCTGCGCCCTTGCTGAAAACTTCACCATCCAACTGCACAGTTCCCAGGACGGTTTGATTCGCCACGTGCAGCTTCATCTCCGCGCGCTTGATGGCGTAAGGCATCGGCGGCGTGTCATGCTTCTTGCCTGACTTGGCTGCGAGTTCTACCAGCCGATTGTATTCAGCCAGCGTCAGCGTAACGTTGCCGGTTGTGGGCAGTGGCAGAGAGATATTTTCTCCGGCCATCGCCAACATGGAGAAGCTCATAAAGAGTGCCAATAGCTTTTTCATTTTCCACCATCCTTCTTGTCGCGCTGATAGCTGAGTTCAAGTGCCGGTGCATGATTTTCTGCGGTGAGTTCAGAGACAAAAAACAGTGACGGCCCAAAGGCCGGAAACGCCGGGCGGATAGGCAGAACTTTGGCGCTGCGTCCACCGAGTGATTTGGTTTTGAAGCTGTCTACCAACGCTTGCGTGGAAGGCGACTGCGGGCGATTGTCAGCGGCGTTCTGTCCGTCCACTTGCCCACGTGCGCTTCTGCCACGTTCCAAATCGATCGAGCCCCCAATTCCTATATCAGTAACGTCTGGATGAAACACACCTGACATCGGCGCTTCATAGGTTTCAGTGCGGAACGTGCCTGGCTCTGCCGCCAATTTGAAAAGCGGTGGATGGTAGAGCAGCAATCCCGTTCGCGAGACGGGGAGGTCAAGTGCAGGCAGCGCGAGCGTGGCTTTGCCTTTGTCTGTCCAGGCGGTTTCGCGGACGAGATAAAAGATCTCCAGCACAAACGCCGGAGCTTCTTCCCCGGCGCGCGTTTTTTCGAGCGGCAGGAGCAGGCTTCCATCTGGCGATTGTCCAGGGCGCACCGGCTGGCCGCCTAATGAAGCGCTCCATATAGCAGCGCCCGCAGGTAGCGTGATCTTGAGAAAGCTGCGCGAATTATTGCGGATGGCATATTGCGCCTGCACCAGCATCTTGCCTTCTTTGCTCAGCAACACGCGATAGCGCGCCTCTTCCACGTTGGCCATCAGCACAGCCTGTTGCTCGTAGCGGGCGATGTCCACTGAAAGTTTTCTGCTTGCCTTGTCTTCACTCGTGCGGAATCGGAAAGCCACCATTGACGGAGATTGCCGGGCAGCCACATATGTTCCCAGTTCCGCAGCATCAGCATTTTCCAGCCCTTGCGTCTTTAAGTCTTTGATCTCGCCCGCGCCCAGGACTTCCACGGCAACGCCGCCGGTATCGCGCTCAGTGTTCAGCAGACGCAGCAGAGAAATATCAATGTGGCCGTCGCGCGGGGTTTTGGTTTCGCCGGTGATTACAAATCGAGCTGACTGTTCTATGGGCTCAAGAAAGGTCACTACCAACTCACCAGCTTTGACCTCCCAGTCCGCGACTTCAGATCCGGAAACCTGATTGATGGTGATATTTTCCGGAAGTTGTACGCAGGCCTCTTTGGCTGCGCCCTGCGTCACTTCAAGATTCACTTCGGCATAAAGCGACGTTGCGTCTTCGCCCAGACTGGTGAGCTGCGTGAGCGATCCGCGCTGGCGCAGCGGCAGGGTAATGTGATGGTCTTCAATTTTTCTGTGCCATGTGAACGTCAGCGGTTCGTTGCCGTGGGCATAGGCCAACCATTTGCTGTCTGAGCCGGACTCAGTCTTTTCTGCCAGCAGTCCGCCGGAGAGTTTTACGTCAACGCCCTGACGCGGCAGCTGCACGGAAGCACGCGTGACGCCGGAAGAAGTTGACGGCAGCGAGATGCGCTCTTCTCCCGCTGAGGCATTTACCGGCAGCGCGACATCGAGCAGGAGAACGGCGCGTCCAGCGTGGGCCAGTACTGCTGAGAGCTGACTGCTGCTTCTTCCCTGGCCGCCGGAGACGAGCGAAACCAATTTGCCATCGAGCCGGGCTTCGCGTACGAGCAAGCCTGACGGAATGGGCACGCGCACCCATCCATCTTTTAATACGTCAATGGTGAGGCTGGCGCGGCCGGTGGCGAGTTCGCCGGCAATATTCAGGTCGTAATCAACGCGAGTAAGCGTGGCATCCACCGGCGGCGGCTCAGGATCATGCTCTGCGGGAAACGCATGCGCGCGGAGAGCCTGATAGTCTTCCACGGAGATCACGACCCAGCCGGGAGAGTGCGAGGCATCAGCGGAAAGTTGGGGCTGTGGAGTTTGCGCGATGGCGGGCAACGTAAACAGCGCCAGCAAAACAACACCTACCACGGAGACGCGGAGGCGCGGAGAATTTTTATTCGTGTGGAGCGCAGCCGCCCTCGGCTGCGGCGCGCAAAACCAGGATTCTGCAAACTGCCGGATAGGTTCTTGTTGGCGCGTATTTCGCGGAGACCATGTAATAGAAAACGATTTTGACCTTCTCATGGAGAATGCCTCTCATTCGTGCGAATTTCTGACAAGGGGATACCTAAGTTGCCCAGCCGCGGGGATGGCTGTTCAAGGGGACACAATTGCTCTTGCCGCGAACAGAAGTCAGACGCGTGCGAGCCATTCTCTGTTCCAACGCTTCCGGCCTTCAGCCCACTGCTGGTGGCTTAAGGTAAGAACGAAGTAGCTGGATTTCTTGCAGGAAAAATTTGACTGTTTCAACGAAGATTACTGGCGGATTTCCACGACATTTAGCCGGTGCCGCACTTTGTCGCTTTCTGATTTTAGTGGAGCGGAATAAGGTAGCGGCCATGGAGGGTTTTATGGTGCATAAATGGATCTTTGCAATTCTTCTCGGATCAGCGGCAGCAAGCGGGCAAACCACTGTAATTCATGTTTTTCCAGCAGAGCTAAACAATGAGTCCAAGGTTACGATTATTCCCAAAGTTCATGTAGTCCAGCGTTATGACAAATTGCGGCTGGGGCAGGATGAATTGGTTGCCATTACCTGGGATGATCTGCCGAACTGCCATCAGTGTAGTAGTTCGCAGTTTGATCGTTCCTTTGTTATGGGATCGCTGCAGCTAGCGTTGCAGGAAGGTTTCACAATTCAATATGCTCAAGGTGAAATGGAGAAGCCTGTATCTTTCAATTCTCCGGTCTGGAAAACGACCACATATGTAAAAACTGGTTTTATTAATCTGATAAAAATCAGAGCGAACCGAGATGTGCCGTTGGGCGATTACACGATTCGCGGGAAGATCACGCTGATAAGAATAGAAGATGGTGTCTATCACCATCTTCTGGCCGACGTGTCAATACCAGTCACGGTGGTTGAAAAGAATGCCAAGATCCATAAAACCTCCTGGCACTATGATCCAGAGGTGGATCGTCACATCAAAAGCACATTAACCTGGATTGCGATTGCTCCCGCGCTCCCATTCCTTTTGATTTATCTTGAGATAGCTTGTCGGGGTGAGAGGTGCAGTTAAGTCCAGGTCCTTTCATTCTCCCAGATAGACAATATGCAATATTTCCGTTTGTTGAATTTCTGCGCTGCTTTCCACAGTCCGGTTTTGTATAATTGATCGTGCACCCCAAATGGTTCCACGGCCACTGGCAAAAGCCACTTCTGAGCCGGGGACTAGAACCCCCAAAAATCACCCGAACGACCCCACAAAAACCTAAGTTATCCATACGTGCGAGGAGCTCATGGCAGCGAAATACGTTTTCGTAACCGGCGGTGTTGTGTCTTCACTGGGCAAGGGACTGGCGGCGGCCTCCATTGGCTGTCTGCTCGAGAGCCGTGGGCTCAAGGTCAACCTAATGAAGTTTGATCCTTACCTCAATGTCGATCCCGGCACCATGTCTCCGTTCCAGCATGGCGAGGTTTTTGTGACCGACGACGGCGCTGAAACTGACCTGGACCTGGGTCATTACGAACGCTTTACGCACGCCAAGCTTCTGCGCGACAACAACTGGACCACCGGCCGCATTTACGAGCAGATCATTACCAAAGAACGCCGCGGCGATTATCTGGGTAAGACGGTGCAGGTGATTCCGCACGTCACGAACGAGATCAAAGCCGCGATGAAAAAAGTGGCGCAGGACGTGGACGTGGCGCTGGTAGAGATTGGCGGTACCGTAGGTGACATTGAGTCGCTGCCATTTCTGGAAGCCATCCGCCAGATGCGCCAGGAGCTGGGACGCGACAACACCATTTTTATCCACGTAACGCTGGTGCCGTGGATTGGCGCAGCCGGTGAGTTGAAGACCAAGCCTACACAGCATTCTGTGAAAGAGTTGTTGAGTATTGGAATCCAGCCGGACATTCTGCTCTGCCGCACTGACCGTTTTCTCTCCAAGGAACTTAAATCGAAGATCGCGCTCTTCTGCAACGTGGAAGATGAAGCCGTGATTACGGCGAAAGATGTTGCTTCCATCTATGAAGTGCCGCTGGTATTCGCGCGTGAAGGCGTGGACACGCTGGTGCTGCGTTATCTGCGCATTAACTCGAAAGAGCCAGATCTGGCGCGCTGGGAAGAGTTGATGCACCGCGTCTATAACCCGAAAGACGAAGTTCATATCGGTATTGTGGGCAAGTATGTGGAATATGAAGACTCGTACAAATCGCTGAAAGAGGCGCTGGTGCATGGCGCCGTAGCACACAACCTGAAGCTGAACCTGACCTGGGTGGAAGCCGAAGGACTGGAGAGCAAAGACGGCAATCGCGATTACGAAACGCAGCTTGAGGGCTTTGACGGAATCCTGGTGCCGGGCGGCTTTGGCAAACGCGGCATTGAAGGCATGCTGAACGGCATCCGCTATGCGCGCGAAAAGAAGGTCCCGTATTTTGGCATCTGCCTGGGCATGCAAACGGCGTGCATAGAGTTTGCGCGCAACGTCTGTGGGCTGGACGAAGCGAACTCCAGCGAATTTGACCAGGCCACGCCGCACCGGATTATTTACAAGCTGCGCGAGCTCACCGGCATTGACGAGTTGGGCGGCACCATGCGCCTGGGCGCGTGGAACTGTAAGCTGGAGCACGATAGCCAGGCCGCAAAGGCTTATGGCGCAACTGAGATCAGCGAGCGGCACAGGCACCGGTATGAATTTAACCGCGAATACGAAGCCGTATTAACTGGCGGTGGACTGCGCATCACCGGAGCCACGCCGGATGGAACATACGTGGAGATTGTGGAGATTCCCGATCATCCTTATTTTGTGGGCTGCCAGTTTCATCCGGAATTTAAGTCAAAGCCACTGGAGCCGCATCCGCTGTTCAGCAGTTTTGTAAAAGCCGCGCATGAGAATAGAACCAAGCGGCATGACAACAAAACCAGTGAAGATATGGAAATGTTTCTGAGGCCGGAAAGAATTGTAAGGAGATAAGCACAATTGGTAATTGTGTAAATTGGTAATTTGGTAAATTGAAAACCGGACATTGTTTGCACTCGGCTTTGTTCGCCAGTAAGGGGTTGGGGCCATTTAACAAAACCATTCACCAGGTCCGCACAAAAATCTGATGCCAGCTCAAACCACATTTACGCTCAATGGCCTGAATATTGGCCACAATCTTTTTCTCATCGCCGGCCCTTGCGTGATTGAAAGCGAAGCGCATGCGCTGAAGATGGCTGAAGCCATCAGCGCGGTAGCACGCAAGCTGAGCGTGCCGTACGTTTTCAAAGCGTCGTATGACAAGGCAAACCGCACGTCACTGCAGAGCTTTCGCGGCCCGGGAATTGAGGAAGGCCTGCGCATCCTGAAGAAAGTCAGGAAAGAAACTGGCTTGCCTGTATTGACTGACGTGCATGAGGCCAAAGACGTTCCCGCCGTGGCTGATGCGGTGGATATTGTCCAGATTCCGGCGTTTCTATGCCGCCAGACAGACCTGCTGGTGGCTGCGGCGAAACATGCGAAATGCATCAACATAAAAAAAGGCCAGTTTGTCTCGCCCTGGGACATGAAGCATGCGGTGCAGAAAGTCCGCGAATCCGGCAATGAAAATATTTTCCTCACCGAGCGCGGCAGCTCTTTTGGCTATAACAACCTGGTGGTGGACATGCGGTCGCTGGCCATTATGCGGCAGTTTGCGCCGGTGGTGTTTGACGCCACGCACTCAGTGCAACTGCCTTCGTCAGGCGCGGGCGGGAAAGCCGTTTCTGGAGGCCAGCCGGAGTTTATTCCGCTGCTTTCGCGCGCGGCGGTGGCTGCCGGCGTGGATGGAGTCTTTATGGAAGTGCATGACAATCCCGCAGAGGCAAAGTCAGATGGTGCCAATGCGCTGCCTCTGGGCAGCCTGGAAGCCGTTTTAACGGAGCTGCTGGCGATCAGGAGAGCGTTGCAGCCGCAGCCAGCATAAAGGCCACGTAACAGGACCTAAAAGCGCAATGCAGGCAGCCTGTAGCCTGCCTGCATCATACGCTCGATTGGGGGAGGAACATTGTTTCTACCCTCGCCCTTAAAATCAGCCGAGCGCAGCCAATGAATATTTTGTCTCCAACGCCAGAGAAACTCTCTGGCGCTGGAAAATCTCGTTCCTGGTTACTGCTGCGCGGGCTGAACCGCTGATTCAGACCTTACCGCAGAAGTTTTAGCGGGCTCTGTTGTTTCTTTTGCCGGAGGCGCGGGAACCTGGCTCTGAAGGAACTTAATCAATTCGTCCACGTCCTCTGGGGCCAACCGCGTGTTGGGCATGTTGACCTGGTTGTATTTTTTGTACAGTGCCGTGGCAATGGGATCTTTTTCCGCTATGACTTTGTCCGATTCCGAAATGAAGCGGCGAAGCCATTCAGCTTCACGCACACTGGCTACACCAAACAGGTCCGGACCGATCTTGTCTCCGTGTCCAACGGTGTGGCAGGCCGCGCATTGGCTGCCAAAGATATAACGGCCACGGTTGCTGAGATCGATATGGGGCGCCGATTCATAGTTGACGATGGCTGACTCGCCTCTCGCGAGTTTTGCGCTTTGCACGTGCTTCCAATTATCAAGCCAGCCTTCAATCATGTTGGTGATGAAGCGCGGATTGTCAGTAGCTGAGTTGTTGATCCACTGTCCGTTGGGCTCATCGCCAATCAAGACCGTTGGAGCATGGCCGTCAGGATCGTTCGGGTCAGGGTCCTGGTATAAGCCGAGTTTCCTGCCGACAAGTTCGATATCGGCTTTGTTGCCGGTCAGGAATGTCCACCCTGGGCCAACGTGAAATTTCTGGGCATATTCCCTAAGTACTTTGGGCGTATCGTTCTCTGGATCAATACTGATGGAATAAAAGAAGATATCTTTTCCCATGCGGTCGCCAAGCATTTTCTGCACCTGGACCAGACGGGCCGTTTCCAGTGGGCATGCGTTCACGCAGTGCGTATAGATAAGATCGATGACCACGATCTTGCCCTTAATCATATCATCGTAAAAATGGACTTTTTTGCCGTCCTGCGTAGTCAGGACGACGTTCGGAAAATAATTTGCTCCCCAGCGGGAGCTCGCCGCCACCGGCGTTGCCGTGGTTGAAATAAAGAAAAATGCCGTTACTAAAATAAAGATGCTTGCCGCAAAACCAGCCAACTTCCGTCGCATGATTATGACTCCCTTGCTGCCCCAGGCCATATTTCGTTCCGATTCAATCAGGTCAGGCGGCCCGCACTTTGCAGTGCGGGCCGCCAGCCTGGTTAGTTATACTCCAACCCAATTAGAACGCGGTGGGAGCGATGTCATCCGGTGCATTGAAGGTAACACCCTGCGCGGTAGCGATAGGAGTTGGCAGCTGAGCAAGGAACGGAGTTCCTCCGCCGTTGATTTCCCAACGTACGAGCATGGCATTGTCTTCGTGTACGGTATTGTGGCAGTGCTCCATGAACATCCCGCCCCAATCACGGAACTGCATGGTGATGGTGATGCTTCCACCCGGACGCAAACGATATACGTCCTTGCGGCCGCCTTCCCACGCCGGCACGTTTGAAGCGCTGCCGTTGCGGGCCAGAACCTGGCCTTCTTCGAAGTGAATGTGGATCGGGTGATCCCATCCGCCGCCGAGGTTGCTCAGGGTCCAGATTTCGCGGGTACCGAATTTCGGCGCCGCGGAGATCCGGCCAAAGCTGGCATTCAGGGTCTTGCCACCATCTGTTCTTACGCCCCACGGACCAGTTTGTCCGCCGGCACCAGTGGTGTACGCTGCGGGATCGGATGCGGACAATGGCTGTGAAGCGCCAGAGCCGAATTCGAACGTACGCGTGCGAGCTACTGGAATGCTGGAGAGGTCGGGGTTCGGAATCATCGATGCCGGAACCTGGCTCAAATCAGGAGTTGCCGGGTTGCGGAAAATGCGGAATTCCAGGAACTTGCCGACGCAAGGATCGTTGGATTTTCCAGCAACTGCGTCTGACACGCTCAAGTCGCGGGTTGGCTTTTTGCCGTCAGAGTGCTCGGCAACGTTCACCATCCAGACTTTGTCGCCCACGTTGTAACGTGAGAAGTCGATGACCCAGTCATAGCGCTCGGCGATACCCTGTTCGTCAGAAACGGTCTGCACCACGGGGTGGGGCAGCAGGTTACCGTCGTTCGCGATCTGAATGATCGGCGATCCGTCAGAGAGACCATACTTGAAGAAGCGTGAAACGCTGGCATTCAGGATGCGGAAGCGATACTTGCGGCGCTCCACATTGAAGAATGGACGATAGGTCAAGTTGCAGCAAATCTTGTCACCCAGGAAGCCGTCAAACTGGAAGATGTCCATGTAGAGTTGGCCATCAGCGTCCCAGGCCTTCTCATTCAACATAATGTTGATGTCATATTCCAGGTTTCCGTAGTCTTTCAAGGAGCCTGAAGGCAAGCGCAGGTTCACGCCGTCATTGATTGCTTCATTGCCACGATCGAGCGCGCTGTAAATGTTGAACATGGCAGCGTTGCCCTTGTACACGTTCTGTGAAGTGAAGGTGAACATGTGATCGTGGAACCAGTGAGTTGACATGGTTTCACGCCAGTCGCCTGGTACTTTGTTGATACCGCCGCTTCCGTCCGGGCTGCCTGCGCGAGGATCGGTAGCATCAGTATTCACGCTGAAGTGACCAGCAAGCACGATTGGCCAGTGATAATCATAGAACTGGTTCGGGAAGAAGAAAGCGCCGGTGAAACCGTCGTTTTCTGCGCCGTGGTGGCCGTTGTGCTCGTGGGTTGAAATCGTGTTGCGTCCGAAGCCGTTGTTCTGCGTAACGTCAACGGGCAATTTGTTGTGATGGCGAAGAAGGATTGGCTCTCCGTAACGGCCCTGTACCAGGTATGGTGGAATCGTTCCGTTGAAAGTCCAGACTGAGTTCGGATCCTGTGTGGGCAGACCAGGGTGGAATTTCAGAGGAAGCGGCGCGTTTGCATCGATGCCGGAGTTGAAATCCGACGCAACCTGTGGATTGTAACCACCGGCTGCGAACCCAATGTTGGTCGTGGCCTGCGCCTGGGAGGTTTCATAACCTACCTTAGGCAGGAACTCACTGAAACGCTGGTGGGCCCAGATTGGTCCCGGTGGACGGCCTTCAATAGGACCAAATCCGCCGCCCAAAGCTGGATCAACAGCTTGCTGCGTCTGGTTGGACTGTGCCTGCGGGGTTGGAGTCAAACCGCCGGTCAGTGGATTCTCAATCCGTCTTGCTACGTCGAAACGTGGCATCGGTGTTGAGAAATCCTGAACGCCAAATAACGGGCTGGCAGGTGCACCGGTGGGTATACCGCCACCGCTGTTAACACCACTACCGCTGTTTGCGCTGGCTGTGCCCACAAACGGGTTCAGGCCGTGGATCGGGGCCAGCAGGCCACCGCTCGTAATCAAGCCCCATTTAACCAAATCACGACGGGAAACTTGACCTTGGGAGTGTGCTGCAATAATCTCCCCACGGTTTTTCCGCGCGTTTTCGGCGTCTTTAATACGTGCCTTCGAGGAATTTTCTGTTAAGAAAAAACCTTCTTCTCTATTACTCATAGCTGCGCTCCTTAAATTTGTTACAAAGACTTCAGTTTCGAGACAAAGCAACTGCGTCTCCGCGTGAAGGCACGCTTTGCGGAGAGAAGCCCGGAAGTACCGTGGAAGGCGATTCTGTCTTGGCAGAACCTATCAATCACGATATTGGCCTGATGAAGATTACCTAATCAACTATTAGCAATTCATTAGAGAAAGATTAGAAATTTTAATAATTAGAAAACACTAACAAATACAAATAAATAGCTTATTTATCAAACATTTAACGGATTTTCCGTTTTACGCAGACCTTAATTTCAATGCCCTTTTTAGCCTTCTAAATTAAGTGCAAAGCCTTGCATGTGAGTGAAAGCCGCTGCATAACGGCTTTAAGAATCTTCCATCCAGATGTAGCATCTACTCATTAACCTTATGAATAACTTGAAAACGTTCTTTTTGCTTACGCTTCTTACGCTGATAGCCATCGGCGTGGGAGATTACTTTGGCGGACAGAACGGAATGCTACTTGGCTTCGCTATTGCCGCGGTCACAAATTTTATTTCTTATTTTTTCTCTGACAAGATTTCCCTGGCCATGTATCGTGCCCAGCCAGTCTCGCGTGAAGATCTTCCGCGCATTTATTCGGTGGTAGAGCGGCTCACGCAAAAAGCCGTCCTGCCCATGCCCAAACTTTTTGTGATCCCCATGGATTCACCCAACGCCTTTGCCACGGGACGCAATCCTAACCACGCGTCCGTTGCGGTAACGCAGGGAATCTTGAATCTGCTGGACGATGAAGAGTTAGAAGGCGTGCTGGCGCATGAACTCGGCCATGTGCGCAATCGCGATATTCTAACCAGTTCAATCGCCGCGACACTGGCAGGAGCTATCACCGTGTTGGCGCGCATGGGCTTCTGGTTTGGCCTGGGTGGCCGCGACGACCGTGACCGCGGCGGCGGAATCATTATGCTGCTTCTGGCCCCGCTCGCAGCTATGCTGATTCAACTTTGGGTTTCACGCACACGCGAGTATGAAGCAGACGCAACGGGCGCCGGCATCACTCACAATCCTGAAGCGCTGGCGCGCGCTTTGCGCAAACTGGACGCTTATTCCCGGCAGGTCCCCATGATGGCCTCGCCTTCAACAGCTCATTTGTTTATTGTGCAGCCGCTGCTGGGAGTGAACGTCGGCAACCTGTTCTCTACCCATCCCCCCATTGCCGAGCGCATTGCGAGATTGACGGGACGCCCGGCGGAATTTCAATAAACACAGAAGTTCAATAAATACAGAAAGACATTTGTGGACGCCCTCCGAAACGGGGCGTCTTATTTTTTTGCGCTGTAAAACTTCTTGCCGGATTTTGCAATCGACTGCCCCAGCGCAGTCGAAGCATGGAGCAAATCTATTTTCTCTTTTTCAGGGAAAAGCCGGCGCGCTTCTTTTTCCATTGCCACCATCGTGTCTTCAATCTGCTGCTCGGATACGTCCGGCGCAAACTCCATGGCGACCGTGTGATGTGGCCCTTCAGAATAAATAAGCTGGGCGAAGTACATTCCCGAAATCTCAGGAAAAGTCTGCGCCGATTCCGAGAGTGCCTGGAATATTTCCGCCGAAGGCATCTGCTTCGGCATGGTTACCAGTACACTTTGCGATGATTCGGGTTGTGGTTCCGTGTCATCGTCCAGATAGTCTTGCGGGCTCAAACCCTGAGCAAGCCATTCAAATTCCCATCGCGTTATACGCCCTGCCGGGCGAATCAACTTTGAGCCGGGATCTTCAGGCTCAAAAGGATTAATCACAATTTCTTCCGCTTCCGTGCTGAGTACGGCCTGGAAAAAATCCGTGCCTTTCAGGGCGATCCACGGAATGTTTTTGTTCCAGTTGCGCAGCGCTTCCTCATCGGTAAAAGCCACCGCCACTACCTGGCCGGCAGAATCATTTTCCAACATAAAAGAATCCGCCATGTCTTCCTGCAGCTCATGAAAGCCGGGAGCGCCGGGACTCGGCGTGTTTCTGGTTGGCACCAGAAACCACGAGGCAAACATGCTTTCATAAAGAGCGCGGCGGTTCGCATCGGTATCATCATTGGCAACCGCCAGCATTGCCGCAGGCAGCGGACTATTCTCAAACTGTGGCGGCTGCTGTGCATCCGATCGCCCAGGCTGGGCCGCTGCTGACGCAGTCGAAGAATGCTCCGCGTCGTCCTCCCGCCGGATACAGGTCATTGTTCTGCTAACCCAAGTTCTTCTAACCCATTGATTTCGCAAAGTCATGCCCCGGTGAGATTACACCAAAATATGTGTGCCAGCCGTCCCATGAATATGATTCACGCGGCGCTCACTTTCAAGCCGCGGATTCATTCTGCTAAGCCATGGCTGCAAACCTGTTACATAAGAAAGCTTTTCTCTTTCAACAATCTATACGGCGCAATTTCCCTCAGCTCAAGCGATCTACTTAGGAACACATGCCGCTGAAGACCTTAGCGCGGGTTACTTTGGGCATCAGTATCAGCCCTTTCGTTGCTTGAGCAGGCACGGCAACCCGCGCATAGTAGTACCAGACAGAAACAAGGCGGTTGTGAGATTGCAATACAGCGATACAATAGAGCCCAAGTCGATGGCGTCAACACAGATTCAGTCTTCTTCTTCCACCGCGCACGCTCGCGCCGTAGCGATTGAGCAGTCACTGCGCTCGATTATTCGCGGCAATGATGAAATTCTGCGCCTGGCCATGGTAGCCATGCTGGCCCGCGGACATCTTTTGATTGAAGGCGTGCCGGGCGTCGGCAAGACCACGCTGGCGCATGCCATGGCGCGCGCACTGGATTGCACATTTCAACGCCTGCAATTCACCAGTGACATGCTGCCCTCTGACGTGTTGGGCATTTCCATCTTTTCATCCGTAGAGAACCAGTTTGAATTCAAGGCCGGCCCAATTTTCACTAACGTGCTGCTGGCCGATGAAATCAACCGCACCACGCCGAAGACTCAGTCCGCCTTGCTGGAAGCAATGAATGAAGGCCAGGTCACCATGGACGGCAATTCGCATCCGCTGCCCCAGCCCTTTCTGGTGATTGCCACACAGAATCCCATTGAACATCACGGCACGTATCCTCTGCCGGAATCTCAGCTGGACCGTTTTCTGCTGCGCGTGCGCATGGGATATCCGCAGGGAACCAATGAGCGCGAGATCCTGCGCTCTGAAGCCGGCGCAGCGCGCCTGGACTCAGTCAAACCGGTCGCCACCGGCGCAGATATTCTTGCCATGCAGGATGAAGTGACGCAGGTAAAGGTTGACGATTCACTCGTTGACTACGCGCTGGACATCGTAAGAAAGACGCGTGAGATTGAAACGCTTTCGCTGGGCGTCTCGCCACGCGGATCACTCATGCTCTACCGTGCTGCGCAGGCCATGGCCTATCTTGAAGGCCGTCGCTTTACCACGCCCGCGGATTTCAAATCGCTGGTGGTGCCGGTGTTTTCACACCGCGTTGTAGTGAACGCCCGCTATTCTTCTACGCTGAAGAAGTCAGACCAGGGCGACAATATTCTTCGTGACATTATTCAGTCTGTGCCCGTTCCTGTCTAAGAAATTAGCCGCGAATCAACGCTAAGCACACGAATAGATTTGTTCTAGTTTGCCGGATTCGTGTTTATTCGCGTGAATTCGTGGCTGACATTTCCATAGCAGCTATACTTTCCCCAACCATGTCTTTCTTGCGATTCCTTATGCTGCTGGCGCTGATTGTCTGGATCGGCGGGATCATTTTCTTTGCTTTTGTTGAAGCGCCAACTTTATTCACTGTCCTGCCCACCACCAAGCTCGCCGGCGACGTGGTAAGCGCGTCGCTTACCAAACTGCACTGGATGGGGCTCATCTCTGGCATTATTTTTCTTATCGCTTCCCTGCTCTACAACTGGCAAAAGCATGTTCAACTCAGACCATTCGCATTGAGCCATATTTTTGTTGTGCTGATGCTGGCGCTTACAGCCTATTCACAGTTTGGAATCTCGCCCCGCATGCTCACATTACGCGCGGAAATGCAGAGCACAGATACTTCTTCACCCAATCACGCGCAACGCGCCGAGTTTGATCGGTTGCATGAGTGGTCCACGCGTCTGGAAGGCGGAGTTCTGTTGCTGGGGCTCGGCGTGGTGATTTTGACGTCGCGGCGATTCAACGACAATCATTAGCCTCAAATATTTTTTGTTGCTGTATTCTTAAGCGATGCTCCCCAGAATGCATCCCAAGATGATTTTTGTGCCTTTTGTTTTGGCAATGTTCATTGGAATGCACCCGCCTTTGCCGGCCCTGGCCGAACAAACCTGGACAAAAAATCTGAAAGATGAATACGGCTTCCACAGCTCTGACAAGTCCGACCTCAGGGCCTGGACAAGGCAACAAGGGGTTCGGTTTATCACCCATGATCTGTTAGCTGTCTATCAGGTATTCAGGACTGAGCCACCCGAGTTGCAAGCACGAGGAGCAAGCGGCGGGGCCGGATCATTTCGACTCAAAATTGTTTTCTTTGATGCCCGTGACGGTCGCGAGTTAAAGAGGTTGGAATTTCCCACCAATGCAGAAGTGTCTTCGATTCTTCCCACACATAACGGCCAGTTTCTAGTCCGAACCGGTGAAGTATTTTATTTGTATTCTGCTGCGTTTGAGCAGTTATCGT
>DASXZE010000305.1:0-11189 GCA_036502105.1 Candidatus Angelobacter sp. | reverse complement strand
CAACGCCAATGGCAAACTCAATTATCTGCCGCATCCGGAAAATGTTGCTGTGGTCGGCCTTGATGGGCTTTATCTCAGTGGGGATTCGCTGATTGCCATACAAAACGGCACTGAACCAAACAGAATTCTTCGGCTGCGCTTGAACCACGCGCAGACAGAGATCACCGGCGCAGAAGTGATTGAGCAGGCGACAGAGCGCATGGGCGATCCCACGCACGCGGTTGCAGTGGACGGCTGGTTTTATGTTTCTGCCAATGTCGGCTGGAGCAAGGTGGACGACAACGGCAAGCTCAAAGCCGGCGAAAAGTTTACGCCGCCCGCGCTGCTGCGCTTCCGTGTGCCCGCCGCAAAATAAAACTTTTGCTAGTCGCGCTTGGCAATGCTCAGGTCTTCATAGTGCTTGGCTTCGATCTTAAGATTTTCAGCCTCGGGCGAATCCGGCGCAGCGGCCAAGTAGTCGCGAATTTCCCTGGCCGCGCCCACGTAATCTTCTTTGCGCGAATAGACGTGGCTTAGCAAAATGCAGACATCAGGACGGGTGCGCTGCGTGTCCAGGGCCTTGAATTTTTTGGCGCTGTCTTCTGCGGCGTCAAATTTTTGCGCGTTGTAATTGGCCGCGGCGTTAAAGAAATAGGCCAGCGGAAAAGCGAACGCATTCAGCTTTACCACTTGGTCAGTAAGTTGAATCGCCTCGTCCCATTTCTTTTCCTGCATGGCAACCATGGCCATGCCATACGTGGGATTCACAAATTGAGAATCGGCGGCGATGGCCTGCGCGTAATCCGTGCGCGCTGTATCAAATTCATTGCGTTGCCGGTGGAGATCACCCAGCAAGGTCCAGGCGGCGGCGAATTGCGGATAAATCTTGACAGCTTTATTCAGGCTTTTCTCCGCCTCGTCCGGCTTGGCTGACATTTCTTTTTCAGCTTTTTCATACGCATGCATGGCGTCTTTAGGCGCACTCATGCTGGTCATGCTGATGGTGGTGCCTTTGGCGTCTCCCATCCGTTTAAGAACGATTGTGCCAATATCAAATTGCCAGGTTTCACCGGAAGTGCGCAGAATGGCGACGGTGGACTGGTAGCCAGCCAGAACGGCGCGGAATTCACAGCCAGCCAGGTTAATGGGGGTGCGGCCACTATTGCTGGCGGACCGTGGCTGTGAATTTGAAGCGGTGCGCGCGTCACTCTCGCTGGCGTCTTGAAAGCTGACGTTCATCCCCAGCTGAAACCCGAACTGTCCTTTGGAGTCAGAGTAGCCTTCACGATGGATTGTGCCATTGCAAACGCGCTCAATTGCCACGGGCTCGGCCAGGGTTCCTCCATCTTCCAGCAAGACCTTGCCGGAGATAAACACCGGTTGAGCGGAAGGATCAGGCCCGGATGTTCGCGAAGGAGTGCCGCTACGGTTGGACGCGCCAGAGCCGCGCTGGGCCAGCGCAGCCTGTGAAAGCAAAGCAATGCCAAGCAATAAACAGACGCTGAATTTTGCGGAGCCGAGATCCATTGAACCCCCATGGCGCCTGCTTGCAAGCGCGGAACTTTGGACTTACCGGCCAGACAGGGAAATGTTACGCCAGTTGGCGTGCGATTTGGTTAAAAAATCGCACAAATAAAAGCGATCCGACGATTCGCGTTCTGTTATGAATCGGACCAACGTTGAGCGAGCCGGCATCAATCGAACCAGCATTGAGCAATCCGGCATGGATACCCGGCAGAAAATCAGCGCACGGAGATTTCTAGTGCCGTTTGAGTTTCATGCCTCTGGCCTTTGCCCACGGGTTGTGGCATGCTGTGAGGCCTATGGGAAACAAAAACGCTCCAAAACGTGAAGTAAAAAAACCTAAAAAGAAAAAGGTGTAACTCAAGCGGCTGCGCGCAACACGGGCAAGCAACTGCGCAGCCTGACTGAGGTTTTAGTTTTTAGAAAGTTTTCTGGTATTCAAAAAAGCGCCGGCGGTTCAGCCATTCGGCTGGATTGCGGGCGTTTATTCTTTGCGGGTGTTGCCCAGCTCCGCGATGATCTCCTGCCCCAGCATCTTGGTGCCGTCATACAGGACTTCAATCATGCGAGTGCGCGCGGTGCGGCCGTTGGCTACGAGCGTAGCCAGTTCGGTGGTCGGGAAAATCCCAACTATCTCCCACTTATTGTCTGCGACTTGTACCCAGATCTCGTATTGCTTCCACTTGGCCATTCGTTGTCCCTGCTAGTGTCTCATATCAGGAGCGAGTTTCGTGCGATGAATGCAGAGGCGAACCTCAAAGAAAACGGGCAGGTGATAAGTCTGCCCATTCTCCGCTGTTTCAAGCGATCACTTTCTGCGCTCTGTCTTATCTGCTCATGTGCCGCGGCGCAGTCTCCGGCGTATCCATGCCTTGCCAGCCGGCTTTCTCGCCCTGGTTCTGCTCATCGAGCCACTTCTTTAACGGCGCAAAGTAATCGAGGATGGCGGTTGCGTCCATCTGGCGCTGGCCGCTGATGGTTTCCAGCGCGTCTGGCCAGGGCTTGCTTTTGCCCATGGCGAGCATGCTGTTCAGCTTTGCGCCGGCAGTCTTGTTCTGATAAATGGAGCAGCGATGCAGCGGCCCCTGGATTCCCGCAGCCTGGCAGAGCGCGCGATGAAACTGGAATTGCAGCACGCGCGCCAGAAAATAACGCACGTAAGGAGTGTTGGAGGCAATGTGATATTTTGCGCCCGGATCAAAGTCAGCTTCGCTGCGGCCCACCGGCGGCGCCACGCCCTGATATTTTGCCTTCAGGTCCCACCAGGCTTTGTTGTATTGCTCGGGCGTGACCTCGCCGGAGAAAACTTCCCAGCGCCATTTGTCGATCAGGAGGCCGAACGGCAGAAAGGCAATTTTGTCCATCGCCTGTTTGAGCAGATAGCCGATGTCAGCGCTTTCAGGCGGAACTGTGCCGAGCAGGCCAACCTGCTTCAGATATTCCGGCGTGACGGAGAGAGCAATGGTGTCACCCACGGCTTCATGAAAGCCGTCATTCGCGCTGTCTTGAAAGAGTGGCGGCTGTTCTTTGTAAGCACGCTGATAAAAGTTGTGGCCCAGCTCGTGATGCACGGTGACAAAGTCTTCATCCTTCACCTCAATGCACATTTTTAACCGGACATCGTCCTGCGCGTCGATGTCCCATGCGCTGGCGTGGCAGACCACGTCACGGTCCTGCGGCTTGGTGAAGAGTGAGCGCTCCCAGAAAGTTTTTGGCAGCTCGGCAAAGCCCAGTGACTTAAAAAAGTTTTCGCCGTAATGGACCATGCCCAGCTCATTTACGTTTTTGTCTTTGAGCAGCTGCGTCAGGTCATAACCCTGGCCGCCATCGGCGGGCGCAACCAGCGGATAAATATTGCCCCACTCCTGCGCCCACATATTGCCCAGCAAGTGTGCGGGAATCATGCCATCCGGACGCTCCGCCGCTTTGCCATATTTCTTGATCAGCTGCTTGCGGACGTAGGTGTGCAAGGAAATATAAAGTGGTTCCACCTGCCGCCACAGGCGCTCAATTTCAGCGCTGAACTCCTCGGGCGACATGTCATAGTTACTGCGCCACATGGAGCCGGTATCTTTAAAGCCCAGCTCTTTCGCGCCGGCGTTGGAGAGCTGCACAAAGCGCGCATACTTATCTTTCATCGGAATGGAAATTTTGTGCCAGCCTACCCAGGCATCCAGTAGCTCATCAGGGTTGGTGCTGGTGGCCATAATGCGGCTGAGATCGCCAAGCGAAAGGCATTTCTCTTTGCCATCCACCTGTTTGCAGTATTTGCCCTTGCCATACATGCCGTCGAGTTTGCTGGCGAGTTCGGTGAGCTCTTTGCGTTCAGCGTCATTATTCGGCGCGGGAGCAGTGAGTGACAATTTGAGCAGCAGAAATTTTCGCGCCAGATCTGGCGGCAGCTTGAGATGCTCAAAGCGGCGTGCGTCCAGCGCCAGCTGCGTTACCACGGCAGTGAGCTTTTCCGCGGCCTGCGCGGACATGGTCTCCGTGTCATCGGTAATAAAGTTTTCCTGCACCCAGCTGGCGCGGTTCGCGCGGACGCCAAGGTCTTCAATCTGGGCTTCAGCGTTTTTCATGAACGCCTGCGCTTCGGCCACGGTGGCCGGGCCTTTGCCATGCGATGCAGCCGATGCGCCCGATGATTTTTTAGCAGCAGTTTGCGCCAGCGCAGCACAGGCCACCAGCAGGACCAGGATGATCAGTCCAAGAATTTTGTTTACAGGCATTGCTCTCTCCTCCGATGAATCACGAAACTGCTTAGGGTAGCTGTTTGGAGGGGCTTGCGCAAATCACGGCCCCAGGAAAATAATTCCTTGACAAAACAAACACATGTAGTAGATAAACA
This sequence comes from Candidatus Angelobacter sp., assembly GCA_036502105.1. Classification (GTDB taxonomy): domain Bacteria; phylum Acidobacteriota; class Terriglobia; order Terriglobales; family Acidobacteriaceae; genus Angelobacter. The sequence continues at coordinate 6,838 of DASXZE010000305.1, read as the reverse complement.
TACGTGAGTAGTAACAACAACCAATTATGATTCTGCCAAAACTAACCAAACTGGAACTGCAAATCATGGAAGCGTTGTGGAGCCTGGGTGCTTCGTCCATACGGGAGATTCAGGAGGCCTTTCCTGAACGCGACCGCCCGGCTTATACCACGGTGCAAACCACGGTCTATCGCATGGAGCGCAAAAAGATATTGCGGCGCGCCAAGAAGATCAGTAACGCGCATATTTTTGAGGCCGTGATTTCGCGCAACGCCGCGCAGGGCCGGCTGATCGACGATCTGCTGGGCCTCTTCGGCGGCCGCACGCAGCCAGTAATGGCGCACCTGATTGAATCCGGCAAGCTCACCATGGATGACGTGCGCGAAGCCGAGAAGGCGCTGCGGCGGCTGGCAAAAAAGGAGAAACCGGAATGACTCTTCCTGCGATTACAACATTCTCTTCTTCCTTGTGGACGGCTATTGAAGCGCCTTTAGCGAACCATCTGTGGCAGTCAACATTCTTTGCCGCAGCGGCAGGAGTGCTGACGCTGGCGTTCAAGAAAAATCGCGCGCAAGTCCGCTACTGGTTGTGGCTGGCGGCGTCAGTGAAGTTTCTGGTTCCGTTTTCTCTGCTGGTGAGCGCGGGAAGCTATCTAGGATGGTCGAAGGCCGCGGTGTCGTCAGAGTTCTCTTTTGTGATGAAAGAAATTGGCCAGCCTTTTGCGTCGACGACGAGTCACGCGGCTGCTTCCTCATTGCTGGCAAACTTTATCGCCTTTACGCCAGCTCTGCTGCTGGTTGCATGGGCTGCTGGATGTCTGGCGGTCGTGATTTTCTGGTGGGTGCGCTGGCGACGCATCACGTACTCCATACGTGGGTCTTTGCCAATCAAGTCCGGAGGTGAGCTTGAAGCGCTACGCAGGCTTGAACAAAGCGCAGGAATAAAAAAGCAAATCGAGCTCATCGTTTCGGAGTCCGCGCTGGAGCCAGGCATTGTTGGCATCTTCCGGCCAATCCTGGTGTTGCCTGCGGGTATTGCAGACCGGCTGAGTGATGCGCAGATGGAAGCGATCATCACGCATGAACTGTGTCATGTGCGCCGCCGCGACAATCTTATCTCTGCACTCCACATGCTGGTGGAAGCTCTCTTCTGGTTTCATCCGCTAGTCTGGTGGATTGGCGCCAGGATGGTGGACGAGCGCGAGCGTGCCTGTGACGAAGAAGTATTGATACAGGGGAGCGATCCGCAGGTTTATGCCGAGGGCATTTTGAAAGTTTGTGAATTTTATCTAGAGTCGCCGCTGGTTTGCGCGGCCGGAGTTACAGGCTCAAATCTTAAGAAAAGAATCGAGGCAATTATGGTCCATCGCATGGCAAGCAAGTTGAATCTGGTAAAAAAACTTTTGTTGACCGCAGTGGCTGGGGCCACATTCGCGCTGCCGGTGGTGTTCGGACTGCTGCATCCAGCATCTGGTCGCGCGCATACACAAGGCGCACCGGCTGATTTTCAATTTGAAAGCGTTTCCATCAAAGCAAAAGGCGTTCCGGCACCAACCGCGGTGGTTAGTTCAAGAATCCTGCAAAAAAATGGCCAGACGGAGTTTGTAAACCAATCACTTAAGGAACTGCTTGAATTTGCGTATCGTCTTAATGATGCTGACGTTTCCGGAGGGGCTGAATGGTTGGGATCCGATCTCTACGATCTTGAAACGAAAATGAAGACGCCTATGAGTGATGAGCAGTATAGGGCGGACCTGCAAAAGTTACTGGCAGAGCGATTTAAACTGGTCGTCCACCGTGAATTGAAGGAACTTCCGGTGTACGAATTGCGCGTGGGAGAAGGCGGAGCAAAATTGAACGCCGCGCACTCCGCTAAGCCTAATCAAATGATCATTAAGCCTGTTGCTCACCTGGAGGCCAATGGGGCCACAATGGCTTCTTTGGTGGAGTTTCTGGAATCGCGTACAGGCCGCAAAGTACTGGATAAAACCGGGCTCAACGGAACCTACGATTTTACCTTCGATGGAAGCGCGGCGACGATGGCCGCAGCACATTCGGCTGAGGGCACGGCATCTCTCGCTGCCGCTCTTTCAGAACAGTTAGGGCTTGAATTGAATACAAAGACAGCTCCGGTGGAAACGCTGGTGATTGATCACGCGGAAGAAATTAGGGACGAGAAATAATCAGGAGAGCGCGATTCGGGCGAACGCTGAAGGTGGCTCGCCCGTTTTTTTAAAATATCCGCTTATTGTGATCGCCCCTGTTCGGGGCTTGCTCTTTCTCCAGCGCACCCTCGCTACCGGCTTCGCATTCTGCGGTCGAATTTGGCTGGCATGATTTTAACCACGTAATCTCAAAAATCATCGGCTTTGCAGCCAATTTCCTTGCATTCAATATTTTCTACTCCGATTTTCAGTAAAGCTCCGGCCATGCGACGTGCCGCAGGCGGGGGCGCCTGCGCTCCATAAATCTGGTCTCGTTCTGTGCGCTTTTGGCATCGGGCTGTTCGGTATCGAACAGTTAAGGCGTGGAACGTGGGACGACCTGCATGCGTATATCTGCTTGGCATTCAACTGCTTGGAGCAGCTTTCCCGATTCGGGCATGGAATTGCCACTTTGATTGATTCTCGATAATTTTCAACTGATCCAACTTTGGCCGGTCTAACTTAAAACAAGGCTAAAACAAGGCCAGAGTAAATAGAGATCAGAATTCAGCAAGCCAGCTTCAGCAACCACATTTGAGCAGCAATCGACCGGAGGCATTTCATGGGGACATTGATTCAGGACATACGATACGGAATCCGCATGTTGCGGAAGAACCCTGCGATGACTCTGGTGGCGACGCTCACGCTGGCGCTGGGCATTGGCGCGAATACCACGATTTTTAGTGCTGTGAACGGGCTCATGCTGCGTCCGCTGCCGGTGGCGAATGCTGACCGGCTGGTGGTGCTGGCCGGCGAGCCAAAAGGCGGAGAGCTATTCACCAACTTTTCTTATCCAGATTTTCAGGACATTCGCAGCCAGGCTGATGGCTTCCAGGATGTGTTTGGTTTTGTGCTGCGGCTGGCCGGGATGGAAGTGAACGGCAAGGTTGAGCCTGTCCTCTTTAATTATGTAAGTGGAAATTATTTTTCCGCCACGGGGCTCAAGCCTGCTGTTGGTACTTTGATTTACGGCGCAGACACAGAGAAGCCCGGCACCGAACCTGTGGCCGTACTGGGTTATAGCTACTGGAAGAAGCGGTTCAACGGTGACGCTTCAATCGTAGGCAAACAGGTAAAGATGAACGGCCAGTTTGTGACGGTTGTGGGCGTGGCTCCAGAGGGCTTTCGCGGAACGTATTCGCTCGTAGACATGCAGGCTTATCTGCCGCTGGGCGCAAGAATGCTGTGGGACCAGAATACGGAAGACAAAAACTCCTACTGGACCAAACGCGATTCCGGCGACATAAAAATTCTGGCCGTGCTCAAGCCGGGCATAACCCGGCAGCAAGCGGTGGTCTCAGCCAACGTGGTGGCACAGCGCCTGAATCAGCAGTTCCCGGATACACACAAGAGTGTGAGTTTTTATGCGTATCCGGAGAGGCTGGCGCGACCTGATCCTGACCCTACGAACGGCCTGGCGATTGTGGGCGTGCTCTTTATGGGGCTGGCTGGCATGGTGTTGTTGCTGGCGTGTTCGAACGTCGCGAATATTGTGCTGGTGCGGGCCACTTCACGCGAACGTGAGATGGCTGTGCGCACGGCGCTGGGAGCGGCGCGCACGCGGATTGTCCGGCAGTTGCTCACGGAAAGTTTTCTGCTGGCCCTGATGGGCGGCTTGCTGGGCGTGCTTATTGGCATATGGACGACGCGGCTTATCAGCTCGATTCGTATTGAAGTGGCGGACGTGCCGCTGCAATTTGATTTCAGCTTTGACTGGCATGTCTTTAGTTTCGCGCTGGCCATTGCCGCGCTTACCGGATTGATTGTGGGCATGGCGCCGGCGTGGCGCGCCGCGCGGTCTGACTTCAATAAAGTTCTACATGAAGGCAGCAGAGGCATTCTGGGATCGGGCAAGTCGCGGGTGCGCAGTGCGTTGGTGGTTGCACAGGTAGCGGTATCGCTGGTGCTACTGGTTGTCGCGGGACTATTTGTACGCAGTGCGCAGAATGCCGAACACAGCTACCTGGGATTTGATCCGCATAATGTGCTGAACCTGACCATGGAGACGCGCAGCATTGGCTTTGATATGCCAAAGACGCAGCAATTCTTCCGCGAGATGGAAGAGCGTGTGCGCGCGTTGCCAGGAGTGGAGTCTGTGAGCATTGCGTCTTCCATTCCCATGGGCTATTCCAATAACTCCTCAATGGCTTATGCCGAAGGCCAGACTTATTCTGATAAAGATGCCGCGCCACGCACGCTTTACAATGCGGTGGATTCAGACTACTTCAAAACCATGCGTATTCCGGTGCTGCGCGGACGCGCACTGAACGAGCAGGACAATGAAAAAGCGCCGAAGGTGGCAGTGATTAATGAAGCGCTGGCCAAAAAACTCTGGCCCAATCAGGATGCGGTGGGTAAACATTTCAGCGCGAAAACCGGCGGGCCGCAGATGGAAGTGGTGGGCGTGACCAAGCAGGGTAAATATAACGATCCGGTGGACGATGCGACTTTGTTTTACTATCAGCCGATCGCGCAGAACCCAACTACTTTTGTGACGCTGCAACTGCGGACTGCGGGCGCTCCGGAGATGTTGATACCCACGGTGGAGCAGCTAATCCACAGTCTGGCGCCGGGGCTGCCGCTGACTGACGTGCAGACCATGGAAGAATCTCTGGGCGGCGTGAACGGATTCTTTCTTTATCGAATGGGAACTCGGTTTACCGTGACGCTGGGTCTGCTCGGGCTGGTTTTGGCGCTGGTGGGCGTCTATAGCGTGATTTCTTATGCTGCCGCGCAGAAGACGCATGAAATTGGTGTCCGCATGGCACTGGGTGCGGGCCGCGACGACATACTAAAGATGGTGCTGCGCCAGGGATTTGTTCTGGTGGGTGCAGGTTTGGTTGTAGGCTTGGTGCTGACGTTCGCTGCCGGCCGCGGAATGGGATCTCTGCTGGTGGGCGTGAGCCCGTCTGATCCGCTTACGTTGATTGTGGTTACGCTGCTGCTGGGCGGAGTGGGATTGGTAGCATCGTTTATTCCCGCGCGCCGCGCGATGAAGATTGAGCCATTGCGGGCGCTGAAGTATGAATAGGCCTTTCTGAAAATGGTAGCCGCGAATCAACACGAATGAATGCGAATCGGAAAAAATTCGTGTTCATTCGCGGAATTCGCGGCTAGCTTTGCCACTGCGGAAAAGCTGTGCGCCCCCTCTGGAAAACTTGTCTTAAACTCCTCCAAATCTGCGTTGACCTGCAAGGCTGAATCGCTGACAATCGCTGGAGCTCATGTTTTTCTACCTTGCAGGCTCCATCGAGTATTCTCCTGATCTGGGCAAAGGCTGGCGTGCCGCGATCAAGCCCGGCCTCGCGGCGCTGGGGCACGACTTTTACGATCCTGCCGAAGACGAACTGAAAAACCTTACTGAGACGGAAGCGCGCCAGTTTCGCGAATGGAAAGCGACGGATCTGAAGCGCTTTCGCCAGACCATCCAAAAAATTATCGCGTATGATCTTGATCTGATCGAGCATCGCTGTGATGCCGTGATCTGTTACTGGGACCAATACGCCGGACGCGGCGCCGGCACGCAGGGTGAGCTGACATTCGCGCATCGCATGGGGATTCCGGTTTATCTGATATGCAGTGTGCCCATGGAGCAGATGAGCGGATGGCTGCTGGGCTGCGCCACCGAAGTGTTTACCAGCTTTGCGGAGTTTCATACGTACGTGGGTCATACACTGAGCACGAAGGCTGTGATTGTCGCCGGTGATTAGTAGCGGCTGCAAACCAATCGCGGTAAAAAGTAGGGGTCGAAAAGAGCCGTAGCGTAAGCAGATGTAACGATGGCCGTAGATATATGCTACGTCTCTAAATTTAGGTAGAGCGCGGAAAATATGCGGCAGCTAAAGACCGTGGCAATTGGTAGTCTGTAACGTAGTCTTGTACCAAGGGAGTCAGGGATGAATGCGATGCGCGGCAATCTGGGCTGGATTGAAGTTGTGTGCGGGCCGATGTTCAGCGGCAAGAGTGAAGAGCTGATCCGGCGGCTGCGGCGCGCGGAGATTGCGCGGCAGCGCGTGCAGATCTTCAAGCCCGCCATTGACGAGCGCTATGCCAGCAACCAGATTGTCTCGCACGACGATGGCCGCATACACGCGGAAGTTGTAAGCAACGCCATGGAGATTCAGGCCAAGCTGGAAGCGCGCACCGAGGTGATTGGCATTGACGAAGCGCAGTTTCTGGGTGAAGCCATGGTCGATTTCGTCGTCCGCCTGGCCGATATGGGCAAGCGCATCATCATTGCCGGACTGGATACGGATTATCTCGGGCGCCCATTCCATCCCATGCCGGAGATGCTGGCCGTGGCTGATGAGATCACGAAAACTCTTTCTATCTGCATGCAGTGCGGCAACCCGGCCAAACATACGCAGCGGCTGATTGCCAGTGAAGAGCTGGTGGTAGTGGGCGCAGCCGGCATGTATGAGGCACGCTGCCGACGCTGCTTTGAGCCCAATCTTTCTGCCGTGGAAGCGCAGAAGAAGAAACAGATGGAGTTGATAACTCCGCCGCTGGCGGTGAGCTCGGGGCGATAGGGAGTCAGGCTGTTGGCTCTCAGCCTTTGGCTCTCAGCCTTTGGCTCTCAGCCTTTGGCTCTCAGCCTTTGGCTCTCAGCCTTTGGCTCTCAGCCTTTGGCTCTCAGCCTTTGGCTCTCAGCCTTTG
>DASXZE010000304.1:0-8688 GCA_036502105.1 Candidatus Angelobacter sp. | reverse complement strand
TGTTGCAGGCTCTTCAGCGGGAACGGATACAGCCGGTTATTGAAGCCGCCGTTGAGCATCTGCGCATAGCGCTCTGGAATTGTCAGCAACATATCAGTTTCGCTCACAACCCGGCAGGCTGCAAAGTAATGCTGGCAGCGCAGAACAATTCTGCGCTTGCGTCCCTTGCGATTCAACTCTGCATCGACCAGGCTGGGGCCCAGGCGGCGCGAAGAAACCAGTACGTGGTCCTGCCGCAGATACGTATCGAGATCAAGCTCATGAGCCCCGATGGGATGCCCTTCCCGCACCATGACCACGATTCGGTCAGAAAACAGCGGCTCCTGTTTGATGCTGTCACTCATGGTGATGGGGATATCAAGCGCCAGGTCGAGCGAGCCGCTGGCCAGCTCGATTTCAATCTCACGCCGCTTCACGCGCGAGGTGGTCATGGAAATTTCCGGAGCGGCCCTGGCCATGATTTTGAGCAGCGGCGGAAGGATGGTGGACTCCATCAATTCCCAGAAGCCGATCTGGAAATCACGCCGCGTGTGGGCCGGGTCAAAATTGCGGTTTTCATACAGATTGACCTCAAGGATTTGCAACGCCTGCCGCACTTCGTTGATCATGTTACGGCTGAAGGGCGTGGGCACCATGTTGGCGCCTTCGCGGATGAAGAGCGGATCTTTCAGGAGCTCGCGCAGGCGCTTGAGCGCGTGGCTCATGGCCGGCTGGGTAAGTTTGAGCTGGCGGCCCGCCCGCGTAAGATTGCCTTCACGGTAGATGGCTTCAAGGACCACGAACAGGTTGAGGTCGACCTGACTGAGATGCACGGCACAAATTTTACACTATTCGCATGATTCATTTGATGAATTGAGAATAATCTACTAGCCTAATAGAGCTTCTGGCATCCGGAAGGGTGAAACATGAATTTTGATTACAGCGAAAAAGTTAAAGGGCTCATGCAGCGCCTGTCGGCGTTCATGGACGAGCATATTTATCCCGGCGAAAAACGCTTCCATGAAGAGGTGGAGAAAAATCGCTGGGCGCCGGGCCGGGTGATTGAAGATCTCAAGCCCAAGGCGCGCGCGGCCGGACTGTGGAACCTTTTTCTGCCGGACAGCAAGGACGGCGCAGGACTCACGAACCTGGAATACGCTCCGCTGTGCGAGATTATGGGCCGCAGCTTTATGGCTCCGGAGGTCTTCAACTGCTCCGCGCCGGACACCGGCAACATGGAAGTGCTGGCACGCTATGGCACTCCGGAACAGCAAGAGCGCTGGCTGAAGCCTCTGCTGGCGGGCGAGATACGTTCGTGCTTTGCGATGACTGAGCCTGCTGTGGCTTCTTCTGACGCGACCAACATTCAGGCGAGCATCCGCCGCGAAGGCAATGAGTATGTGATTAACGGACGCAAGTGGTGGTCGTCGGGCGCGGGTGATCCGCGGTGCAAGATTGCGATTTTTATGGGCAAGACCGATCCCACGGCGAAGCGCCATCAGCAACAATCCATGGTTCTGGTGCCCATGGATACGCCGGGAGTGAAGATTGAGCGTCTGCTCACAGTTTACGGCTATGACCACGCGCCACACGGGCATGGCGAGGTCAGCTATACCAACGTGCGCATACCGGTGACGAATATGTTGCTGGGTGAAGGCCGCGGATTTGAGATTGCGCAAGGCCGCCTGGGGCCGGGACGCATACACCATTGCATGCGGTGCATTGGCGTAGCCGAGCGCGCGCTGGAGATGATGTGCGAACGGGTGAAAGCGCGCGTGGCTTTTGGCAAGACAATCGCAGAGCAAGGGACGATTCGCGCGGACATTGCAGCTTCACGCATGGAGATTGAACAGGCGCGTCTGCTCACGCTGAAAGCCGCCTACCTGATGGACACGGTGGGCAACAAAGCGGCACGCGCTGAGATTGCGATGATCAAAGTTGTGGCTCCGAATGTAACGCTACGCGTGCTGGATCGGGCAATTCAGGCGCATGGCGCTGCGGGCGTTTCACAAGATACGTTTCTTGCCGGCGCATGGGCCAATGTACGGACGCTGCGGCTGGCGGACGGGCCGGATGAAGTCCATACGGAAGCAATTGCGAAGCAGGAGCTGGAAAAAGAAGCACACGTGCGCAAGCCGGAGCTGGCGCTGGCTGGACGTTAGATTAGCGTAACGCCTGATTGGCGCTACGCGATTGGCGTTTGGGAAATTTTATTTGAAAAAAGTTTGAAAGGCCGCGATGATCTTCAGGGGAAGATCGTCGTTGGCTTTTTTGCCCAGCAGATCATGGCCAGAGCCTTCAACTTCCATCAGTGAGGTCTGCGCCGGTATCAAGGCCAGTGCATCTTTCATCTCTGCGTGAGAGCCAAAGGGGTCACGCGATCCGTGGACAAACAGCGCTGGCGTATTGAGTTTGGAAAAGTGTGCCGTGCGCAGATCGGCGGGCTTGCGCGGCGGATGCAGCGGATAAGAGAGCAACATCAATCCAGATACAAGCTGCGGCTGCTCGGCGGCCAGCATGGTGGATTGACGGCCGCCGTAAGAATGTCCGCCAAGAAAGATTTTTCCGGCCGTCTTTTTTGCTGTGGCCATGGAGCGCAGAACTTCTACGGCCCGGCGCAGGCCTTCGCGATCGCGTACCGCCATGGCAGGAAACGGCGGACCACTGGGGCGCGACTGGCGAAATGGAAGATCGCAGCGCAAGACCAGATATCCCGCATCGGCAAATGCATTGGCTACGGCGGTGAGCAATTTGCTCTGGCAATTTCCGCCCGCGCCGTGGGTAAGAACCAGAGCGTCACCATGGGGCTGCGCGGGTTCGTGGAGAAAGCCACGGACTGCGGGTTCGGCTGAGTTGTCAGAAAATTCGCGCACTGTGTTCATAGTTCAATTATTACCAAATTATCCAGCCACGTATCAGCCGGCCACTTCTGCAGGTAGAGCGCTGAGCTGCTCCACTTCCTCATGCATGCGCTGCGCAGCTTCTTTGCGATCAGTAAAGCGAAACGCGTCATCCGAAAAATTCACGGCAACCCTGATGGAATGCTTGCCCAGAAGATTGAGGAGATGAGGCAGCAAGGTCATGGTGCCCCAGTAGCAGGCGTCGGTTCCGGCATGGCCGTCTGGCACGCTATACGCAATGCTGGCGGCTGAGACTGGAGCTTGCAGATCAACCGCGGGCTGGAAAAGCGAGGAATGAAAGCGCATTACCTGTGAGCCATCTGAGCTTGTGCCTTCAGGAAATAGTACGAGAGGCAGACCGTGCGCCAGCGCCGCCTGTATTTCCGGCTGGACGGTATGAGTTTCACTGCGGCGGGAGCGGTCCACGTAAATCGTGCCGGCCAGGGTGGCGATCCAGCCTACGGCGGGCCAGCTACGCACCTCGCGCTTGGAGACAAACGCGCACGGTGCGATGGCGCTGTACACCATAATATCGAGATAGCTGAGATGGTTGCTGGCAATCAGCCCAGGGCCAGCGGGCGAGCCTGTGACTTGAATACTAACGGCGATTCTGGCGAGCGTCCACTGGGACCAGCGGTGCAAGATGCCGATCCGCGTTTCTGCTGACAGCCTTCCTCCAAGACGCCGCAAGCCATACTCCGCCAGGCAGCAGGAGACTCCGCAGACCAGTCCGCTGCCGCGCAGCACGATGCGGGCAATCCTTTTCGGCAATGAGGCAGGCAGCATTTCCATGGAGCTAAACGGTGACAACCAAGAGTGACAACACGGCTTGACAGCCCAAGAGCGGCGAAATCGCGAATGCTGGCAATCATTGATATTCAAGTCTATTCAGGCAAGAAAGTCCACGCCGGGCATTCTAAAAATGCCCGCTCGGGCGCGCTGAGAGACAATGAGCGAGCAACTGGATAGAATATGCGTAAACAGCTAGACTGATTTGCAGCTTACCAGGGGTCAATAACTCGGGCCAAAGGCGTGTTACACGAAACCAGAGCTGCGCTCGTATTTTCTGAAAATAGAGGAAGCACTGAATGAAAGCACTTATCACAGTTACGTCATTATTTTTTATTGTTCTTTTGAGCGGATGCCTGGGATCAAACAACAGCTCGATTGCGCCAACGCTGGCGTTTGTGTATGCAGTTGGCCCCGGAAGTAACACAATCAATGGGTTTGCAGAGACTTCTATTGGGGATGTGCAGTTACTCCCGGTTTCCTCATTCGCCACTAATCCGCGCCCGGTATCGATTGCCCTGCATCCCTCCAAAAATTTTCTTTATGTTCCAAACCTTGCCTCGAACACGGTATCAGGGTTCAGTATTGACCATACCACCGGAATTCTGAGCCCGATTGGAACAGCGCAGCCGCCCACACCGGTACAGTCTCAGCCAGTTGCAGCAGGCGTTAATTCTACCGGCGGATTTCTCTATGTACTCAATCAGGGCTCGGCTTCAATCTCAGCCTTTAGCATTGACAGCGCTCGTGGACTTTTAACCGAGATTGCCGGATCACCTTTTCCTACGGTGGTCAATCCGCAGTCCATGGTGGTGTCACCGACTTCAGGCTTTCTATACGTAGGAAATGGCGCGCTGGGAACGATTTCAGGATTCTCCATTGCAACGAACGGAACGCTTACCCAGCTTGCAGGTTCGCCCTTTTCCACGGAAGCAGGCGCCACGCTGGCCGGACTGACAATTGATCCCAAGGGACAATTTCTGTTCGCCGCCGATTCGGCAAACAATGCGATTGCCAGCTTCAACATTGCCGCCAACGGCGTTTTGACCGCAGTGGCAGGCTCACCGTTTGCGGCCGGAACATCACCCCTGGCAACCGCGGTGGATGCAAACTCTGCCTTTCTTTACGCGGCGAACAATGTCTCGGGCAATGTTTCAGCTTTTACAATTACTGCCGGAGCGCTAACCCCGATTGCCGGTTCGCCTTTTGCGCTGGTGGCAACGGGCACGGTTGCTGCACCGCAGCCGGTATTCCTGACCGTGGATGTGAGCAATACATTTCTCTACGTTGGCAATGCAGTCCCGAACAACATAAGTGTATTTGGCATCAAAAAAACGGATGGCAGTCTGGGCCTGGTAACCGACTCTCCGTTTCAAGAGATATTCACGCCACAATGGATCGTTATAACGCAGTGAGGGCGAAACAAAGAGTCCGAAAGGCTGCAAGCCAAGGTCGGCTCAATTGCGGTTACTGAGAGAAAAGCATTTAACCTGACTTACGCCGCCCGATCGTTCTGGCGGCGCGAGCGTTGCGCAATACTGCGCACCTTCTTGTCCGCATAACCGGCAACGCGGAATAGAGATACCGCGGCGAAGAGTACGCCGAGCCAGCCGAAACCAAGAATGATCCACATAAGCATGGATTCAGTGAGATTCATTCCAGCGTTGCCGGGTTGGTTTCAAAAGAGCCAGATTTGCGAACGATGCTACGCTATGGATTTAGTGGGCTACAGATTTAAAGACTTCGCCGCCTTTCATTACAAAATCAACCTTCTGCAAAAGGCCGATGTCCGCAATGGGATCGCCCTTTACGGCAACAATGTCTGCATATTTTCCAGCGGTAATGCTGCCCACGTCATTTTGCATGCCCAGCAGTTCAGCGGCGCTGCTGGTGGCGGCGCGGATGGCCTGCATCGGCGTCATGCCGTATTTCACCATGTATGGAAATTCAATGGCGGGATCGACCGACCAGTCAAAGCCGCCAACATCGGTGCCAAAAGCAATTTTTACTCCGTTGCTGAGGGCGCGGCGGAAAGTATCTTCATGGATTTTGATCATCTCCAGCCAGACCTTGGCCCCGGCGGCAGCCCGGCCCTGCGCCACATACTCGCCCACATAGATAGTAGGCACATAAAAGATGCCTTTTTGCGCCATGGTTTTCAAATCGGCTTCAGTAATGTAGTTGCCATGCTCAATTGAATCCACGCCGGCCTCAACCGAATTGTGAACACCATTGAGCGCCATGGCGTGGGAAGCCACTTTGTGGTGCTGGCGATGGGCTTCGTCCACAATGGCATGCAGCTCTTCCGGGGTAAAAGTTGGTATGTCATCGAGAACGCCGTCAGGCCGGACAAAATAGCTGCGGTCTGCATACACCTTGATCCAGTCAGCGCCAAAGCTGATTTGCTCACGCACGGCTTTGCGCGCGTCGTCCGGGCCATCTACCACTTGCACGCCGTGAGGCACGGTGATCTCCGGAGAATAGCCAATCAGCGGATACGCGCCGGTTACGTCCATGGCGCGGGTTGCGACTCTCATGCGCGGCCCGGGAATGATTCCAGCGTTGATAGCTTTCTTTAAGTCAACGTCAGCATAGCCAGCGCCTTCTGTTTCAAGATCGCGGATGGTGGTGAAGCCGTACCCAAGCGCGCGGCGCACAGAGCGCGTTCCCAGAATCGCGCGATAGGCAGTGGATTGCTTGAGCAGCTGCTCATCATAGTCTGCGGCGGTAATGTCACCCTGCAGCAGAACGTGCGTATGCGTATCAATTAAGCCGGGAAGGCAGGTATGGTCAGAGAGGTCTATGAGCTGGCTGTTCGCCGGAGGCGCGGTATTTTCCTGAACATCGCGAATGCGCTCGCCTTGAAAGCTAATCAGCACATTGTGCTGGATTTTTCCGGTTTCCGGCTGCACCAGCGCGCCACAGCGCACATATTGCGTCAACACGGGAACTGCTATGTTCATCTTTTTGTCCTGCCCGGTGGCGGGTGAAACCATGGCCAGTGAGACCAGGGCCAGGCTGACGGTGAAGATCGCAATTCTTCTCATGGGTGCACCTCTTCGTTAGCTTCTACGCTTCTACGGCTTCTACAGCTTCTACTCTGCCTGTTGGCAGGGAAGCTGGTAATCGTAACAGAAGGGAGGGCACAGGGGAAAAACGCAGGCAGTGAGTAGCCGCGCTTATTGCAAATATTCTGTGCTACTATCAGCCCACGCCCCCAAGTGGAGAACAGCTTCTATGGAACTAGCTTTGCGCCCGATGAGCACTTCGCAAGTGCTGGACCGGACGTTTTATCTATACCGCAATAACTTCGTCCTGTTTGCCGGAATAGCCATTATTACGCCTGCGCTGAAGTTGATAGCGCTGCTGGTGCAGTTGAAAATTTTTGGGCCCATCACTGTGCCGCAGCAGCCGGATGACTTTACTCCACATTTCATGCAGACATTTTTTGTTCGCGTCATCATTGGGGCAATCATCTCGTCGATTGTTTATTTAATTGGAACAGCGCTGGCATCCAGCGCCACTGCGTATGCCGTTTCCATGGTGCATCTGGGGAAAGCGACAACCATTGGCGAGTCCTACAGCAAGATCAAGCCAATTTTCCTGAAGATTATCTGGCTGCTTTTCCGGATCCTCATTTTTACCATTGGACCGCTGCTCCTTTGTTACGTGCTTCTGCTGGGATCTGTTTTCACCATGGCGAGCCTGACAAAAGCCGGCGGCGGCACATCACCCGTGGCCGCCATGATTATAGGAATCGCCGCGGCCCTGCTGGGCCTGGCTGGACTTGTAGGCTCCTTAGTCTGGATGTTCTATGCCCTTTGCCGTTATGCGCTGGCTGTACCTGCGTGCACGCTGGAAAATCTGTCCGCTAAAAATTCCATGGTCCGCAGCAAGTTTCTTACTTACGGAGCCAAGTGGAGCATTCTTGGCATTGTTCTGCTTACGGCGGTCATGAGCTTTGTTGTAGGTTATGCGTTGCAGTTGCCTGCCCTGCTGGCGACCGGCTCAATGATGTTGACGGCCAAGACCCATCTGACTATGGCGACCTCCATCTGGATATACGTTGCTGACTTTCTTGGCGGCAGCATTACCGGCCCCATTACCACGGTGGCGCTGGTACTGGTTTACTATGATCAGCGCGTCCGCAAAGAAGCCTTTGATCTACAAATTATGATGGAAGCAGTGGGGCAGCAGGCACAGATGCAACCTGCTGTTGCCGCGCCACCACCACCTGCTTTCGGATGACACGCCGCCACACAACCGGTACCGCTGCTCTTCTGGCCCTGATGCTGATTTGCTGTGCTCCACATGCCAGCGCAGAAAGCCTTTCTGTTTCTGAATATCGCCAACAGGCCAAGGATATCGCGGGCAAAGTAGATGCATTGCAGACTCATCCAGAGACCGCCGGCGAACTGGTAGCTGCGATTCCCGACAAAGTTTCTGTAACCACTCATGCCGGTGAAATTACCGTAGATAACAAGACGCTGAAAGACAACCTGGCTGCATTTGCCGCCGCGGATGAACAAAAGCGGCCGGGCATTCTGCGCGAGATACAGACTTACGCCCAGGCCATGAGCCGCGAAGCCGATGAGTTTGACAGCAACAGCAATGATCTGGCGTCTGAGCGCGGCAAGCTAGTCCAGATTCTTGCGCGACACGAGTTCAATAAAGTGAAGGGGCCGAATGCCAAGGACGCGCTGCTCACACGCATCTTTCAATGGATCTCTAAAATACTAAGCAAGCTGGCCTTCCGCGGCGCTGCCAACTTCGATTTAATGCGGCTCCTGATTTATCTGTTTGTGGGCGCGGCGGTAACGCTCCTGCTGGTGTGGACCATCCGGAGGCTGCGCCGCCCGCGTGAAGAGTTTTTGCCGCGTGAGATTATTCCATTTTCTCCTTCCGCACGCGGCTGGCGCACATGGCTGGCTGAGGCGCGCGCGCTGGCGCAGCAACAGGACTGGCGCAACGCCATCCATCTGTCTTACTGGGCCGGCATTGCTTACCTGGAAGAACACGG
>DASXZE010000303.1:0-2936 GCA_036502105.1 Candidatus Angelobacter sp. | reverse complement strand
GTCGTGATGTTCGCAAATGGCCAAGATGCGCTGAACGTCGCACAGCCGATCATCGACACAGCAGTGGACACAGTTTCCCTGGCATTCGCGTGGCTGAAATGAGGCAGCCCGGCTGAGCTAATAGCTATGGATCGATCTACGGTCGGGAGTGCGGCTAATTCCTCGATGACCGATAAAATCGCCAAGTCACTCACTGACAATAAACCACTTGGCCGTAATGTCGACTTTCCGGCAACATGACGGCGAGCAAATCAGGGTAATAATATACTTGACTGACCAGATATATCTTTGTTATAACGGGAGGTACCGTGACAGGGCAGCACCTATCGGATGATCTTTTGCTATTCCGCGTAATTACGCCGAGCCAGGAATACCGAATTTTTGCTAATGGTTATGTTGAAGGTTTCGGAAGCGATGTGAAAATCGTCAACCGATTCCTTCGATTATGCTTTGATCTCCAGAAATTAGAAATGGGCCGGCCAGAGTTGGATGAGAAAGATCTGGAGGATCACAGGGAATCCCGCCAAATCGCGCAATCAGTATAGGGTCGAGATTGGCAGCCTCTGGCGTCAAGTAGAACTCATTGGTTCGCTCGCGCATGTTTCGCTTACAGAACAGCGCCGCGCCTACTGGACCACCATTCTGTAACCACACAGATTCAAAGGCGTTCTGAACAATCCAATCAGGGCGCACGATCTTGAACCACGAGTTCATGCGTGCAAGTCTACTCCCAAAATAAAAGGTGCAATATGGACAGCGTGATAGGGCAGCGCGAACCGCTCTTTACTAGGCTTTATTTAGTCGAGGACGAAATGGGTGGCCACTGGAGCACAGAACCCCAGCGTCAAAAGTCCATGCTGATATACCTAAGTCGCTATGTTTGGTTCGTGCATCTACGCATACGAATAAGGTTCCTCGGCAATCTTCTACCCCGCATTGGAAAGATATTTTCTCGATCTGCCGAGGCACCCATTCCGGTAGAAGCATTTGCCCTGGGGGAAAGGTTTCTTGCATGGCCACAAGTTTGCATACAGGACATGCAACAGCAGTTGGACAAAAATTGCTGGGTGGATGACTTCGATCGCCGGGTATGGATACAAGCGTGGCTGGAAGGAGCAAGATGGATGAGAAGCATGTTGGGCAATGAACCTCTAAGGTAAGAACCACTTGTCGTATGCCTCGCGAGTTAATTTCCCCGCAACGTTATTAGCGCCTCTTCCCCGAGAAGGCTCGATTCCCCTAAGGCCTCCTTGCGGAGAAATTGTGATAAAGCCCAGCGGAGATAGGTGTTGTTTTTCTGCTCCAATAGTCCAATCCGCTTGAATGTCTCAAAAGCGATTAGATCTGCTGCCTGCAATCCGATGCAGTCTTTCTTTTCTTTCTTGGTAATCGATTCGAATCGCTCAGCTTGGACTGGATGAAGCTCACGCAATTGAAGATCATAACTTTCAATGGCGTGAGCGTTCCAGTTGCCAGATTCGAAGACTATTGCCACATGGTGTTCCGATGGATAACCCTGAAAAACATTTGACACATTAATGATTCCTTGGCGAATTGCAAGACCGTAGCACCATTTTTGGGCTTCATCTGCAAATTCTGGATTGACGCGCCTAAATGAACGTAGATCCACGGCGCTGGCGATGAACATCATTTTTGACGCCAAAACTATATTCACAAGAGCCGCAGTAAATTCTCGGCTCATCATCTCATTCCAGTTATGGAACGGGTCATGGTAGCCATTTAGAAGTGTGGCATGAAAGCCATCAATTTTTTGATCTGGTCGGTGTCGTGCGTTCTGTTCGGCGATGCACTGTTTCCAACCAGATTCGAGTTGTTCCCATTGCGACTGCTCACCTACCCAGCCACCGATTGTCATCCAATCCGCGTCATAGCTCTCGTCGAATTTGAATTTAAACGCGGACATAATCCGAAGTCCTGGTTTCCCGGAATGCAATATTGCGGCAAGTTCGCTAATCTCAAGTTGACTCTGGGCACACATCAGCGTTACGCTCCAATCTAGGAGCGTGTGTGCCGAACAAACCCAGCCTTCCCGCGAAGAATGTGACGGGCGATTTCGACAAATTCACGCATTTTATGCGCCGGCTTGTAGCCGTGCCGCACTCTGAAATCAAAGCCAAGCTGGACGCCGAGAAGAGAACAAAGAAGCGAACGCCTAAAGCTTCCGCTTCCCGCGATTCTGGCGCAAAGTCTTAGACTGCCGTTTCTCCCACCTTGCCTGTTAGTTCGGCGTAGGTCAGGCGCCTTCCTGCGATCTGAGTCATCGCGAATGTGAAACGGTCCGCATAGTTTAGCGGATTGTCTTTGGTTGCACGGTTGTTAAACCGGAAGCACTGCTCATCAAGGTAGCGGAACAGGTGGAACGGTTCCACGCTCACGTAGGTTCCATTCAGGCCACGCTTGAGCAAAGACCAAAAGTTTTCAAGTCCGTTGGTATGAACTCGGCCATTCACGTACTCGACAGCATGATTGACCATCTGATGAGCGTAATCGCTTTCCAGCCCAGAGTAGCCAAGCATTACATCGGTGTAGAGGGTTGCACCATCGTGGACGCGCTCTTTGAGGATGGGCCGCACAGTCTTGCTGAGGCGATCTGCGATGACCTGGGTATGGATCTTGCCACCGCGCTCAAGAACACCAAAGACGATGGCCTTACCCTTGCCGCCAGTACCAGTGATCTTTCTCTTCCGCTCGGCCTTGTGCATGTTGCGAGCTTTACCACCGATGAAGGTTTCATCAACCTCAACCTCAGAACCCTCACCGCCAGCTTTCTTGAAGGAACCGCTCTGCATGGCCAAGCGGATGCGGTGCATCATGAACCATGCAGACTTCTGGGTAACTCCCAGAGCGCGGTGAACCTCATAGCTGCTGATGCCGTTCTTTGCGGATACTATGAGCCAAACGGCAGGGAGCCACTT
>DASXZE010000302.1:0-6418 GCA_036502105.1 Candidatus Angelobacter sp. | reverse complement strand
GCCTTTGGCCACAGCGTCTTCCGGAACTTTGTTGGTGGCCGCCAGCACGCGCACGTCAACCGGTGTTTCTACCTTGCTGCCCAGCCGGCGCAGCTTGCGGTCTTCTAAAACGCGCAACAGCTTGGCTTGTGTGGCGGCTGGCATTTCGCCGATTTCGTCCAGCAAGAGCGTGCCTTCTTCCGCCAATTCAAAGCAGCCGGCGCGACGCTCCATGGCCCCGGTAAACGCGCCTTTTTCATGGCCAAAGATTTCGCTTTCAATCAGCGTTTCTGGAA
This sequence comes from Candidatus Angelobacter sp., assembly GCA_036502105.1. Lineage (GTDB taxonomy): Bacteria > Acidobacteriota > Terriglobia > Terriglobales > Acidobacteriaceae > Angelobacter. The sequence goes on along the minus strand of DASXZE010000302.1, from coordinate 6,143 downwards.
TCGCCGAGCAGTTGATAGCCACAAACGGTTTGTTCTTGCGTGGACTCATATCGTGAATCGTCTGTGCCACCATCTCTTTGCCGGTGCCGCTTTCGCCAGTGATGAGCACGGACGCAGTGCTGGGTGCGACCATCTCTATGAGATGAAAAATTTCCTGCATGGGGCGCGACGAGCCTACCATGTGGCCAAAAAGTCCGGTGTCACGCAATTTGCGTTTGGTTACTTCCAGTTCAATTGCGGTTCCGCGCTGGCGCGTGGCGTTTTGCAGAATCTGTTTCAGGCGTGCGGGATCTACCGGCTTCTGGATAAAGTCATAAGCTCCGGCTTTCATCGCGTCCACGGCAACATCAATACTGCCCTGAGCGGTGAGCAACACCACTGCAATCTGCTGTGGCTGGTCAGAGAGGCGCTGCAAGAGCTCCATGCCAACCATGCGCGGCATTCTGAAATCGGTCACCACAATACCGGGCGACCATGTGGCCACTTTTTCCAGGCCTTCCAGTCCGTCGCGGGCGGTATCCGTTCGATATCCCCAGGCCGAGATGAGTTCGGCCAATCCTGAGCGTTCGTTTTCCTCGTCTTCCACGATCAGGACTTTTTCCTGTGTGCTCAATACTGTTCCCCTTTTTAAAAGATTATCATCAGTTCTGGAAATCCATAGTCTGTGAAAACATGGTTCGTAATCATCGTGGAAATCCGCTGGCGAGCAAGGGCCGTTTGGCAAATAACCGGGAGAAAATCTCTGTATTGATGTAACTCCTTGGTTATGATTAAGTTATATCGGAAATAAACGCTTTTTTGTAAAATTGCATCTCAAAAATACAGGATTGCTCCGTAGGCAAAGGCCTGCGTCTCTAAAAAGCCTGTTTTTCCGCGAAATGGCAGCTCCGATTTTTCCTTACTATTTTTAAGAGTAACGAGAGGATTGAATCATGATGATGAACAAATTTTTGGTCGCCACGGCGGCTGCCTGCCTTCTGGCTGCAAGCGCCATTGCTCAGCCCGCCGCTCAGGCCCCGCAAACGGGTGCGGCTGCCAGCGCAGGAAGTGCGTCTCATCCATTGAATGTTGGCGCCACGCTGCAAGCGGAACTTACCAAGGCGATCGACACCAAGAAAGCAAAGTCTGGTGACGAGATTAGTGCCCGTCTGGCCCAGGATTTGAAGACTGGCGATGGCCAGATTGTGATGCGTAAAGGGTCCAAGGTGGTGGGCCACATTACAGAAGCAACGCCAAAGACCAAAGAGAACGCAGAATCAAGGCTGGGTCTGGTATTTGAGAAAGCCGTTGGCAAAGACGGGCAGGAGCTAATTTTCAGCGGCGTGATCCAGGCGATTGCGCCGCCTCCGCAGGTGTCAACTCCCATGGGCGCGGATGATAGAACTGGCATGGGTTCAGGCATGGGCGGCGGCAATTCCATGGGCGGTGGGCGCACTGGAGCCTACACGCCAATGGGCGGCGGAAGCGGCGCTCCAGGATCCAACACCATGGGCAATTCCGCACCAGTCACAAGCTCAGCCAGTGGCTACGGGAATGGAGCAGGCGGAGCACTGAACTCTTCCAGCCGCGGCGTGATTGGCATGCAGGGCGTGACATTGAATACTTTGGCTGAAGGAAATGCACAGGCTTCAGTTCTCAGTTCAGCCAATGGCACCATTAAACTGGATAACGGAACGCAAATCATTTTGCTGTCTGCAGGCCCTGTGCAAGTGCACTAGCAGAATAAAGGTTTTTTATAGTGGCCAGAACAAACTGGCCGCTTTCCTTTTCTCTTCCAGTTTTTCTCTCCGGCCGCAAATCCAGAATTGTGGGCCAGTTTGCAACCTCTGGCAAATCCATTTCATCTGCATTATTTGTTGGACTTCGTCTTTTCTTGGTGCACAATAGCAGAGCCAAGTTGACGGGCGCCAGATGCCTTCTCCATCGCGAGGTGCGGAATGAAAAGCTACTGGATTACAGCCACGGTTGTTTTGCTGACCGCATGGCCCTCAAGCTCGAAAGCATACGTTGCTGGTCTGGACCAGTCTTTGGGACAATCCAAAGCAGAAGAGACGCAGGCCCAAGCAGCTCAAACCGCCGCTCCTTCTTCCCCTGTGCAAGCGGCGGCAGCAGCGCAAGAGCCTTCCGCCACGGTAAAGCCGGCACTGATTGATGAACCTGCCACCGCTCCGCCGGCTACGGCAGCGCCAAAGCCAAAAGACTCCTACATGCTCGTGGAGTTGAGCGGGTCTTTGAATACTAAAAAACTCAAAGCGGGAGACAGGGTCAAGGCTGAAGTTTCACAGGATGTGATCTCTCACGGCAAGATCATTATTCCGGTAGAAACGCAATTGGTCGGGCACGTGACAGAGGTCAGCGTGCGCGACGCGGCGAATCCTGAGTCCCGCCTGGGAATTGTCTTTGACAGGATTGTGCTGAAGCACTACCACGATATTGATTTTCAAGCTGTTGTCCAGGCCGTGGCGCCGCCTGTTGAAAGAAGATCGCGCGTGGACGAGCCTTCCCAAATGCTGCCGCCTTCTATGATGGGTGGCGGACCACGTGGTTCTTCCATGGGGCCGGTCAGCGGCGGCTCCTCAAGCAGTTCAGGCCGTGGTGCAACGAGCAGTCCAGTTGTTTCTGCGTCCCAGCCAAGTGGAGACGTACCCACGGTCTTTCAAACCGGGTTGACGGTCAAAGAATCGCCCGCAGCCACAGCTGCCGGCGGTGCATCAGCGGTACAGGTGAAAGCCGGAACTGGTGGCGGGAAGCCGATGAGTGTGGGCATGCCTCTGGGTGTAACTGGACTCAAGGGCTTGAGCTTGTCCACCACGCCAACCGCGAGTACGCCGGGACCGGTGATTGTTTCTGGTACCACGAATGTAAAACTTGAATCTGGTACGCAAATTCTTCTACATGTAATGAGCGTGGAGGCACAGAAATAACTTTCAGGATATTTTTAAGCAGGCGCGCGGCCCTGGATGGCCGCGCGTTTTGTTTTTACGGCGTGCATTGGGCAGTGCAGGATTTCTTAAGCGCCCTGCCGCGATACCAGATCTTGCCCTCAAAGATTCCTCATGTATGGGTTCTTTCTTAATCAATTGCCCTTAGGTAACTTGTTGATAGAAAATCATCGTGGCAATCTCATTGCATATTTTCTTGCAGGGAAACGGCTGTTTAATTTCATGCGTCTGGCAATTCGAACCATCCCCGTGCTCATCAGTGTGTTGTTGCTGTCAGCCGCGCTTGCGGCGCAGCAGCCGTGGCAGTCGGTTGGGCCTGACGGTGGATCAGTCCGCAGCCTGGCGGTTGATCCTAAAAATCCTGATCGTATTTTTCTGGGCACCAGCGCGGGCAATCTGTATCTTTCTTCTGACAGTGGAGCAAGCTGGTCACGCTTTGCGCGGCCCGGCAATTCTGCTGAGATGGTGCTGGACCATATTGCGATTGATCCTGCCGACTCCCGCAATATCTTTGTGGCCGCATGGAATGCGCAGTTGCCGCATAGTGACGGCGATCTCTTCCGCAGCAAAGACGGCGGCAAGACCTGGGAAATTGTGGCTGACCTGCACGGCAAGTCTCTTCGCGCACTAAGCATCGCAACTTCCAATCCAAAAGTTCTTGTTGCAGGCGCACTGGATGGAATCTACCGTAGCAATGACGGCGGACAAATCTGGGAGCGCATCTCTCCGGAAAATCACGCGGAGCTGAGGAACGTTGAATCGATAGCCATTGATCCGGTCAATGCTGACGTGATCTACGCCGGAACCTGGCACCTGCCATGGAAGACAGAAGACGGCGGCAAGACCTGGCACAACATAAAAAAGGGCGTGATAGACGACTCTGACGTTTTCTCAATTGTGATTGACGCCGCGCAGCCCGCGAATCTTTTTATCAGCGCCTGTTCGGGGATTTACCGCAGTGAGTCAGCGGGCGAATTGTTTCGCAAGATACAGGGCATTCCTTATTCCGCGCGGCGCACCCGCATGCTCAAAATGGACCCCACGGACCACAACATTGTTTACGCTGGCACCACGGAAGGCCTTTGGAAGACCACGGACGCAGGCGCAAGCTGGAAGCACATGACCGGCTCAAACATCATTATTAATGATGTGCTGATTGATCCTCGGCGCTCCTCGCACGTGCTGCTTGCTACGGATCGTGGCGGGGTGCTGGCCAGTGACGATGGCGGCGCAACGTTTACGGCGTCAGATCGCGGCTTTACGCATCGCCAGGTAGCGGCGCTGCTGGTGGACCGCAATGACAGCGCGACTTTGTATGCTGGCGTCCTCAACGACAAAGAGTTTGGCGGCGCTTTTATCTCCCATGATGCTGGCGTTACATGGAAGCAAGCCAGCGACGGCCTTGAGGGACGCGACGTATTTGTCCTGCGCCAGGCCGCGGACAAATCGCTGATCGCCGGAACAGATCACGGCATCTTTGCGCTCGCGCCGAACGCAACGCAATGGGTGCCAAGAAATATCCTTTCGCCTGCCAAGGCTGACGCTGCTCCGAAGAAAACTGCTGTGCGAACAACTGCTCCCAACGAAATCACGGCGCGCGTGAGCGTTTTAGCCCTCGCTGACGGAAAGTGGATGGCCGCTACAGCCACCGGACTTTTTGTAAGCGCAGACGCAGGTGCAAGCTGGCAGCAGGAATCGTTGCCTGGAGTTGGCGTGCCGGTGAGCATCAGCGTAGCGAGCAAAGTAGTCGCAGTGGCAGGCTCGAATATGGTGGCGGTCTCTGTGAATGGCGGCGAGAGCTGGCTGCCCTCAAAGCCACTCGATCCTGATTTTGGAATCAACTCGGTTGCCGTGGACAATACCGGCGACATCTGGCTGGGAGCGCGGACCGGTCTCTTCCGCAGCACTGATGCCGGCGATTCGTGGAAGAAGATTACTACTCTTCGGCTATCGAATATTTTGACCGTGCAGTTTGACGATGAGAACCATCGCGTTCTAGCCACCAGCGCAAGCTCGGTCAATGTATTTGAGTCCGGCGATAATGGAAAAAACTGGAGCGCCATTACCGCAGGCTGGCGGGTGCGCAATCTGAATCTCGTCCATGGCAGACTGCTGGGCACCACGGCCTTTGACGGCATTGTGGTTCAGCCTGAAGTCGCAGCCCCGAATGAGAGTGCTGCAGCCAGTGGAACCCGGTAATTCGGGGCATCTTCGCAGGCCCATTTCTGCGAAACACCTACTCTCCTAAGTGGTAAAAACTACACATCTGCAAGAATGTTAACCTTCCAAGCTTAAGAAAATAAAAGGCTTTTATTGGCACTTCTCTTGCACACTACTCTGCTGGTGGTGCTTCCCCTCACTGCCCTGGGTCGATATATGAAGGGCAATTTTCTAACAAAAATTTGGTTGACAGGCCTGCTGGTCTTAATTGGACTAGCGACGGGTTGCAGCGTGGGAACGCAGCCGGAAAACGTGGCGGCGGATTCGTCCACGCCAGCGCAGCAACTGCCATTTGTTGAAGGTAAAGGGCTGGTTGTCCCGGCCAATACCGCCGTTTATGTAAGGCTACAGCAGCCTATATCGAGCGAGACCGCGCAGGCGGGGCAAAGCTTTGCCGCCGTACTGGATGAACCTTTGATAGTCGAAAGCCAGACGCTGGCTCCGGCAGGGACCGCCGTTACCGGCAGCGTGGTGGCAGCCCGCGAGTCAGGACACGTGAACAGCACGGGCTATCTACGCATTACGCTTATCTCGATGCTGCTGAATGGGAAGACCGTGCCGTTGCAGACCAACAGCATGTTTGTGAGCGGCGGCAGTTACAAGAAACGTAATCTCGCCTTTATTGGCGGAGGCGTAGGCGGGAACACGCTGCTGGGCGCCTTGGTCAGCGGAGATAAAAACGCGTTGTCTGGTTCAGCCGTGGGTACGACCGGCAGCAGCTCGGCGGCGTATGCGTCCGGTAAGAAAGAAGTTGGTTTCATGGCCGAGCGACGCCTCGGTTTCCGGCTGACACAGCCGTTGAATATAAGTTAAGTTTTTGGGCTAAGTTATTTTGGTTGGGTAATTAAGGTAAAGAAAGGAGCCGTGATCAACGGCCCCTTTCTTTTTGTGCAAAGGTTTTTTCGCAACTACGTAACGCTACAGCTTCACGCCCAGCTGCCAGAACAAAAAGCTCCAGACATCCACTGCGTCGTCCACCAG
>DASXZE010000301.1:0-10425 GCA_036502105.1 Candidatus Angelobacter sp. | reverse complement strand
GTCCATGTGCCTGTAGCCGTGCGGTGTTCCGCGATCAGAAAAAAGAATCGTAACCTGGTGCAGTGACTCCGGCGAGAGTGACCAGAAATCCCACATCATGGTGGGAGATTTCAGGTTCGTCTCCGGGTCGCGTTTCTGTGTATGAATAAAATCGCCAAACTTCAGCGGATCGCGAATAAAGAAGACCGGTGTGTTGTTGCCCACCAGATCCCAGTTGCCTTCTTCGGTGTAGAACTTCAGTGCAAAGCCGCGCGGATCGCGCTCCGTATCGGCTGATCCTTTTTCGCCGCCCACCGTGGAGAAGCGCAAAAACGTCGGTGTCTTTTTGCCTTTGGAAAAAAGTTTTGCCGTAGTGTACTTCGCCATGTCGCGGTTGGTGCAGACAAAATGTCCGTACGCGCCTGAGCCCTTGGCATGCACCACGCGCTCCGGGATGCGCTCACGATTAAAATGCGCCATCTTTTCAAAGAGCTGAAAATCTTCAAATACAACCGGACCACGCGGGCCTGCGGTGAGTGAATTCTGATTGTCGCCCACGGGGCGTCCTGCTGAGGTTGTAAGTTTCTTCTCGTCCGCCATTTGTCCTCTTTACTGACGAAATTGTGATGACTGTGGTGAATTGTTTCGTCCTCCTGAGTTTAGCCACCGCACCCCATAAGAGGTAGGTCAACCAGCCGATGTGTGAAATAGAGAAGAGCTATAGGTCGCGCCGGACTTATATAGTTGACATATAGAGTTAAAGAGAGAAACATGGAAATTCATCAGCTCCGTTATTTTTATGCTGTGGCCCGCGCCGGAAGTTTCACGCGCGCGGCGGAAGAACTCGGGATCGCTCAGCCATCACTGTCGCAACAGATCCGTGCGCTGGAAAAAAAGATTGGCACGCCGCTCTTTGAACGTCTTGGCCGCTCCGTAAAGCTCACTGCTTTTGGTGAAGCCCTGCTGGAGCCCGCTCTGAGCATCTTGCAGCAGGTCACCATGGCGGAAAATTCCCTGGCCAACCTACAAGCCGGCGTTCGCGGACGGCTGCGCATCGGCGTGATCCCCACCATTCTTCCTTACTGGATCGCCCCACGCATCGCCGACTTCCGCAATCAGTTTCCTGACGTCGATCTGCATTTAGTCGAAGACTCCACGCCGCGCCTGGTGGAGCAGTTGCAGTCCGGCGACCTCGATATCGCCGTGGCCAGCCTGCCAGTAAAAAATCCTGACATTATCTGCAGCGAGCTTTTCCGCGAGCCTCTGTTCCTTGCCGTAGCCAAAGACCATCCGCTGGCCGGCAGCCGTGAAGTGGATGTGCGCGCTTTTATGAATGAGCCTTTGCTGCTTTTAAAGGAAGGGCATTGCCTGCGCGACAATGTCTTGATGACCTGCACTCGTTCGCAGGCCGAGTTGCCATCCATCTTTGAGACCAATCAGCTTGAAAGTATTTTCCAGCTGATCCAGTCCGGCTTCGGCGTAACGCTGGTTCCCGCCATGGCATCTGCGCACGGGGCCAGTTGCGCTCTCGTCCCACTGAAGCGCTCTCCTACACGCCGCATTGGATACCTGCGCGCACGCCGCCATGTGCTTACCCGGCCCATGAAAGAATTCGTTGCGTGGCTGCGCTGCGTCGCGGAGAAATCTTAGCTGCCGTGAATGATGTCGCGGAGATCACAGGTTCGTCGGGCAGCTAGGATTCGGCGGTCATCTTATCCAGATTTTCTTTGAACGCATCTGCAACCGCTGCAATCTCTCTCTGGCGGCCAGGCCGCGTGGCCTGCATCAGGCTTGTGGCCGCTTCCCGTACAGCGTGTGCCTGCTGCTCCGGAGCCAGTTCCAGCACGCCTTCAATCGCCTGGGCAAAATTATTGGAAATGGAGCGGGCCGGGGCCTGTATATTTTCGTTTACAGTCGGCGCGTTCTTTATTTCTTCAGCCAACCCATGGATCGAGTTGGCATGGGCCGTAAATGCCATTTCCACGGCCTGCTGTCCGCCGGAATCATGGTTCAAATAATTCAGAAACTCGTCGCCGGCCTCGCCCGTATCAATGAAGCGGACAAAGTCTTTACGCCATTTTGTATCAACGTGGCCTAACAGATCCTCAAGATTCAAGGGGCTTCTCCTCTTCACGCCAACCTGTATTTCCTTCTACCAATATAACGAACGAGCTTGCCAACCATTACATAGCATTTACGTAAGCTATTGATTCCATGTCTGTTGCTGCTCCATGTGGGCACGCATACGGTGCAGGATGCGGAACAGCCTCACTGCCGTTGCAGAATACGTGAGTCCAGTCTCTTCCGCAATCTCTCGGATGCTCATATTCTTCCAGAAGCGCATGCGCAGCAATGTCCTGTCTTCTGCCGGCAGAGCGCGCAACTCTTCTCGAAGAGTCGTGGTGCGGTGCTCTGCCATGCTTGAAGCTGTATCAGTATCTTGTTGCGCAATGTCCTCTTCCAAAGGATGGAAAAGCCTGTGCTCCAGCTCACGCCGCCGCATCAGGTCAAGCGCCACATTTTTCAGCATGACGGCAATGTAGCCTTCTATATTTCCGGCGCTCCGCACGCGCCGCAAAGTTTCCAGCGATTGAAATTTCAACAGTACCTGCTGCAGAACGTCTGCCACATCGTCGTCGGCAAGCTTCCAGCGCACTGCCAGCAGTGCCTGGCTCAACGCGCGGACGGTCTGCTCCAACAAGGTCCAGGCTGCACTATTTTCCTGGTAGGTCTGCGGCGACTGCTCTCTATTCTTCAGGTCGCTTTCGAGTTGGTTCAGAAGGTCCTGTAATTGGGAACGGTTTGGCATTGAAAAATGGCTGCTTCAATCTGTCTGAAAGCCGTGACAACTCCTGCTGAAAATTTTCTGACTGGCGCTTCAATTTGGCCATGGCGCTTAGATATAAGATCTTGTGATTGATGTCCGGCGTCTGGTTTTCCGGCATCTGGTTCTCCGCCATGGCGTCCAGCGGAGAAATATTTTCCAGCACCACTTTGGTCAGCACGGCCCGCATCCATTGTGTCCTTGCGGCCGCTTTGTCCGCAGGCGATTCGTGGTCCACCACATTCTGTATCATCGCCTCAACCAGCGTTTGCGCCGTAAACGGCCTCTGCGCAGGCTCCAAAGGTTTTTCCTTCAGTCTCTCGTTGGCTTCCAGTGCCCCGCCAATCAGTGCCAGCACAAAAAATGCCAGTGAGAATTTAAAACCCCGGTCGCGCCAAGTTGCTCTTTGCAGAGAATCAGGATGTTTATCTGTAAGAAAGATTTCCCAGTCTGCCAGGTGCATGGCCGCCGTTTGTTTTGCCGCCGGCAAAATAAAAACACCTGATCCTGAAGGCCATTTGAACTTCTCTTGCGGATTGGGGGAGACTGCGGAAACTTCTATCCAGCCCTCATCGCCTTGATCGGGGCTTTTGCTTGTTTTGAGCACGGTACCATTCGCCAGCTCGGCCCGATAATCCGCGTTGCCCGCCATTCTGAGCCGGAGCAGGCAGGTGATATCTCCCATGTCGTTTGTGAGGATAAGTTTTCCGGTATTGGCCTGGGCCTTCCACGCCAATCCAACATCATCACCTTTATAGAGAGGTGTTCCGCCAATCTCCTTCAGTCCATAAAGCACGGCTGCGGGAACAGCCAGGATCATTAAAAATTTGCGTAGCGTCTTCATTGTCTTTCCAGAAAATCTTAGCTTCAGGGCACGGTGCTTTTCCCCGATACAACTTAATGGTCAGATTTCTTTTGGCCTTCTCGTTTATGGTCTTCTTTTTTCTGGCCCTCCGGCAACTCCGGTGGTTGATAGTACACCTTGCCGCCGCCAATCTTGTCCACCTCTTCGCGGAAACTTGTTCCGTAATCGCGCTTGGCGTCAGAGAGCGCCCACGCCTGGCGCTTGTAATTCCAGCTCTTCGGGTTCAATCGCTGCGCCTCTTTGAAATGGGGAATTGCCTCAGTCGGATGTCCGGATTTATAAAGCTGCTCGGCCAATCCAAACTCCGCCGCCGCCTGCGCGAAGTTGGGATCCTGCGCCGCCATCTTTTCCCGCAGATGGTCTTCGCTCATCACGTATGGGCTCTTGTCGCCTTTGTCCACCCAGTCTTTCAGCGCGCTAAGATATGGCGCGGCGTCCAGCCCGCTAAAAATCTTAAAGCGGTCATCCACAAACGCAACTTCATTCGGACGCACAATGCGCCCCTTCTCGTTGATCCACACACCGGTCGGCACATTCACCATGTTGTAAAGCTTTGAGACCAGATGCTTCTCGTCAATAAGCACCGTGTACGTGAGCGGCCCAATCTTCTTCGCCGTCTCAATAGTTTCCTTGGGCAGGTCAGGCTTGGCCTCAAGATATTGCAGCGGATCAATCCACGGGCCGGCATCTCTTGCCCCGCCCGTGTCCTGCGCCACCGAGACGATCTCAAAATTCTTGTCTTTCAGTTGTTCATAGATTGCCTGCCAGCCTGGCAGGTCAAAACGGCATCCTCACCATGAGGCCCATGTCACCAGCAAAATTTTCTTGCCATGGAAATCAGAAAGCTTGTGCGGCTTGCCATGGATGTCCGGCAAAGTGAAATCAGGTGCTTGCAATGAACTCAGTCCCTGGCGCTGATCTGAGCGCAGTCCAAAATACCATGTAGCCAGAGCCGCATCATGCGCCACCGGCTGATGCATCAGTTGCGCAAATGCCGTGAGATTGAAAAACTTCTTGCCAGCTTCTTCGCGCAAAAAACTTTGCTGCTTTGACTTGGGCAGCGGAAAGCACAGCTCATCGCGACAGACGCCTTGCGGCTTTACCTCAAAGCGGGTCGCGCGTTTGAGATCGGCAGTGGTGATCCAGAGTTGGTCTGCTTCTTCGTCGGATGAATGAACGTCGGTAGCCTTGTCGTCATAAACAATCGTGGTGCGCAGCTCTTTGCTTGCGGCAGGCAGCACGGTAAGTAGAAGTAGCAGAAGCAAGCCAGAAGACATATTTGCTTTCATGGTTGTAACAATATAGAGAGCTTGATTCGCCAGATCAAGCAACTATTACTGACAATTGGCCTTGCGGCCGGCGTGCTGGAGTAACCGTGATCTTAACGTCTTGACCAAGCGCCGTAAGGAACTCAATCAGCCGGCCGACAGAAAAGCTACCGCCGCGATTGCGTGTCAATGCGGATACATGCGGCTGAGAAACCCCCAGGATTTCGGCAGCTTCGGTTTGAGTAAGGCCTCGTTTCTGGATGATGCGGTAGATCTGCAGGGTCAGCCGGGCTTTTGTAAGCTCCTGGTCGGCATTCGGTAATCCCAGATCAGCAAAGACGTTGCCGCTACTTTCGGTGACGCGCGTTTTTATATTTTTTCTTTTAGCTTTCATGCAACACCATTTATTTCTGACGTTGGTCGTAATCTTTTTGTGCCTCTGCCAGTCGTTTGCAAATCATCTCGAGTTCTCTCTGCGGTGTGGAGATGCCGGATTTGGATTTCTTCTGGAATGCATGCAGCACATAGACAGCTTCGCGAAAGCGGACTGTATAAACCGCCCGCCACGTGTCACCGGCAAACGGAGCCATAATTTCCATGACGCTGGCTCCCCCAAATCCTTTCATCGGCTTCGCTGCGGGATCGACTTCGCCGCTCTGTGCGGCATAAAGCGCGTAGCCAACAATGGAGCGTGCTTCCTTCGGAAAAGATTGTAAATCTCTGAGAGACGATCCTATCCACCGAAGGGGCTTCAGTGATTTTTCTTGCACTATATAATTATACGTATATATGTATATAGGGCAAGAAAATAAGGTGGCGAACGGGAGTTAACTTGAGAAATGCTGCAAGGAAAGCTGCATCGGCTTCAATCCAAGCTCTTCCAGCATCTCCGCGTCTTCATCCGGCGCGGGATTCGGAGTAGTCAACAACCGTTCACCAGTAAAGATGGAATTAGCTCCCGCCATAAAGCACAGCAAAATTGCCTCGCGCGATAGCTGTTTGCGTCCGGCTGCCAGCCGCACCATCGAATTCGGCATCAGTATGCGGGCACAAGCGATTGTCCGCACCATAATCAAAGGATCAAGATTAGGTGAGTCCGCCAGCGGTGTACCTTCAGCACGGACCAGCATGTTAATCGGCACGCTCTCCGGATGCGGATCAAGCGTTGCCAGCTGCTGCAGCAATCCAATGCGATCATCCTCCGCTTCGCCCATACCCAGAATTCCTCCGCTGCAAACGGTGATGCCGGCCTTGCGGACAGCCGCAATCGTATCGAGCCGCTCCTGGTAAACCCGCGTGCTGATAATGTTGCCGTAAAATTCCGGCGACGAATCAAGGTTGTGGTTATAAGCAGTCACTCCCGCTTCTTTGAGCTGCACCGCTTGCTGCTCAGTCAGCATGCCCAGCGTGCAGCAGACTTCCATTCCCAGCGCAGCTACAGCGCGTACAGATTCCAGTACAGAATCAAACTCGCGGCCTTGCGGCGCCTGTCGCCAGGCAGCGCCCATGCAGAAGCGCGTGGCGCCATCCGCCTTGGCGTTGCGCGCAGCCGGAAGAATTTCTTCGCAGTTCATCAGCGGCTCGCGCTCCACGCCGGTGGAGTAGTGCGCGCTCTGCGGACAGTATGCGCAATCCTCCGGGCATCCACCGGTCTTGATGGAAAGCAGCCGGCACATCTGCACTTCATTCGCGGGATGAAATGCGCGATGTACTTTTTGCGCTTGCAGCAGGAGGTCAAGCAGTGGCTGATGATAGAGTGCAGCGATCTCTTGCCGCGTCCAGTCCGTTCGCATGGTTGCTAATTATAAATCCTGTTCCGCGTGAACAGCTTGCAGTGTCCTAATTTCAGGAAGTGGCGACTGAGGCCCTTGTTTGGAGAAGACAAAAAACTTTTCCGGGTAAGGGTCTTGGTGTTTGGCGATGAAATTCATCCTCGTTGCGCCGTGCCGCTCTTGAACGCTCTTTAAATCAATTGCAAGAAATCAATTGCTAGAAATCACTTTGCCGGCGCAGGCGGAATGCTCGCGGCCAGAGAGCCTCGGTCAAAGAGCTGTATGTGGATCGTGATCTGCTTGCGCGCATCAAACACGGTCTTTGTCACCGGATAAGAAAAGATTGCCACGCCATTGAAAGATGTTTTGGAAGGAATCTTCAAGTCTTCTTTCAGCCAGTTCGCCTTCGCTTCTGTCAGGACAGGGAATGCCTCCATGTAGCGCGGAGCATCCACCGCGGGAGAAGCCATGTCGCTGAATTTTTTGCCGTCTGCGGTCTCTATCTCGGCGCGGATCTCCTTGATCCAGATCGGCCCTTCCACCTGGTTATCCAGCTTGATCTGGATCGCCACCATCGTGTTATCTTCCTGTGCCGCTGCAACAACTTTGGTTATGGCCAGCGCGGCGCTGGGCTTTGTGCGATTCGATAAAGCAATCACCGCAACCACCACGGCCACTATAGCTCCAGCAACGAGCAGCGGCACAATCGGCGGCAGAGTCCACTTGGCGCTATCCAATTCTTCTGTAATGGGAATGTGTCCTGCATTCTGGCTCGCAGCTTGTGGCGGTGCATTCGGCGGAATGGTCGGCTGGTTAGGAACAGGATTATCAGGCATGTGCGCTCCGGGAACAGGATACTCTTCTGAGATGCTGAATCACAGTAGTATGTAATCACGAAAACGAATAGCGTTTGCCTGCCTAATTCAGCTGCGCCAGCACCGGTCGCCCGCGCCGCACAATCTTTGCAAACTCCGCCGCCGGCAGCGTGTTGAGCACATCTTGCTTCGTCAGCCATGCCCGGCGCAGTTGGAGAATGCCATAGCGAATCTTCTCCATGTGCGACGTATGATGCGCGTCAGTATTCACCACAAACTTCACGCCCTTGGCCCTGGCCATGCGCAGATTCTGGTCGCTCAGATCCAGCCGGTCAGGATACGCATTTTGCTCCATGGCTACGCCCGCCTTGGCGGCGGCGGTAAAAACTTTGTCATAGTCAAAGGCAAATCCTTCGCGCCGCAAGAGCATGCGTCCCGTGGGATGGCCCACCAGCGACGTATTCGGATTCGCAATCACGCGCAGCAACCGGTCGGTCATCTGCGCGGGCTCCTGGTTGAAGTGCGAGTGCACGCTGGCAATCACGATGTCCATCTGCTCCAGCACGGAATCAGAAAGATCCAGTTCACCGTCCGCCAGTATGTCCACTTCAATGCCGGCAAAGATCGTGATGCCTTCCATATTCTTTGACGCTGCGCGGATCTTCTTGATATGTGCCTCGGCCCGCGCGTCATCCAACCCGTTGGCGAAGGCCAGGTTCTTGGAGTGGTCCGTGATGGCCATGTATTTGTAGCCGCGCGCGCGCGCGGCCTCGGCCATTTCTTCAATCGTGTTTTTGCCGTCCGTTTCCACCGTATGCATGTGGACGTCGCCCTGTATATCAGCCTGCGTGATCAACTCGGGCAGCTTGTCTTCCGCCGCGGCCTGAATTTCTCCGCAGTCCTCACGCAATTCCGGAGGAATATATTTCAATCCCAGCTGTTTGTAGATTTCTTCTTCAGTCTTTCCCGCGACACGCTGATTGTCTTCCACACGCACCAGCCCATATTCATTGAGTGTGTAGCCCTGCTTCAGAGCGCGCTGCCGCAACTGGACGTTATGGTTTTTTGAGCCGGTGAAATATTGCATGGCTGCGCCAAAAGAATCCGGAGGAAGCAGCCGCACATCCACCTGCATGCCGCTGCGCAATTTGAAGCTGACTTTATTTTCGCCCTTGGCGATGACCTCAAGAATCCCCGGAAAATTGACGATGCGTTCAATCACCGCATCGCGCTGTGGAACACTCTCACAGCATTTGCCGGTGACGAGTAAGTCAAGATCGCCTACCGTCTCTTTCCCACGACGCAGTGATCCCGCAGGCGTGACTTTGTCCACTCCGGGAAGTCCCGCAAGAAACTCCGTCATCTTCGCAGCGACTTCATCTGCAACGTTGATCAGAAAGCGCCCTGTAAGCTGCTTGTAGCTCTCAATGGCTTTCAGAATCTTCTGCTCTGATTTTTCGCTCAGCCGGGGCAGTTCGCGCAGCTTGCCTTCCGTGGCCAGCTTGGCTACGCCGTCAACATCGCAAACTTTATAGGCGTCCCAGATCAGGGCAATCGTTTTGGGTCCAAGGCCGGAAATCTTGAGCAACTGGAGCATGGAAGGATGAAACTTCGTGAGCATCTCTTCATGCATCGCGAGCTTGCCGTCTTTCATTAACTCGCGAATGTTCGCCGCCATGCCCTTGCCAATCCCGGGGATCGCCAGCAGCGCTTTTTCATCCTGGTAAATTTCTGAAACCTGCTGCGGCCAGCCTTCCAGCGCTTCGGCAGCCCGCTCATACGAGCGTATGCGGAATGAGTCAGCGGCCGCCACCTTCATCAGGTCGGCGGTTTCATAAAAAATGTTGGCGATGGCTTTATTGTCCATGTTTTGTTTTTAATCCCGAGCGTAGCGAGGGAACCCTATCGCTACGATTATATTCATTGCCGGAGCAGATTCTTCAGCGGTCTCAATCGTGGTTCGTTACAATAGCGATCTCTCGCTTTGCTCGAGACATAAAACCATGCCCCAAATCCATGTCAACGGCGTCGAACTGTTTTATAAAGAGTCCGGCAGGGGGCGGGAGACAATCGTTTTTTCCCATGGGCTGCTCATGGACCATTCCATGTTTGAGCCGCAGCGGGCGACCTTTGAAAAGCAATATCGCGTGATCGCCTATGACCATCGGGCGCAAGGGCAGTCGCAAGATCCCTGCCAGGGATATGACATGGACAGCATCGCCGATGACGCGGCAGCTCTGATCACGGCATTGAATGCCGCACCGTGCCATTTTGCCGGGCTCTCCATGGGCGGCTTTGTGGGCATGCGTCTGGCCGCGCACCATCCCACCTTGATACGGACGCTTACGCTCATGAACACCACCGCGGCGAAAGAGAATCTGCCGAGCCGCATCAAGTACAGCGTGCTGGCAGCGCTGGTAAGAGTGGTTGGCCCCGCGCCGTTTACGCCCATTGCCGTGAAGGAACTTTTTGGCAGTAGTTCGCGCAGCAATCCCTCGCGCCGGCCCATGCTGCAAGAGTGGACGGCCAAACTCATGTCACGGCCGCGGAACATCGCAAAGTCGTTGTCGGCGGTAATGGGCCGGCGTGAATTTACCGCGGAAGAACTGGCTCTGATTAGCTGTCCCACGCTTGTGATTACGGGTGAAGAAGACGTAGCCCAGCCGCCGCGCAACTCCGCCAGCCTGATGGCCGGCATTCGCGGTGCGCGGAATGTGAACATCCTCGGCGCTGGCCACAGTAGCTCGCTGGAAACGCCGGATGCCGTCATCGCCGCCATGTGGGAGCTATTGCAACCCACTCCGCAAAGTTTGCGCTAACAGAGTTGCCTCTGGGCCATCTAATTTGCTGAGAGGCCAGAGAAATGAAGACATTGTTCGTCGCAGTCCTGCTCACAACCTTG
>DASXZE010000300.1:0-12073 GCA_036502105.1 Candidatus Angelobacter sp. | reverse complement strand
TTCATCATGAACACTCCCTCAACTTGCGAGCTTAGTATGCGAGAAATGGGTAGATGGGATAAGTGGGGAATGTCACTTTTTACGAATGACATTTGTCATGTAGGCGGAGACACACAGATATGCTCGCGATCATGTGTTTTTTGCTCTTGGATGTTATGTACGGTGTTAAAATCGCCCGCAGGAGTGCTGTATGCGCGTGATTCCTGGTTTCCCCAGCCTTGCCCTCGGCTTGGCGTTAGCAATCTGTCTGTCAGCAGTGCCCGCGTCTGCGCAAAAGTCTGGCGGCAGTAAAGGCAGTGGATCGCATTCAGCGCCAGCGCCTGTTTCCAGCAACAGCTCGAATTACCGGCCGCGCTCCGCAGAAAGCGAGTTTGACAACAAGGTGGTTTATCTTTCAGATGACAACCATCCGATATTAAAAAATGACCTGCCGGGATGCTACCAATGGCCCATGAGTCCCGTGCTAAGCAGTACCGTAAGCGTGATCGGGCTGGATATTTCAGCCGAGGCGCGGCAACAGTTCAACGAAGGCTGCGCCTCAATCCAAAAAAAGAATTTGAAAGACGCAGAACAGCACTTGAGCCGCGTGGTGAAGTTGAACCCAAAATATGCGGCTGCATGGGTGCTTCTGGGGCAGGCGAATAAAGACCAGGGAAACATGAAAGAGGCAGAGAAATCCTGCACCCAGGCACGAGAGGCAGACGCCAGCTATTTGCCCGGCTATCTTTGCCTGGCTGCGCTGGCGGCGCACGAAGAGAAATGGGACCAGGTGGCCGATTTGACCAACCAGGTAATTGGCATGCATCCCGTGCGGGCTCCCGGAGCCACTTATTACAATGGCGTGGCCAACTATTATCTAAAGCAGTGGACCACGGCAGAAAAAAGCGCACTGCTGGCTTTGCAGGACAGCAGCAAGTCGCAAAAATCTGAGCTGCATTGGCTGCTGGCAAAAATCTATGAACAGAAACATGATCGAGATTCTGAAGCGGCGCAGTTACGTGAATATCTGAGCCTTGCGCCGGATGGCCCGGATGCGGCCGTGGCCCGGCGTATTCTGAAAGAGATTAAGGTCCACGCGGCCAAATAAAGAATGCCGCGTAAAAAGTCAGTGCAGGAACTCTATCTGGGCGCTATCTACAGCCGCCCTTAATTCACGCACGCTGTTTTCCGTGACAACCATGTGCTGATACTCGCTTTCCATCAGCGTGCCCATGGAAACTTTCTGGTTGCGAAACTTCATGGCGCTGGTAACGGGAGTGCCCAGGCCAGCATGGACTTCTCTTACGTTGGTGTATGCAATCACCGCTTTTACATTCGCGATAGATAATTCACCGCAGGCCATTATGGAGATGCGGGACTGCGCCTGCTGTGTCATCTGCTTCAAGGTGGGCATGGCATCCACGGCGCTTTTCTTTCCGCCGGAGGTCAGAACCCTGTCAACGCCAATTTCCATGAGGTCTTCCAGAGCCTGCGCAAAATCACTTGTCATATCGAACGCACGATGGCATGTGACTTTCAGCGGGCGCGCCATATCCAGTAGCTGCTGCATGCGAACTCTGTCCACCGTGCCATCAGGATTCAAAATACCGAAAACAACTCCGCTGGCGCCCAGCTGTTTGGCAATCAGGATGTCACGCTGCATGATGCTGAATTCGTCCGCGCTGTAGCAGAAGTCTCCGCCGCGCGGACGAATCATAACTTGCAATCCAATCTTTATTTTCTTGCGCACTGCGGCAATCATGCCAGCGCTGGGCGTGGTGCCGCCTTCGTGGAGTCCCGCGCAGAGCTCAACGCGGTCTGCATCACCGCGCTCTGAAGCCGCTGCGGACTCCACTGAATCAAGGCAAATTTCCAGCAGGACTTTGCCTGGACGAATTTGCGGTTGCGCTACCACACGCGGCAGCGATTCTCACGCACCATGGGCTGTCCGGCTTTGCAGCTGAATGCCTTCTGGAACTCCGGCATGTTCACCATCAAGCCATTTACGCGATACTTGCCCGGCGAGTGCTCATTGGTAATAGCATTGGCGCGAAGATTTTCCGGGCGCTCGTTTTCACAAGCCCACTGTGCATAGCCGACGAAAAAGCGCTGATCTGGCGTGAAGCCGTCGCGGTTTTCCAGCTGCTTGTTTTGAACGTCAGCTTTCCAGGCGATGTAAGCCAGGATCAGT
The DNA here is from genome assembly GCA_036502105.1 of Candidatus Angelobacter sp. Taxonomy (GTDB): domain Bacteria; phylum Acidobacteriota; class Terriglobia; order Terriglobales; family Acidobacteriaceae; genus Angelobacter. The sequence goes on along the minus strand of DASXZE010000300.1, from coordinate 9,903 downwards.
CCGCCCAGGTCAGCTACATCTTCGCCTTCTGTGAGTTTGCTGTTGATTTTAATGTCGTCAACGATTGTGTATTGAGCGTATTGGTCCACCACGCACTGCGCGCGCTTTTCAAACTGCTCGCCATCTTCCTTGGTCCACCAGTCGCGCAGGTTGCCTTTGGAATCAAACTGGCGGCCCTGATCGTCAAAGCCGTGCGTAAGTTCATGGCCAATTGTTCCGCCGGTGTTGCCGTAGTTCGGCGCGTCGTCAAGTTTGGGATCATAAAGCGGTGGCTGTAAAACGCCCGCTGGGAAATTAATGTCATTCATTTGCGGGTTGTAATAAGCATTGACTGTGGGAGGAGTCATGCCCCACTCGCCGCGATCCAAAGGCTTGCCGATTTTGGCTAGCTCACGCCGCGCTTCAAACGTGGTGGCGCGATGAACGTTGCCTACAAAATCATCGCGCTTAACTTCCACTGAGCTGTAGTCGCGCCAGCGGTCAGGATAGCCAATCTTATTCACCACGGCATGCAGTTTTTCCAGCGCCTGCTTCTTTGTTTCAGGGCTCATCCATGTGAGCTGCTGGATGTCGCCCTCCATGGCCTGCTCTATCTGCCTGGTCATTTCCAGAGTGCTTTGTTTGGTCTGCTGGCTGAAGGCGCGGCTTACAAATTCCTGGCCCAACGCTTCACCCAGCTGGCCATCTACCAGACGCACACAGCGCTTCCAGCGAGGAGCAATCTGCTCGACGCCACGCAGGGTGTGGGCAAAAAAATCAAAGTTCTGGTTCACAAACTTTGACGAAAGAAACGCAGCGTTGGCGCTGGCCATGTGCCAGCGCAGATAGGTCTTGAGATCGTCAAGGCTGTTGCTCTGAATCTGCTTATCAAATTCCTGGTAAAACTTTGGCTCCGTTACATTGAAGGTGTTTACCTGCTCAATGCCGCCGACCTTGAGGAAGGTATTCCAGTCAAAATCTGGCGTGAGCGCCTGCAGCTGTGTGCGGTCCATTTTGTGAAACAGGTTATGCGGATCACGCTGCTCCACGCGGGTGAGTGAAGCGTTGGCCAGCGCCGTCTCAATCTTCATGATGGCTGCGGCTTCACTTTTCGCTTTGTCCGGCGAGTCACCCAGCAGCTCCAGCATTTTTTGCACGTGGACCAGATACTTCTGCCGAATCTCTTCTGACTTTGCATCTGTCTTGGTGTAGTAGTCGCGGTCAGGCAGGCCCAGACCACCAGCGGTGGCAAAGGCGATTACCTGATTGGAATCTGAAAAGTCCTGATCTGAGCCGAAGCCAAAGAACAGTTCCTGGGTAGCATTGCTGAGTTGCTCATGCGCCAGCAGTGCGGCCAAACCCTTTTTGTCTTTGAGGGCGGCGATTTCATCGAGCGAAGGCTTGAGCGGAGTGGCGCCGAGCTTTTCTACTTCAGGTTCATTCATGCACGCGGCAAAATAATCGCCGATCTTTTGTTGCGTGGCGTTGCGGCCGCTGGTCTTCCTGGCCAGATCGTCGAGAATGCCCCAGAGAAAGCGCTGATTGTCTACGGTGAGCTTGCCATAAACGCTCCATGCCGCCTGGTCCGCGGGGATGGGATTGCTCTTCATCCAGCCGCCGCAAGTGTATTGGTAAAAATCAACACAAGGGTCGGCTGATTTATCCATGGAAGAAAGATCCAGGCTTGGCGTGTATGGCAGCGCGGTGAGCGGCTTATCGTCCACGGCGATCACCGGATTAGCGACGCCCGGCTTGGTGGGCTTTGCGTCCTGGGCAGTGCCGTACATGCCGAAGACAAAGAGGAGAGCTGCTGCCGTTGAACAAACGCGAATGCAATTTTTCATAATTTTCCTGGATCGTTCCTGCTAATTGTTATTTAGAAACGGCACTTTCATAGACGCGCCAGTGTACAGCAAGTAAGCTATGGCGAGGAAATTCGCACACCTAATCACAATACAAAGACGTTGGACTCTTGCGAATGGTTTCATACTTTTTCCGGAACAGCAGTTCCCACGGGAAGACCAGCCTGCCGCCAGGCATCGAATCCGCCAGCCACGTTGAATACATTTTTTGCTCCGGCGCGCAGAAGCAGGCTACACGCGATCATGCTGCGATATCCGCCCTGGCAGTGAACAGCCAACGGAGCCGCCGGATCAATTTCAGGTGCAGAGACCTTAAAGTTATCCAGGGGAAACCACGTTGCGGCTTCCATGTGGCCAGCTTCCCATTCGGCTTCGCGGCGGACATCGAGCACCTGTAGATGATGGCTGCGCACCTGGTTATGCAGGTCTTGCGGAGATATTTGCTGTAACGTCTCCAGAGGAAATCCTGCTTGCTTCCATGCTTGAATGCCGCCTTGCAGAAAGCCGCGCGGATCTTCAATGCCAATGCGGGCCAGCCGCAGACGGGCTTCAGAATATTGTTCTTCTGTATCGGCAATCAGGACTGGGCGTGCGCCCAAGCCGAGAATGGTTCCTGCCCAGGAGGCAAACTGTCCGGACAAAGCAATGTTGACGGAGCCGGGGACATGGGCTGCGGCGAAGTCGGCGTTGGGTCGTACGTCGAGGGCGAAAACTTCTTGTTCCAGCAGCGCTTTTAATTCTTGCGCGGAAATCGCGGGAAGTTCCGGCAATTCCGAGAGTGCAGGCGCGCCGGCGCGGTTGATCTGTGCGTCCCGCAAAAAATACTCAGGACGCGAAGGCAGGTTCTCCGTGAGCTGGCGGATAAATTCGTCGCGTGACTCGATTTGCAGCGCGTAATTTGTGAGGCGCTCCGTACCGATGGTGGATGAGCGCTCCGCGCGCATGTTGCGTCCGCAGAGTGACCCTGCGCCGTGGGCTGGATACACCAGCACGTCATCGCTGAGCGTAAGTAGTTTGTTGTGCAGGCTGTCATAGAGCATGCCTGCGAGTTGCTGCGGCGTGTAGGCCTTGGAAAGATCGGGGCGGCCAACGTCGCCAATGAACAAGGTATCTCCGGTCAGGACGGCCCAGGGATTGGCGGACTTCTCTTCATCGGTAATAACCAGACACAGGCCTTCAGGGGTGTGGCCAGGAGTTTCCAGGGCAGTGATTTTGATCTTGCCCAGCTTTAACCGTGCGCCGTCCTGCAAGGCAGCATGCGGGAAAGTAGCGTCGGCTTTGGCACTGATGTGGATGGTTGCGCCGGTGCGCTCTGCTAGTTCAATGTGTCCGGAGACAAAATCAGCGTGGAGATGGGTTTCAAAAATATGGGTGATTTTCAGCCCGTGTTTTTCTGCGGCCTGCAGGTAAATTTCAACGTCGCGCTGCGGATCGACAACCACGGCTTGCCCTGCAGAACCGAGCATGTAGGAGGCATGGGCCAGGCATCCCAAGTAAAACTGCTCAAAATACATCCAAACTCCTTGAGGCGATACCCGTCTGGGCAGAAACTTTGTTCCATCATAGCTGGAATGTAGAGTTTATGTTGGCGGGCGCTGATTCTTCTGGAGACTGATTCTTCTATACAGGATCTGGAACGGGCTGGGTGACGACTGTGTTTTTTGACGCGACACGCGCGGCATAAAAAAGGATGTATCCGTAGCAAAGCACGGGGAGAAAGAAAGCGTGGTGGATTCCGAGGTGGTCGGCCAGAATGCCTTGCAGCTCTGGAACAATTGCACCACCGACAATGGCTGCCACCAGCAAGCCGGAGCCTTTGCCTGTGAGCGGGCCAAGCCCTTCAATGGCCAGAGGGCAAAGATGCTGGGAAACATAATGGAGTTGAAGAAGCCCACCAGAATCAGGCTCCACATGGCGGTGTGGCCGAAGGTGAGCATGGAAATGGCCACGAGCATTGCGGCCATGATGGCATTGAAGGCCAGCAGTTTGTGCGTGCGGGTTTTTTGCAGTAACGCTGAGCCAATAAAGCGGCCAACCATGGCTCCGCCCCAGTAATATTGCAGGTATCCGGCAGCGCTTTGCAGTGAGAGATTGCCGATATCTTTCTGGTTGAAATAATTTGTCATGAGGCTGCCGATGGAAACCTCAGCGCCCCCATAGACAAAAATAGCCACTGCACCCAGCACCAGCCGAGGATGCTGCCAGACGCTTCCTGTCGCATGGCCGTGGGCCTCAGCCGATTCAATCACCGGCAGCTTAAACAAGCCAATAATCACAGCGAGTATGGCCAGAGCTATGGCAAGCCCGATATATGGCGCTTTGACTGAGGCGGCCTGTTGAATCCGGTAAGCATGAAGCTGATCGCCGCTCATGGCATGCATGGCTTCAACCGTTAAAGGCGCGATGGCTGCGCCCAGAATCAGCAAGCTGCCAAACTTTGGCGCAACCGTGGTACCCAGAGAGTTGAGCGCCTGGGTAAGGTTCAAACGGCTTGAGGCGGTGCGCGGCGGGCCAAGATATGGTTACATAAGGATTGGCCGAGGTTTGCAGCACGGTCATTCCGGCAGCCAACACAATCAATGCAGCCAAGAACAGCGGGAATGATGGAATGGAGGCAGCCGGAACAAAGAGAATCGCGCCGGTGGCCATGGTTAACAGGCCGGTGACCATGGCCCGCTTATAGCCGAACCATTCAACGATCTTGCCTGACGGCATGGAGAAAATGAAATAAGAAGAGAAGAAAGCGAACTGCACCAGCATGACCTCTGCGTAATTCAGGTCAAAAATATTCTTGAGATGCGGAATCAGAATGTCATTCAGGCAGGTCAGAAAACCCCAGGCAAAAAACAGGGTTGAGACCATGGCCATTGCGCCCAGCTCGGTCTTTTGCGGAGCGCTCTGCTGGGAGCCGCCTACCTTATCGATTTGGCTGACGTTTGTGATGGAACTACTTAAACACAGAATGAGTGTGTTACTCAAGCGCGTTCGTGAATCCTTGAGAACGATTTGGCGGGAGCGCGCTACTCCTGAAAGCTGAACGCAGCCTTCACTTTGCCCACTTCAATAATGTCTCCGTTGGTGAGTTCGCGCTGGCCTATTACATCTTCTCCGTTGAGCTTTAGTTTGGCTTTGCTCTCAGAGGTAGAGATGAAATATTTATTGTCGCGCTTGCTGATAAGGGCGGCGGTATTGGGCGCGAAAAATCCTTTCAGCTTAATGGACGCCATGCTGGACTTGCCGATCATGGTCATCTTGCCAGTGAGCACATATTTTTCCTGGTCGGTCTTGCCTTCCAGAATATTGAGCAAGCCAATGCGATCTTTGGCAGTGGCAGAAAATGGGTCGGCCATCCATGCAGGACGCGCAATACCCAGCGGGCCTGCGGCGGCTGCGGCAGCAGAGGCTTTATCGACCAGCGTTTCACGGGCCTGCTTGGTGTCAAGCCGCATGGTGGCTTCCAACTGGGGCGTTGATGGGCCGGTTTTAGCGGCCACGGCGTAGTTTGGCACCACGCCTTCATGCTTGAATTCAACCAGGTGCTTGCCGACCTTGATCTGGTCGCCGTGTTTCAACGTGGCTTTGCCCACGCGTTCATTATTGACGAAAGTTCCGTTCAACGAGCCCAGATCTTCCACCACGTAATGGTCCTGGTTCCATGAGATTTTTGCATGGTGCCCGGAGACGGCGAGGTTATCAATCTGGACGCTGTTGTCCGCCAGGCGGCCAATGGTGGTGGCGGCCTGCGTTAATGAAACTTCTTTCAGCACCTGATCATTTTGCTCAAATCTTAAATAGAGTTTTGCCATTGCGGCCCTCCGAAAAACATCTTGCTCAAAATACTGTGATACCACGGCCGGCTCACAATGCGAACTAACAGGCAGGTAATATTGTCGTCCCCGCCACGATCTTTTGCCAGTTGAACCAACTCACTGCACCTTTGTTCCAAATCACCAGGTTCCTGCACGATCTCTAAAATCTCTTCATCCTGCACATGGCGGGTCAGCCCGTCTGAAGCCATCAGCAACAGATCACCCGGGACGGCGAGCAGGTCTTCAACATCGACTTCCACCGCTTCTTCAGAGCCCAGAGCGCGCAGAATAATATTTTGCAGCTCTGATTTCTGTGCCTGCTCCAGTGTGATGTATCCGCGGCGCACTTGTTCCATCACAAGAGAATGGTCCTGCGTAAGCTGCTGAATTGCGCCCTGGCGGACGAGATAAATTCTGCTATCGCCCACGTGGCCGATAGTGAGAGAGTTGCCGCGCACCAGCGCCGCAACAATTGTCGATCCCATCCCTTGGCGCGCCTGCTGCGCCTGCCCGGCCTGAAAAATTTTGCTGTTCGCCAACTGGATAGCGTCGGCCAAGCTCTTGGCTCCGCCAGTAGCGGAGTGCGCCGCATCTCCGTTCGACCCGTTGCCGGAGTGTGCTTCCGTGGCGGAGGCTTCATTGCGGAAATAATCCAGAAGAACATCCACGCCCATTTTGCTAGCGACTTCGCCGGCGGCCTGGCCGCCCATGCCATCACAAACCACAAAGATGCCGTAGCGCGAATCGTAACCGAAGTTGTCTTCGTTATTCGCGCGCACGCACCCTACGTCGGTTTTGCCGGCAACTTCCAGCGCAATCGCCATATGTGGGTCCCGTGTGTGAACCGCTACACTGCTTTCTTCTGTCTCGTTCGAAACCATTATCCCGTTTTCAATGCGATCTGTGGGGGAATTCAATAGTGCCGGGGGAGATTCGCTTTAACTTTCTGGGGGATTGCAGCGGATTTTACTAACCTTATTTATACGTTTGCAAGTTACCGCCGTAGCAGGGCTTCAGCCGCCAATATGGACCATGCTGCGGGAAGGCTTGATAAATCCCGCTTCCCCGATGTGATGGCGGGCTTCTTTCTGGTCGACCACTGACCGAACGTAATCAGCTAGTTCAGTGTCACTGGCCCCACGGTACATGCGTCCGGACATGTCATGGTCAAGGAGGGAAAATAGGCAGGTGCGAATCTTGCCATCGGAAGTAAGGCGAACACGCGAGCAGTGTCCGCAGAACGGATGAGACACAGGAGCGATAATGCCGATTTCACCGATGCCGTCGTCGAAGGTGTAGCGACGTGCTGTTTCGCTGGGCGCGTTGGGAAGCTGGCGCACGGGACGAAACTCATTCAGCTTTTCCAGGATTTCATCCATGGGAACCACAACCTGCGGTGACCATACGCGGTCTTCTTCCAGCGGCATGAATTCAATGAAGCGGACCACCACGCCTTCTTCACGGGAGAAGCGCGCGAATTCGACAATCTGATCTTCATTGAAGCCGCGCAGCAGAACGCAGTTCACTTTCACCGGCTCCAGCCCAACACGCTTGGCTGCCTTAATGCCGGCGCGAACGCTTTCATATCCATTGGGCACGCGGGTGATGCGGGCAAATTTTTCTGCGTCCACGGCGTCCATGCTGATGGTGGCTCGGCTCAGCCCTGCGTCTTTGAGCGGCTGGACGAGTTCTGCGAGCAGATGGCCGTTAGTAGTAATGGCCAGGTCGAGTTTGTTGCCATCTAAAGTACGGAGCGCGGAAAGTTCGCGAACGAAATCTACAAGGCCGTTACGCAGCAGAGGTTCGCCGCCGGTGAGCCGCACCTTTTCAATACCCAGATCAACGAAGATGCGAACCATCCGCAGATAATCCGCAAATGGCAGCTCAGCATATTGCGCGCCTTCATTGCCAGTGCGGCAATACACACACTTGTAATTGCAGCGGTCTGTAATGCTGACCCGGAGGTCAGTGATGTCTCTACCGTGTTTGTCGCGAAGGCGCGTCATGTTTGGTCAGCCATGCGTCGTGCGATGTTACCTAGCCTCAGCCTTTTGCGGTCTTTAACTTGAGGTCTTTAACTAAAGACGGTTGGCCGCATTCTCACTTAAATGTGCACGGATGAAAAAGGATGGGGCGCGCTTAAGCGCGTTCCGGTTCCTTTCCATACGGGAGGCCCAGGCGTTTCCGCTCTGAACCCTTGTCCTTGCCTCAGGCAAGGAACCGCCATACAGGCCAGGTATGCCTCAGGCCATGTGTGGTCGAAACCTATGGTCTTATTATAGTGGATGGGTGCAATGCGGTTTTATCGGCTTAAATCGCGTATTGGATGCGATTTAGAAGCGCAAAATCATCAGGACATCATCAATGTATTCTGCGCCGATTTTGAGTGAGCGCGGCTCAACGCCGTAGGATTGAAAGCCCAACGTTTCATAAAGCTTTCTTGCCGGCAGATGGGCGGAGGCGACTAAGAGAATCTGCTCCAGTCCGTTCATGGTCTGCGCACGACGAATGATTTCTTGCATCAATGCGCGGGCCACGCCTTTGCCCCGCGACTCTGGCCGGACATAGACACCCCAGATGTGTCCTTTATGGCGTTCTTTCAGGTGAGTGTAGCGATAGAAGCCGGCGGTGGCTGTGAGCTTGCCATCTTCAAATAATCCGAGAACAAAATTTTCAGCAGGATCGCCATTTGCAAGCCGCTCACGCGCCATATCGAGGGTTGTGGCCGCGTGCTCTTCGGCTGAGTCGGCGAAGGAAGGAGAATCATTGCGCAGGGCTTCAAGGCGGAGATGCCACCAGGATTCGGCGTCAGATGCGGTGAGTAGGCGGAGGTTCATAGAAGAAAGTTTAATGATGCGACCATCAAGACGGTCAATTTCTTACGCCTTGATTTTCCGGATTTTCGCAGTAAGGCTTTCTCTGAGAGCAGCGATCTGGTCTGGCTGCATTACACGCTTGGGCACTATAAAAAACATTCTGGGCTGAGGATAGAGGAGAAAAAGAGATTTCGATTCCTGCCAGTCTTCCAGCGCACTCCATTTTGTTCGACTGTCGCCTCTTTCATTCTTGTAAGCGATCTCATCTTCACCAATGGTGAGCTCCATGGAAGAGTGCAGAGCGCGAGTCCTGCGGAACTCTTTCTTCCAGGGAATGCCTGACCAAATCCAGACGTAGGTAAAAAGAACTCCCACATCCGCAGCCCATAAGCCTGTGGCTGGCGGATTTTTGCCGCTGAGCCAGCCCCACAGGCAGTAAATACCAAGAATAACCAAGAAAACGAACACAATTAAAACCAACCCAAAACGTTTGCCAAGCGTCTTGCGCAGGAAGAGGTGTTGTGCTTGAACAAAATCGTCAGCGGTTAGATCGTAATTGAATGTCATCACATACCATCATAATTCGGGCCGCCGCCGCCCTCAGGTGGAACCCAGGTGATGATTTCGTAAGGATCCATTACGTCACAGGTTTTGCAGTGGACGCAGTTGGAAGGATTCAGGTGGATCACTTTACCCTTGGGCGAAGAGGCGTCTTCTTCCATCTCATAGACATTGGCTGGGCAGAAATTCTGGCAAGGATTGCCGAACTCCGTGACGCAGCGCGTGTTGCAGATATTTGTGTCGGCAATGATCAAGTGCGAGGGCTGATCTTCTTCATGCCTGGTGCCGGAGTGATAAAGATCAGTCAGCTTATCAAAGGTGAGTTTGCCGTCACCCTTGGCTTTGCCCAGCAGATGCGCGCGTTTGCCGCCGTCGGCGGGTAGCTGGTCTAGATGTTTCATGCGCGTATGGCCGGCGTGCGCGGGATAAATTTCATGCAGACCGCGTCCACCGGTGAGCTGTTGCAAGCCGGTGTGGATGAGGCCGGAGATCAGGCCATTTTCAAAGCCCTGATGGAAGTTGCGGACTTCCCATAGCTCGTCTTTGATCCAGCTGGATTCCACGCTCAATGGATATTCGCTGAGCTGCGCTTCACTGAAATTATTTTTGAGCAGCGCGGCAAAAGCTGTTTCTGCGGCGAGCATTCCGCTCTTGATGGCCAGATGAATGCCCTTGAGCCGCTGCGAATTCAGGAAGCCGGCAGAGTCGCCGACGATCATCCAGCCATGACCGGCGAGTGGCGGAATAGAGTGCCAGCCGCCGTACGGGAAAGCTTTTGCGCCGTAGCGGACCATTTTGCCGCCGCGGAGCAGGCTGGCGATGAGCGGATGCATTTTGAAATCCTGAAGCACGCGCTGTGGATCGATGCGCGGGTCT
>DASXZE010000299.1:0-3287 GCA_036502105.1 Candidatus Angelobacter sp. | reverse complement strand
CTCGGTGGCCCGATCATCAAGGACAAGTTGTTTTTCTTTGTGGATGCTGAGCGCCTCAAACAGGACCTGATTGAAACCGTAGCCAGTGCAGGCCCGTTCGCTCCGATTCAGGGTGGCTTTAATTCCCCGTTCCGCGATACGAACGGTATCGCCAAACTTGACTGGCGTGTTTCAGACACAACACATGTGTTTTACCGGTTCTCATATGAACAGAACCACAGCACAAAAGGCTTCATCCCCAACAGCTTCCAGCCCTTTACCAATGTCAACAATACTCCGGTGCATGTAGCGGGTGTTGACTTTACTACTGGATCATTCACTCATGCTGTACGTTTCGGCTTTACTAAATTTCGCAATGGCATTACCGATGCAACACAGAACGGAGTTTTCAATCCTGCCCCGGCCATCAGCATTACGATCGGTCCCGATCCTAACTGCCTGACCGGTGGCGCGGACGCCTTCTGCTCCGGCACGAACCTGCTTGCTCCGCAAAAAACCTTCCAGCAAAACACCCAGATCAAGTATGACGGCAGCAAGCCCTGGGGTTCACACATTATCCGCTATGGTTTTGGTTATAACCACATTCAGGGCGGCGGTTTTGCCAAGTTCTTCGCGCTGGCCCCAGTAGCAAATTCAGATCCCTCCAATTTGGTGACCTGCGGCTCACCATTGCCTGGCGGCGGTATAGCAACCACGAACTGTATCTCGACTACTGCTTTTGCCGGCGGCATTAACAATCCCCTGAACTATCCAGTACAGACAGTTACTCTTGGAAACGGCCAGGGATTCTCGTCAGAAAAACCTGCCTTCGGATTGCCCGCTGGCGGCCTGGGACCTGACAATCGTATTCAGTTCTATATCGGCGATGCATGGAAAATACGGCCCAACCTGACCATCAATTATGGTTTGCGTTACGTACATGACACCGGTCGCACGGATAGCGATCTGGCAACGCCAGCCTGTTCCTCTCTTGATCCAGTCACGGCAGCTAACCTGGCTGCGGCCGGCACCCCTTGCACCACCAATATTCTTGACCTGTTTGGTCAGGGATTAGGCAATCCAGTTCGCGATCCAGGACATAATTTCGGCCCCATGTTTGGTTTTGCCTGGGATCCGTTTAGCACGGGCAAGATGGTAATACGCGGAGGTATTGGGCTCTATTATGAAAATTCCGTTTTCAATAACAACTTGTTCAACCGTCCAGGCCGTCTGGCCACAGGGTTGTTCAACAGCACTGGCAGCCCCTGTACTTCAAGCGGAGGCGTAAGCAACAGCTTCTCAATGCCAGACGGGTCCCCTATTCCGGTGAATCTGGCTGCCATTTGCGGACAGCCTCTCGGCGGCGCCGGCGCAGCGCTGATTCAACTGCAACAGGCATTTCAGGCGGCGACACTGGCTGCCGGTCCTGCCGCCAACGCGGCTTTCATCGGCAATACTCTTGGTGCGGGAACCAATGTAGATGGCATCAACCTCTTTGCTCCAAACTACCAGACGCCACGTTCGGTCCAGATGAACATTGGCTTTGAAAAGCAATTGAGCAAGGGTGTTGTATGGAACGTCGACTATCTGAGAAACGTAGGCACGCACACCTTGTTGGGAATTGATACCAACCATGTGGGCGACGCTCGTTTCTTCAACCAAGGAGCTGCTGTACAAGCCATTAAAGCTACCTCAGTTGCTAACGGCTGCGGCGGTAACGCGACCGCTGCGGACATCAACTGTATAATTCAAAATCATGGAACCATCGCGGATCTTGCAGCCAACGGACTGGATTCCGGCACGAATCTTTGCGGTGGGTTTGGTCAGGCATCTGTAATTGCCCCTTGTTCGGCAAATCCCGCCTTTGGCGGCATTAACCCGCAATTGGGCGTTAACCAGATGCTGTTTTCCGGTGGGCGCACAACCTACAATGCCTTGCAGACTTCGCTGCGGGCCAATGTCAGTAACCCATTCCGGGGCGTCAAGAGCCTGAACTGGCAGCTTTCTTATGCTCTCTCCCGGTCAGACGGCACCGCCCAGGACGTTGATTTCGTAAACGCCGCTACAGACAATAACAACCCCACAGCAGCGCTTGGTCCGAATGGGCTTGATCGCACACATCAATTTTCCTTCGGCGGTACCTTTGATTTTCCGGGGTACATCCGCTTTGGCGTTGTGGGCCACGTTTATAGTCCTCTGCCGTTAAACCTCACGCTGCCCGGTGGCGGAGCTGGCGGCATCTTCACCAGTGATGTTACGGGTGACGGCTCGGGTGATGGCAGCGGTGTATATGCCGGCCTGGGCGATCTGGTACCTGGCACCAAGCTGGGCGCTTACGGACGCAGCGTTAAACCCAAAGACCTTGCGGCTTTCATCAGCAATTTCAACGCTACCGTTGCTGGCACCCCAACCCCAGCAGGCCAGGTGTTGATCAACAGCGGCCTATTTACCCTGGCGCAACTTCAGCAACTAGGTGCCGTGATACCAACTCTGGATGCTCCAACTTCCATACAGAGCCTCGGCTGGCTCAAGACTGTAGACCTGAAACTCAGCTATCCCAGAAAGCTGCGCGAAGGCATGACCCTTGAGCCGAGCCTCTCCATCTATAACGCCTTCAACCAGTCCAACCTTGATGGCCCTGGAAATACCTTGAATGGCTTCTTGAACAGCGGCGGCGGCTCCGTAAACGGATCCACCAACGCTGATCATGCGCTTACGCGTATTCTGCCCGGCTCCGGCGTATTTGATCTGGGCTCACCACGCGCCATGGAATTTGGCCTGAAGCTTACCTTCTAGCCTGATTTCTGATCTGTAGACTAGTTTTTCTCGCCGCTGTGTTCGCAAGAACACAGCGGTTTTTCGTTCTACCGCAGAACGGCTTTCAGTTCCATGGAAACTCCCGCGTGAAGCACATACAATCTCAGTCAATGCAGAATATTCATTCCTTTGCTCTCATCATTCTGGCGCTGCTCTGCTCTCAACTGGCTGCCCAGGAAAGTTCCAGCCAGTCGCAGCGCCCCGCAGATCGTCCTTCCGCCGATCATTCCGCTTCGCCCACGCCAGCGCCGCAGACGCGCCAGCGCCGCTCCGTGCCTGAAGTGGAAGACGCTATGGGCAAAGGCGAAGATTTGCTTTTCAAAAAGCATGACGCCCGGGCAAGCCTTGAAGAATTTAAGCGCGCGGCCAAACTCGATCCATGGTATGGGCAGGCTTATATGCTGCAAGGGCTGGCACACATGCAGTTGCAAGAGTGGAGCGACGCGCAGTGGGCGTTTGAAGAAGCGGCAAAAGTTGAGCCGGGAAACGCC
>DASXZE010000298.1:0-6666 GCA_036502105.1 Candidatus Angelobacter sp. | reverse complement strand
TTTTGAGTCCGCTGCGTCTGCCAGTTCCGCCATCCCGGCTTGAGGGTGGCAGCAATAAGGTTAGCATATTCGGGCTGCCGATTTCCTTACTTTCCGGTGGTAGCGGCTTTAGCCGTGCAGGAACAGATTCGCTGTCACTTGCCAGCACAAAAAGACAGATCAAGATGCAGACTTCCGCTGATTCCGCCCCTGGCAAAACCGGCAAAGAACGGGCACCCAGAGTGGGATGAACGAGTGGGGATGAACGACATGAAATCAAGTGATTGGGTGGGCCACTGCGACAATCGGACACTTTCCCATTTCGTACTTGATTCGCCTTAAAAGTCCATCTATACTCTGGGCAGCGCCCCAGGGTGTGGGAGTGGGAAATGGTCTTTGAAAACCTAGCAGCAATTGGCCGAGCAAGTAACAATCAGCATTTGAGCCGACAGCAATCAGCCAAAACTGACCTGAAACTTGAAGAAAAAGTGGCTTCGACAAGGCAGTCATAAGGCTGTTGAATGGCAATTGAGCTTTTGTTTGCAACAAAACGCCCTACCCCCGGGTGGGTCTGTGGCTGGTGAGAGCTATCGGCTGAGGGTCGCAAGGGGCAAAATGCTCCACGGATTCACACTGATTGCGGTGATGAAAGCAGCCTCAAAAGGACTTCGACCGCGCGGTCATCGCTCGGTCGAAATGTACTTTGACGTTTGTTTGCAACAAAACGTATATGCCGGGTGGGGTTTCTGGCTGAAGGACATCAGCAGAGGGTCGCAAAAGATTGCCAGAATTGCCAAAATTGGTAATCGCCGGAATTGAAAAACCAAAAGCAGGGTCCAATTTTCGCTCCATTTCAGGCCGTAATCGCACCGTATGGTCTAATGAGTTCAGGCCAGCAAACGGCCCGCCTCACGGCGAAAGGTCAAATAAAACTTATGGGATGGCTCGGCTCGATCTTGCGCATGCTGGCGCCTATTGCTGTGGAACATGGCGGGCAGGTCTTGCGTGACCAGCTTCGCTCGCGCGCTGCGGCGCAGGCACAAACCCAGCCGGAAGCGCCCGCTGGTCCAGATCCGGTGCAGTTGCTGGCTGAAGACGTAGACCAACTCAAGGCCTATTCACTGGAGCTGAAAGCTGAGATTGAAACGCTCAACACGGGCATTGCCGCACGTGAAGAGCGGCTGCGCAAATGGCTGCTGACGCTTTTGATCTGGAATGCCGTGCTGACAATTGGCGTGGTGGTGCTGGCGGTATTGGCACTGCGCCGCTAATTTCTCTGGCGCATCTGTGAACTGAGCCTCTCTACTCTGACCGCAGCGCCGCCATGGGATCGATCCTGGTTGCGCGGCGTGCCGGTATATAATTCGCGGCCAGAGCCACAACAATCAGCACAGCTGTGACAATCACAAATGTTGCCGGATCATTACTACTTACGCCATACAGCAAGCCAGACATCAAACGGCTCAGCAGCAGAGCGCCGGCTAATCCAGCTGCGGCGCCGACAATCACCAACGCCATTCCCTGGCGAATCACCATGCGCAACACGGCTCCGGGTCGCGCGCCCAACGTCATGCGGATACCGATTTCCTGTGTGCGCCGTGAAACCATATAACTCATCACGCCATAGATACCAATGCCGGCCAGCACCAGCGCCGTGATGGCGAATCCGGTAAGCAGCAGCGCATAAAATCTTGGCTGCGCGTTGGAGTTGAAAACTACGTCGTCCATGGTCTGTACTTCTGCAACAGGGACATTGCTGTCCAGCGAGTGAATCACGCCAGTTACACTCGCTGCCTGCGCGGCTGGATCACCCGAGCAGCGCATGACCAGCGTGAGATATTCAAAGTATGTCTGCCGGCCGCTCAACAAGTCTCTACTCTGCAGGTAAGGAATAAAACATCTGCGCGGTAGGCGGATCAGCCCAGTGGTCGCGCACTTCATTTTTCACCACGCCCACCACGGTTTTCCAGGAAGCAGTTTGCAGACCGCCGAGCGTCAAGCGTTTGCCCAGCGGGTTTTCTCCGGGCCACTGCTGCTGCGCCATAAATTCATTCACAATGACGACGTTCGGCGCGGAAAGATTGTCAGACTCTGTGACATCGCGGCCGTGCGCAAAAGGTATTCGCATGGTCTTGAAATATCCAGGATAAACAACGCGATACGCTGCAGAGGCGCTTTCACCAGGCTTGGGCAGCGGTGTTCCTTCAGCATAAAAGCCAAGCACCCAGAGATCGCCGGCCAATGGAAGATGGTTGGTAGCACTCACTGATTCCATGCCTGGCAGCGCGCTGGTTTTTTCTATGACTTCATGAAAGAAGGCAGCACGGCGATCGGTATCGGCTTCGCGCGTTCCTGCCACGGAGACAATCATGGTCAGCACATGGTGCGGATCAAAACCTGGATTGATGGCCAGCAGAGCAGTGAGGCTGCGCACCATTAATCCAGCGCCAATCAAGAGGACCAACGCCAGCGCAAACTCTGAAGCCACCAATACGCTCCGCAAGCGATTGCGCAGAATACCTTCACTGCTGCCGCGCGTGCTGTCTTTGAGCGCATCATTCAATGCCGCGCGTGATGCCTGCCATGCTGGCGCGAGTCCGAACACTACTCCGGTGATGAGGGAAGCGAAGAGTACAAACAGCAGAACGCGAAAATCAAAACCAACGGTCTCAACGCGAGGGATATCCGATGGTCCGAGTGCTACCAGCAGGCGGATACCTGCAAATGCAACCAGCAATCCTGCGGCTGCGCCGAATAAAGCCAGCAGCAAACTTTCAGTGAGAAACTGGCGCAGCATGCGTCCACGGCGCGCGCCCAGTGCGGAGCGTACAGCAATTTCTTTTTGCCGCGCGGCAGAACGCGCGAGCAGCATATGCGCCACGTTGGCGCAGGCAATCAGCAACACAAATCCCACCGCGCCCAGCAACACCAGCAACGCCGGACGCACATTGCCGATCACTTTTTCCTTGAGTGACACTACCGCCATGTCACGGTTGGTTCCAGGATACTTTTGTTCCATCCGTGCCGTGATGGCAGACATTTCGGCTTGCGCCTGTTCCAGTGAGACGTTATCGCGCAGGCGCGCAAAGATACGCAAGCTGTTGCCGCCGCGATCATCGGCACGCGGCTTGAGAGAAAGCGGAGCCCAGAATTGACTCTTCGTGGCCCAGAAGGGCGCGAACTTAAATTCGCCCGGCATCACGCCCACAACTGTGTGCGGCACACCGTCAAGGTTCACCGTTTTGCCAACGATACCTGCGTCACCTGCGAACCGGCGCTGCCACAAGCCATAGCTCAAAATAATTTCGTGCTCTTTGCCGGGCTCATCTTCTTCTTCAAGAAACATTCTTCCCAGCACTGGTTGCACTCCGAGCAAAGGCAGCATGTCATGCGTGATATGCAGTCCCGCCACTCGTTCTGGCGCACTCTGGTCAGAGAGGTTTGGCTCAAAATATTCGGCGGCGGCCATCAGCGAAAAAACATGGTTCTCTTTTTGCCAGTCAAGAAAATTGGCCGGCGAAACCGGATCGATACCCAGCCGCAGTATCACTGCCAGACGATCAGAGTTAGCATAAGCCAGCGGCCGCAGCAGGACGGCATTCACCACGCTAAAGACTGCAGTGTTCGCGCCGATGCCCAGCGCCAACGCGATCACAGCAACCACTGTAAATCCGGGGTTACGACGCATCGTCCGCAGGCCGTAATGCGCGTCTTGAAGAAATTGTTCCAACCACGTCCAGCCCCACGCCTCTCGGCTCTTCTCTTGTATGCGCGTCGCGTTGCCAAACCGCCGATGCGCGACGGAATGAGCATTATCCGCAGTCAGGCCGCGATCCATATGCTCTTCCTCGCGCAACTCCAGATGCAGATTCATTTCTTCCTGCATCTCCTGGTCAAAGCGATCACGGTGAAGCCATGTGGCAATCCGTCTTTTGATTTCTTTAAGCAGTTGCATTGCTGTTACCTCAGGCCGGTTGAATCACGCGGCCAATCGCCTGCATCACGCGCTTGTAGCGCGAGAGCTCCGCCTCCAGTTGTTTCTTGCCTGCAGCAGTAATCTTGTAATAGCGTGCGCGCCGATTGCCCGCCGTCACGCCCCACTCGGCCACCACCCAGCCCTTGAGCAGCATCCGCTGCAGCGCCGGATAGAGCGAACCCTCTTCCACCTGCAGCACTTCCTCTGACAGTTTTTCAATTGCCGTGGCGATCTCATAGCCGTGCATCTCGCGGTTTCGCGCAAGTGTCTTTAAGATCAACATGTAGAGGGTTCCTGGCGGTATCTCGTCTCGAGTGTTTTCCATACTGACATAGTTAGACTATGCCAGTGGCAGTCAGTTAGCAATACTTTTTATGCAGAATTTTGATGTCATCATTCTCGGCGGTGGAGCGGCCGGCCTCATGTGCGCCATGGAAGCCGGCAAACGACGTCGCCGCGTGGCGGTGTTGGAACGCGCCGAGCGCATTGGCAAAAAAATACTTATCTCTGGCGGTGGCCGCTGTAACTTTACCAACCTGCATTGCCGACCGGAAAACTTTCTCTCTGCGAACCCACACTTTGCCAAGTCGGCGCTGGCGCGTTACACGCCTGCGGGTTTTATCGCGCTGGTGGAGAAACACGGCATTGCTTATCACGAAAAAACTCTGGGCCAGCTTTTCTGTGATGGTTCAGCCCAACAGATCGTGACGATGCTGGAGCAAGAGTGCCGCGCTGCCGGTGTTGAAATTCTGACGAACATAAAAATTGATGCAGTGAAGCACGAGCGTGCGGCAGATGAAAGCGTGGACACGAAAAGTCGCTTCATCATCAGCGCTGGCGAACGGGAGTTCACAACCGAGTCACTCGTCGTCGCCACCGGTGGACTTTCTATTCCGAAGATGGGTGCTACCGGATTCGGTTATGATCTGGCGCGGCAATTTGGATTGAAGATTGTGGAACCCAGGCCCGCGCTGGTTCCACTTACTTTCAGCAAACAAGACTCTGCCAACTTCTGTGATCTCGCAGGACTGTCCACTGGAGTGGTGGCAACCATTGGCCCGCAAAGCTTTCGGGAGAAGATGCTGATCACCCATCGCGGGCTGAGCGGCCCGGCAATCCTGCAAATCTCGTCTTACTGGAAAGCTGGTTCGCCCGTCACGCTGGATCTTGCGCCTGAACGTGAGCTGACTGCTGCTTTGCGTGATCCAAAAATTCCGCGCGACCTGGCTGCAGCCAAGACGGCCTTCCGCGCTGCTTTGCCCAGCCGCTTTGCTGATCGATGGCTTGACGTTCATCCGCCGCAGGGCTGGAGCAACCACGCGCTCGACGAACTTGAGCGCCGAGTTCACAACTGGCAAATCACTCCCGCCGGCACAGAAGGTTATGCCAAGGCAGAAGTCACAACCGGAGGGTTGGACACGAATGAAATCTCAGCCAAGACCATGGAGAGCCGCAAAGTGCCGGGGCTTTATTTCATCGGTGAGGTCATGGATGTTACCGGCCATCTGGGTGGCTTCAACTTCCAGTGGGCCTGGGCATCAGGATTCAGCGCAGGGCAAGCAGCATAACTTTCCTGGAAATCGTTTTATAGATGATAGTCTGCCTGACCTATTTGAGTGCTTCCATACCCGGCTGCAGAAAAGACAGCAGGTAATGGCCAATTGCAGGAAAGTGAGTGGCCAGCAAGGTAAGCAGCGGCACAGCGCCGAGCATGACAATCCGAATATAAAAGCTAGTGCCTAGCTCATTGGGCTGCGAGCCGGTGATCCTGCTGAGCACATGATTGCGTTCAATCTGCATGAGAACGCTGATGGCCATTCCGCCAAGAATGACAAAGACAGCCGCAAAGGTCCAGATCAGCGAGCGATGCGGCTCAAACGAATACACATTGAGTGAGAGCAGAACCAGACTGAACACCGCCGCCTGCAAAATAAGCCAGAGCCGTATGTGACCCAGTGCTCCACGAATAAACGCTACATAACGCAACGCCACGTATTGCTCCATGTGGCGGCGTCTTTCCTGCTTTGTGTCCGGCTCTTGCTTGCAGCAATTTACCACCACGGTGGCATCGTCTTTGCCGGATTCGCCATCTTCCGCCAGTGCTGCGTGATTCGTTGCATTCAGAATAGCCATCGCCTTTTTCAGAGTGTCGGCAAAAACATCCTGAAGTTCATTGAAAAGGGTGCCCAGCGAACTGTATTGGCCAGCATTTTCACCCTGGATAATGGCGTGAATTTCTTTTCTCTTATCGTTGGCTCTTTGAATGTCTTCCAGCAGCTCGGGATCTTTTTCATTCGGATCGCCTTGCTCCTGGTCTTCCTTGATCTGCTCCAGTACGGCAAAAGATTTGGCGATATTGGTCCATTCCACTTGCTGTCCGCCTGCGCCCCACACTGGCGACCAGTTGGTGCCTTTAAGCCGGCTGAAAGCGGGGCCAATGGGCGAACGCTCCAACTCCAGTAAAAGATGATGCAGGTACGTCCAGGTCTGGTTCAGGCGCAGGCCGCTGCTCAACATAAGCGCCACCACAATGCAGAAGACCACTTCATACAGCCGGCCAAAGGACAGCTTCTCAATCAAATGAAACGGATGAGACGGATGCAGGGCCAGAACCCACGCCAGGGAAGCAAGAAAAAAAACAACCACATAATTTGGATCGAGCCAGAACCGGTTGACTGAGCATGCAATCTGTTTTTCTTCCTTGTTTCCAG
>DASXZE010000297.1:0-6455 GCA_036502105.1 Candidatus Angelobacter sp. | reverse complement strand
ATTGAAGTTATTAGGATCGGTGCTGTACTGCAAAACCAGATCCTCGCCGTGCCTTGAGGTCCAGGCGATCTTGGCTGAATTGTCATTGGCAAATTCCAGCCTGGCTCTGCTGACCTGTCTATCGCCGTATTGCGCGGTTGCAGGAGTCCAGGCGGCAAAGCAGGTGCACAGTAGCAGAACTGGTACGAATCTTAAAAGTTTCATCATAGTACCCTCCAATATGTCTGTGTTGTTGGATGCGAAGCGTTAACGCGGGGAGGCTGGGTTGAAACGGATTGATCAGGAAGAGATCGGGTGATCGCGCGTGATCGGGACATCGGGTGGCCGGCCAAGGCGAGAACTTCCTCGGATTGGAAGAGATTGCCATAATTGCCAGGATGGCCGAAATTGAACGGCAAAGGCTTTTTTCGGATTTACGGACCAGATGGGAACTAGATCGTCATTTCAAGGGATAGTGTATACCTTGTAGCTATTTGCTTGAACGCGTTCAAATAATATTGTATATTTCATCTTGTGTCTGAGATGGCTACAAGTCTTGAAAGTCAACACTTGGATTCAACTAAGGACGCGCTCGGGCGCTTCAAAACTGGATTGCGCTGGCTCGCGGCCTGTACCGGATTGGCTACCTTAAGTAGCGCAGCAATAACAATGTTGTATCTGCCTTTTCCAGTCATCCTAATCGTGGGCGCAGTCGTTGCGGGTAAATGGCCGCATACTGGCCGGTGGCTGATGGGAATAGGAGCCAGCGTGCTTAGTGTATGTTTGTTGCCCATCTACGTTTTGCTGCTTCCGGAGCTTCGATTCGCTTACGTCGATTTCTTAGTTCTGCTTATCGATATTGGGTGGGTGGGAACGTTGATCATCCTGCCGCTCTGCGACACAATGCTGCTTCTTGATGGTTTCGAAAGGCGGAAGGTATTGCGAGAAAACGCATAAGTGCGTTTTGTGTGCTGCGCAGGTCTTCGGCTGCCCCTCCCTTTACAGTGCCCGCCATCCCGTGTTACTCTTTTCAAGTCACTTACAGGACGAGATTTAGAGAAATAGGAGTCGACCAGAATTCAGTGTTAGCGAGAGAGCGCAAGGCCGACGTCATCAACCGCTTCCGCACGCATCAATCAGATACGGGCAGCCCGGAAGTACAGATTGCCATTCTGAGCGAACGCATCGGAGAGCTGACGGAGCACTTCAAGAACCACAAAAAAGACCATGCCTCCCGGCGGGGTCTTCTTATGATGGTCAGCAAGCGCCGTCGCCTGCTGGACTATCTTAAAACGTACGATACTGAGCGTTATAAAGACGTCATCCAGAAACTTGGCATCCGTAAATAATCGACCCAGATCGAACGGTCATACGGTCAACTAAGAACCGGCGGGATACGTGTGTTCCGCCGCTTCTCGGGCTTTAAAAGAGTTGCTCTCTTTATGAATTCAGACTGCTGGTCCTCCTAGAAATGAGGAATAAATGAAGCAGACAGCCACTGTTGAACTTGCAGGCGGCAAAACCCTCCAGATAGAAACAGGATATTTAGCAAAACAGGCACAAGGCTCAGCCATTGTGCGCCAGGGAGACAACGTTGTGTTGGGCACGGCTTGTGCCTCCCCTGAACCCCGCGAAGGCATAGACTTTTTCCCCCTTACCGTTGATTATCGCGAATACACGTACGCTGCGGGACGGTTCCCCGGCGGATTCATTAAAAGAGAAGGCCGTCCTAGCGAACGTGAAGTTCTGACCTGCCGACAGATTGATCGCCCCATCCGCCCGCTGTTCCCTGAAGGCTTCCGCAATGAGACACAGGTCATAGCCCTGGTGCTCTCAGCCGATACGGAAAACGACCCTGACATCCTGGCCATTAACGCGGCAAGCGCTGCGCTGACATTGTCAGAAATTCCATTTCATGGTCCAGTGGGGGCGGTTCGCATTGGCCTGGTCAATGACCAGATGATTGTGAATCCGACTTACGAAGAGATTCGTGAGAGCATTCTGAACATTATTGTTGTGGGCACGGCCGAAGGCATTGTGATGGTGGAATCTGGCGCGAAGGAAGTTTCAGAAGAGCAGGTACTGAGCGCGATTGAGTTTGGCCATGAGCAGATCAAAAAGATTTGTGCCGCGATTAGCGATCTGGCGAAGCGCAATGGCAAGAAAAAGCTGGAACCCAAAGCGGTTGAAACGGACGAAGCTTATTACGAGCAGTTGAAAGCGAAGGTCGGCAAACAGCTGATGGATGCGCTGGATACGGCGAAGTATCCGAAACATGAGAGTTATGAGAAGGTGCGCGAGATCAAGAAGGCGCTGAAAGCGGAGCTGCCGGCAGACGACAAAGACGCTGCCAGCAAACTCTCAAAGTATTACGAGCTGATGCGCGAACGGATTTTCCGCGAACAGGTAACCAAAGAACGCAAGCGGCCTGACGCGCGCGCGTTTGACCAGATCCGCAACATATCGATTGAAGTGGGAGTGCTGCCACGCACGCACGGTTCCGCCGTATTCACACGCGGCGAAACACAGGCGTTGGTCACCACTACGCTGGGCACGCCGGACGACATGCAGCGCATTGAACGCTTTGAAGGCGAAACCAAAAAGCGCTTCATGCTGCATTACAACTTCCCACCATTTTCAGTGGGTGAAGTGGGCCGCATGACTGGCGTAGGGCGCAGAGAGATTGGACACGGCGCATTGGCTGAACGCGCTGTTGCCGCAGTATTGCCTCCGGTGGAGAGCTGGCCGTATGCGATCCGCGTGGTTTCAGACATTCTGGAATCCAACGGATCCTCGTCAATGGCTTCCATCTGCGGTGCTTCACTTTCACTGATGGATGCTGGCGTGCCGTTGACGGCAGCTGTGGCGGGCGTGGCCATGGGATTGGTGAAAGAAGAAGACTCTTACGCTATCCTCACGGACATTGCCGGCGCAGAAGATCACTATGGCGACATGGATTTTAAAGTCGCTGGCACACGCAAGGGAATCACCGCGTTGCAAATGGACATCAAGGTCATGGGCATCACGTCCAAGATCATGCAGGAAGCGATGGAGCAGGCACGGCGTGGCCGGTTGTTTATCCTGGACAAAATGGAAGACACGATCACTGGCGGACGCGAAAATATTTCCAACTTCGCACCGCGCATCTATACGCTGCAAATTCCAGTGGACAAGATTCGCGACCTGATTGGGCCGGGCGGAAAGATGATCCGGAGCATTATTGAAGAAACCGGCGTGAAGATTGACGTTGACGATTCAGGCAAGGTGAACGTTGCTTCCAATAACGGGCCGTCGGCACAACGCGCCATTCAGCGGATCAATGATTTGACGGCGGTGCCGGAAGTCGGCAAGACGTACCTGGGTAAAGTGGTGCGGCTGGCTGAGTTCGGTGCGTTCGTCGAAATCATTCCGGGAACCGATGGTCTGCTGCACATCAGCGAAATTGCGGAACATCGCGTAAAAGAAGTGAAAGATGAACTGAAAGAAGGCGACCAGGTACTGGTGAAGGTCCTGGGAATTGAAGGCAACAGGATTAAGCTCAGCCGCAAGGCGATTCTGCGTGAGCAGCGCGCCAAGATGGGCGGAGGCGAAGGCGAGAGCGGTGGCGGCGAGAGTTCTTCTGGTGGCGGCGAGGGCGAAGACGCTCCTGCTCCGCAACGCAGTGCGCCTCAGCCCCGTGCCGATGGAGAAGAAACCGTCACGTTTGAAGGCGGCGGCGATTTCTCTGACGACGATGCTGAACCAAACTTCAATCGCGAAGATGCAAACCGTGAGACTGTAGCGACGGCAAGACCGGATCGTCCTCACGGGGACAGGCCAAGACCGCACGGTGGTCCAAGCAGGGGCGGTGGAAGCGGCAGGCCTCGCAGAGGCGGCAGCGGCGGTGGCCGTGGACCACGCAGTGGCGGAGGTGATCGTGGCCCGCGCGGCGGCGGGGATCGTAATCGCTAATAACAGCAACTAGCATCCAGCAAAATAGCAATCAGCCTCTGACGGCTGATTGCTATTTGCTTTTTAGGATGTTAGTTAATGATCCAGTCGAAATGTTTCAGTCAACAGAAAATGGCAAGATGTGTTTCGGCACGAGAGCAGTTCTTAGCCCAGATCACAAAAGCTAATTACTAATTACCGCTTTTCTCTACGCCGCTGTCCCCGCTCCATGGCACTTTTTATATTTCTTGCCTGACCCGCAAGGGCATGGGTCGTTTCTTCCGACTTTATCTCCACCGCGCACTACCTGTTGCGGAGCGGTGCTTCCATTCGATCCCGCCATGCGTGCCTGTTCCAGCTCTTTTTTCTTGCGACGCTGAAACTGTGCTTCCAGATCATCCATTGACGTGGACGCACGTTTCCGCGGCGGCAATGCTGGCTGCTGCGCTTCATCTCCCGCTGGCACAGTTGCTGGCTCCTGCTGTTGCGTCGCCGCAGGTCCATCCACAATCTGCATGTGGAAGAGATAGCGCACGGCGTCTTCGCGCGAGCGTTGCATCATGCTTTCAAACATGTCAAACGACTCGCGTTTATACTCCACCAGCGGATCATGTTGCCCATAGCCGCGCAGGTTAATGCCTTCTTTCAGGTGGTCCATGCTGAGCAGATGGTCTTTCCACTGCGTATCCAGCACGCTGAGCATAATCATGCGTTCGTGATAGCGCATGGCATCGGCGCCCAGCTGTTTTTCTTTTGCGTCGTATAGTTCTTTGAGTTTTTCAAAGAGCCCATCGCCCAGCTCTTGACGATTCAACTGGTCGGCGTCAACGCCGCTCTTTGCCAGGTCCAGCCCAAACTGCTCGACCATAAATTTGTTCAGCGCTTCCGTGTCCCACTGGTCAGCGTGAACGTTGCGCGGAGCAAATCTGTCCAGCGCATCTGCCACCATGCTGGCAACATAATCTTCCAGGATCAGCCCTTTTTGGTCGATCCCTCCCAGCAACTCCTTGCGCAGACCATAAACAGCCACGCGCTGTTTGTTCATTACATCGTCGTATTCCAGCACGTGTTTGCGCGACTCAAAGTTCTGTGCCTCAACAGCTTTTTGCGCAGCCTCAATGCGCCGCGAAATCAATTTCGATTCAATCGGCACGCCTTCTTCCATGCCCAGGCGTTGCAGCAGGCCAGAGACCCATGCCTTGGCAAAGATGCGCATGAGGTCGTCTTCCAGCGACAAATAAAAGCGTGACGATCCCGGATCACCCTGTCGGCCCGCGCGTCCACGCAGCTGATTATCAATCCGGCGCGCTTCGTGGCGCTCTGTGCCTAGAATGTGCAGGCCTCCAACCGCGATCACTTTTTCGTGTTCAGCATCTGTCTCTTTTTTGTATTTGTTGTATGTGTCGTTCCACTTGTCCAGCGGACACTTATATTCCAGCCCGTTGTAATAGAAGACAATATTTTCTGACGTATCCTGTTCAATCACCACTTCGCCGCCGGCCGCGCGTAACTGCTGCGCAATGCCTTTTTTCACCATCTCCTGGCGGCCCATAAATTCGGCATTGCCGCCCAGCAGAATATCGGTGCCGCGGCCAGCCATGTTCGTGGCAATCGTCACCTGGTTCAGCCGTCCGGCCTGCGCCACAATCTCAGCTTCGCGCTCGTGATACTTGGCGTTCAGCACCACGTGCTTTACGTTTTTCTTCTTCAGCAGCTCTGAGAGACGTTCAGATTTCTCAATCGACGTGGTGCCTACCAGCACCGGCCGGCCTTCCACGGCAATCTTCTGCACTTCATCCGCCACGGCATAATATTTTTCTTTCTCCGTGCGGAAGACAATGTCAGCGTTTTCTTTGCGCAGCAGTTCGCGGTTCGTGGGAATCACCACTACATGCAGCCTGTAAATACTGTCGAACTCTGCTGCTTCCGTCTCTGCCGTTCCGGTCATGCCTGCCAGTTTTTTATACAGGCGGAAATAATTCTGGAAGGTCACAGTCGCCAGCGTCTGTGTTTCGCGTTCAACCTTTACGTTTTCCTTGGCTTCTACTGCCTGGTGCAAGCCATCAGACCACCGGCGTCCCGGCATCAATCGCCCGGTAAACTCGTCCACAATAATGACTTCGCCATCTTTCACCACGTATTCCACGTCTCGCCGATACATGGAATGCGCCTTCACGGCAGTCTCAACGTGGTGCTTCATCGCCCAGTTTTCCGGATCGGCGATGTTCTCTATCCCCAGCAGCTTTTCAACTTTCTCCCAGCCCTGGTCTGTGATGGTCGTATTCTTGTGCTTCTCGTCAATCACAAAGTCGCCGGTGTATTCCTTCGGCTCTCCCGGTGGCTTCTCAATTTCCTCACCTTTCACCAGGTGCGGAATCACGTTGTTCGCCTTCCCGTATTTGTCTGTGGACTCATCGCTCTGCCCGCTGATAATCAGCGGCGTTCTGGCTTCGTCAATCAAGATGGAATCAACTTCGTCCACAATGCCAAAGTTGTGTCCGCGCTGCACGCACTCCGCCAGGTCAAATTTCATGTTGTCGCGCAGA
>DASXZE010000296.1:0-10326 GCA_036502105.1 Candidatus Angelobacter sp. | reverse complement strand
GCTCGGGCCAAAGGCGTTCTTTTTGGTCGGGAACTCGGGGAAGGTGCGTACGGAAAGCGGCAAAGTCGGGTTGAACAACGCGGTTGCCGGGTTGGATTCACGCGCTGTGGTGATCTGATTGAACAGATTGGCTGGCTGGCCGTAATAGGACCAGGTCAGGCCAAGGTTCAACGTGAGGTGCTGGCTGACCTTCCAGTCATCACCAAAATACAGGAAAGTGTCATTCTCTTTCAAATCAAATGAAGGTGAGCCAGCCGCGATGTTGACGGTTGATGGAACGTTCTGCGCAAACGTAGACCAATTCGCGAAAGTGTAAGAGCCGTTGACTGCAGGCAGGAAGCCGTTAGGTGATACCTGGTGCGTAAAGTTCACGCCAGCTTTCAACTGGTGCTTGCCCCAGACGTAGTTGAAATTATCCTGCGCCTGGTAGGTGTTGACGATTCTGAACTGAGGCAGGTTGGTGGCTGTGCCAATTCCAAGCGTTGACCCTGTTAGGAAACCAATGTGAGTCAGCGCCTGATCCACTCCGGTAGGCTCGGTGCCAATGGTGTTTCCGCCGAACAGCACATTCAAACGGCCAAAGCTGCCGCGGAGCTCATTCACCATTTTTGAGTTGATGTTATGCGTCCAGCCAACCAGAAGATCCTGGCTCAGGGCCGGAACGTTGGTTGGATAACCAGCTGCGGCGCAATCAGGGCATTCATCCAGGTTAAAGAAGTTGCCGCGGTTGAAAATATAACGTGCGGTAACCGTATCGCTGCCCAGCTGCAGGTCTTCTCTGTTTACGAAGTTGAACTGATGGCTCGGGGTCGCAAGCGAACGGGAGACATTAGCAAACTCAACGCCCGGGCACCCGGGTACCAAAGTTCCCTGAGGATTGTTAGCGGGGTTCGGATCAGCGATTGCCGTATCAGTAAACTTGTTGAGAGCTATTGGGTTTCCTGCGGAAATACCGAAGGGGCCAACTGTGGCAAAAGTGGCCAGATTCTGGCTGCCTGGGAAGCAAGTTGCCAATGTAGCAAGGCCAGCTGGGGTAGGAGTGACGCCGCCGGATTCAGAGGTTGTATGCTGGGTCACGATTTCATCGTTGAAACCGCCAAAGAAGAACAGTTTATTTTTGACCCAGGGACCACCGATGGTGAAACCGGTGAACTCATCCTGCAGTTTGGGCGGATGGGAAAGGCCCTCAAACTGCTTTTCGGTGTTGGTCATCGAGTTCAGAATGGAATTGCTCTCATTGCCATAAATGCTGCCATGCCAGGCGTTGGTGCCGGACTTGGTGATGATGTTTACCACCGAACCGGCGTTGCGGCCATATTCGGGGCCGAACTGATTGGTGATCAAGATGTACTGTTGGACAAATTCCGTGTCCGACACGAACAGGCCAGGGCCAGCGACGCTATTGTCGTTGTTGTTCTGACCGTCAATCTGCTGATCGTTGTTGCGGCCGCGGAGACCGTTCACCGAAAACCCGCCGCCACCGTTGGCGTTGGAGAAACCATTGTCACGGGCCGAAACCACGCCCGGTACGAATAGAGCAAGGCTATCCAGTCCTTCGTTCTCCTGCAGACCCGCGAAGGTGCTGAGTGTGGTGCCTGCAAAAGTGTTAGTGATCTGGGATTGTGTTGTCTCAATAAGCGGTGCGTCGGCGCTGACTTCCACCGTGGTAGAAGTTTCTCCTACCGCCATTTTGATTGCTCCCAACCCACTGTCGCGTCCTACAGATACCAAAATGTTGGTTTGGACTGAGGTCTTGAATCCCCGGGAAGAGACTTCCACTTTGTAATTGCCGGCCGGAATCAAATTGAACCGGAATGATCCAGCATTATCGCTTGTGGTGGTTAGTGTTGTTCCTGTTTCTATCTGCGTCGCTTTAACCTGAGCCCCTGATACGACCGCGCCATTTTGATCAACCGCTGTGCCGGAAATAGATCCCTTAAGCACCTGACCAAAAGACGGGACGCACCATAGAAGCATCAAGCATGTTGCGACCAGAATTAATTTGTCGCGCAGTTTACGATTCATCCTTTGCATCTCCATTTGTTTTCAGTTTGAGAGCACACAACACAGGCCCGTCACGCAACGAGACACTAATGTTGCCTGCTGTCCCATATTGCAACTGGCGTTCCTACGTTTCTGTGTTTGTTATCAGTAGCTTAGGAGTGGAAAATGCATTTTAAATCCGGAATAATGGATATTATCCCACTACATATTCAGATTTTGGAAGATTTGAGGTTTTACTTCGATTCCGGCAAAAAACTGGGCAGATCCACTGGCCGGTCAGACATCCGGAACTGTGTCCTGAAATGCTCGGAAATAATCATGACCGCATCCTTGTTCTTTTGCGGATCTTGCTGGATCAGATACTTCATCGCCTCCACCAATAACCGCTGCCCTTCCACATAGCGTGGATCGGTTTTGCGAGGCGTTCCCTTACGACGGCCTGGATCGGGCATTTCTGGTTTGATCGGAAGTGTGAGAACTTTGGCCATCGAGACACCTTCATCCAGACTATTCAGATGCTGAAACCAACTGCTCGTGCTGCTTAGATCGGGTTACGACAGGAATTTTCAGCGGGATGGCTGCCTTCAATCTCCCGCATCTCCCTGATTCTACCCCGGAACCCCGGCTCCGCTATTAACTTTTTTCTTATTGCGGGTGAACGGTCGTGACCTTGCCACTGGTTTTCAGGCTAAAAACACTGTCCGAGAGGTCAGCATTCCGCTTCATATTGGTGTAATACGCCAACCGGTAATCACCTGAGCCCTCAAAAAACTGCTGTTTCAGCAAAATGTCTTTTTCCGGATCAATCCACAGCACAATCTTCGGATAGGTCTGCAGCATCTTTGGATTTTTGGGCGTCAGGTCCAGCTTTGCCGTCTTGATTCCGTCCGCCGTCTCCCATCCCAGCATTTTTACGTCGTAAGCCTTCAGCAGATCGTCACCGCTTGCGCCAAAGCCCAGGCTCAAAAATGCCTCCACGTCAGCTTTGTTCTTGTCCACATTGCGTTCCGTCACCTGGTTAATTTTTTTCTCATAAACCTGCAACACTCCGTTTTTGTAAACCACCTGTTTGGGGGCTGGGCCTTCAATATAAAATGCGGCATCTACACTGCCCTTTTTTGAGCGGCGAAAATAGATTTTTCCTTTTTGTGTGTCCGTGTCATCCACCAATTTCTGGTAGCTCTGGAATTCAAAATCTCCCTGTGCCGACTGAAAGCCCGCCGATGACTTGTTCATCATGGCCAGCACCGTGCTGAGGTCACCGCTGGAATTAGCCGTGGAATTACTGGTCTGCGCGGGATTCGCCGATGCTGCAGGCACCGTTTGCCCCGCAATCATAGCTGCGGCCAGCGGCACAAATAAAATTGACAACGCCAGATTACATTTCATAAATCTGCGTCTTCCTTTTTCTGCTGGATGCGTACTGCGTTTTACCTGTGGACCCACGCACGATACGCCACCACATGTCCGCTGCCATCGCGCACCTGCTCCACTCGGTCCACGGTTACAGATCCGGCCACTGGCTTGAGCATCCGCTGAAAGTTGGTGCGCACCATGCCTTCATCCTGTGCGTCCACCGCAGCGGCTTCCACCTGGAACGTCTTGCCGTCAGAACTGGCAACAATCTCTGTAGGATGCGGCAGCGGAATGGGCGGTTTGTCTTTGAAATTAATGAAATGCGGCGCAACAAAAATAAAGGCCAGGATCAGCGTGACCATTACGTCGTAATGGAAGCTCCCCCGCTCGTAGGTCCAGAACAGATAGCCTTTCAGCGTGCGCCCAATGCGAGACATATGAATAGTGTAGTGGAAGCCCCTGACAGGCTCAAGGAATTGCCAAAATTGCCATGATTGCCAAAATCGCCGAAATTGTCTTTGTGCTGTTTATTGCTTGCCGGACAATTGTTTGCCAGTCAGAAAGATGTTAGGCAGTCAGAAAAAACTATCTCCATTTTCCAATCGACAATTTTGGCACTGCTGGCAATTTTGGCAATTTCCCAAATCCGTTTGATCCGTGTTCATCCGTGGTAAGATTTTTGATTTTCCGATCACGCGATCATCCGCGTAAATCCGCGGTAAAGATTTTCTTTTGCCTTTCCTCCGTGATCCTTTGTGTCCTCTGTGGTAAAAGATTTTGGTTTTTTCCCATCAGTGGTACCAGTGCAAATCAGTGGTAAATGGGGTTAAAATTTCTTCGCCGTAATCCTCTCCGCGCCCACATATTTCTGCAACACCTCCGGCACCAGCACGCTGCCATCGGCCTGCTGATAGTTTTCCAGAATCGCCAGCCACGTCCGCCCGATCGCCAGTCCGCTGCCGTTCAACGTGTGTACATACTCGCTCTTCTTGCTGCCATCGGGACGGAAACGTATATTCGCCCGCCGTGCCTGGTAGGCCTCAAAGTTTGAGCAGGAAGAAATTTCGCGATACAGCTTCTGCCCCGGCAGCCACACTTCCAGGTCGTATGTCTTGGAAGAACTCGGCCCCATGTCGCCGGTGCACAGCAGCATGGTGCGATAGTGCAGCCCCAGTTTTTGCAGAATCGTTTCTGCATCGCGCGTGAGCTGTTCATGCTGCTCGTAAGACTGGTCAGGCCGCGCAAATTTCACCAACTCAACTTTCTGAAACTGGTGCTGCCGGATAATTCCACGCACATCTTTGCCATAAGAACCCGCTTCACTGCGGAAGCACGGCGTGTATCCGGTAACCGAGAGCGGTAGCCGCGCGGTATCAATCGTCTCGTCACGATAAAGATTGGTCAGCGGCACTTCTGCCGTGGGGATCAGCCACAGGTCGTGGTTATCGATTTTAAAAAGATCGTTGGCGAACTTCGGTAGCTGTCCGGTGCCATACATGGAATCTGAATTCACCATGTAAGGCGTAAGAACTTCCGTATAGCCGTGCTCGCTGGTATGCAGGTCGAGCATAAAGTTGGCCAGCGCACGCTCCAGCTTCGCGCCCAGGTCCCAATACACGGCAAACCTTGCGCCCGTGAGTTTAACCGCGCGCTCCATATCCAGAATGCCTAACTGTTCGCCCAACTCCCAGTGCGGTTTGGGCGTAAAGCTAAACTCCGGCGGCTTGCCCCACTTGCGGACTTCTTTATTGTCATCGGCAGAGTGCCCCACAGGGACAGACTCATGCGGCATGTTGGGAATGCCCGCCAGCATCGTTCGCAATTCCTGGTCAATCTCGCCAGCTTGCTTTTCCAGTTCGTCGCCCTGGACGCGCAGAGCTTTGGTCTGTTCCATTTGAGCAGTGGCGTCCTGTCCAGATTTTTTGAGCTTGGCAATTTCCTCTGACGCACGATTGCGCTGCGCCTTCAAACTCTCGGATTGCGTGATCAGCGCGCGGCGTTTTTCGTCAATCTGGCGAAAGCCACTCAGTACCTGGGCTGGATCAGCGCCCCGGCGACGCAGCATCTCTTCAATGGTAGAAAGGTTTTCCCGGACGTAAGCTAAGTCGAGCATAAGAATCTAAATACTTTACCAAAAAATCTTTGCTTACCGCGGATTTGCGCGGATGCTCGCGGATTAAAACTCAAAAGAAAAACCTTGAAACACAGAGGAACAGAGGCAGCAGAGGAAATAAAATGACTGGCAATCTAATGATTGAGTAATCTCTACTAAGTGGTGCTAAAGCATTTAGCTCCTCCGCTTCCGTTTTTACTCTATGTTTCGTTTTTACTCTATGTTTTAAGGTTCTAGTTTTGATCCGCGAACATCCCCGCAAATCCGCGGTAAAGTTTCTGTTCTCCCTCTCGGCCTCTGTTCCTCTGCGTTTCAAGGTTTTGGTTTTTCCAGATCAGTGTAATCAGTGAAATCAGTGGTAAGGTTTTCGGCTTTTCCGATGTCGGCGATGACGTGCGATGTCGGCGATCACCCGATTCCTATCCGTGTTCATCCGTGGTAAGGTTTTCTCGAATGGAAAAGAAAGTCTTCTGGTTGCTCTTCGTCGTTCTCGGACTGGCGCTTGATGTTGCAGTGCCCATCTGGTGGAGCCTTGTGCTCACCCTGCCTCTACTCGTCCTATGCTGGTGGATCGCCTACAAAAGCGGATGGTTCAGTTGATTTGGTGGAAGAGCGGCCCTTCAGGGCCGCGTCAAGAATGGTCATGATTTGCGCTTTAGCGCTGGCTGGCAAACTTCGTTGACCATCACTCTCTACAGGCCTAGAATCACTGCCATCCAGAGAAGCCGGGCTGTGCCCCCTGCCAATTCATTCAACTGAGGTCTTTAGAATCCACGATGAATCTTTTTATGAATATTGCCAAGCGCAAAAACATCTCCTTCCTGCTTTCTTTCCTTCTTGCTTTAGCTGCCGCCGCAATCGCGGTTGAGAATCCACCGTCTGGTCCAGCCGTTGGCCCGCCGCCTAAAACTACCGTGACAGAAGTAAAAGAGATGGTGCAGGGAACGGAGATCATCGATTCTTATCGCTGGCTGGAAGACCAGAACAGTCCGGAGACACGTGCATGGATTGACGCGCAAAATGCCTACTCTGACGGCATCCTGACCAAGCTGCCCGGCCGTGAAGCGATTGCGCAGCAGATCGGCGCCATGATCAAAGTGGATTCCATGAGCGGCCCCCAGGTCACCAATGGCCGTTACTTTTTCAGCAAGCGCCAGGCAGACCAGGACCAGTCCTCTCTTTTTATGCGCAAAGGTTTGCAAGGTAAAGACGAGTTGCTTGTCGATCCATTGCCCATGAGCCCCAAACACACGGTAACG
Source organism: Candidatus Angelobacter sp. (assembly GCA_036502105.1). GTDB lineage: Bacteria > Acidobacteriota > Terriglobia > Terriglobales > Acidobacteriaceae > Angelobacter. The sequence goes on along the minus strand of DASXZE010000296.1, from coordinate 3,594 downwards.
GTCAATCTAATGGACGTTGCGCATGATGGCTCGCTGGTAGCTTATGCCGTGCGTGAAGGCGGTGCGGACGAAACCACGCCGCATCTGCTGGACGTGGATTCACACAAGGAATTGGCTGACTCGTTTCCTAAAGCGCGTTACTCTGGCTTTTCCATCCTGAATGACAAGAGTGGCATCTATCTGGCGCGTGTCACCAAGGAAGGACCGCGCGTTTACTTCCACAAAATGGGCACTGACGTTGCGGGCGATGCTGAGATTTTCGGCAAAGGCTATGGCCCGGAAAATATCATTAGCTGCGGTGTCTCGCGTGATGGCCATTATCTGCAAATCACGGTGTCCCACGGATCGTCCGATGATGACACGGAAATTTATGTGCAGGACCTTGTCACTAAAGGCCCGCTTGCAACCATTATCAAAGGCGTGCACTCGGGCTTCAACGGACGCATTGCCGGCGACAAAATGTACATCCGCACCAACTGGAAAGCGCCCAAGTGGCGTGTGATGGAAGTTGACCTCAAAAATCCGGCCATCGATAAAGACAAATGGCGTGAAGTGGTGCCGGAAAGCGATGTGGTCCTGGACGGCATGTCTTTGGTGGGCGGAAAGCTGGCCATTCGTTATACGCAGAATGTAATCCCGCATGTAAAGCTGCTGGAAATCAGCGGCAAGCTGGTGCGCGAGATTCCTTTGCCGGCCCTCGGTTCAGTCTCCGGTCTGAGCGGTGAATGGGATTCCAACGAAGCGTTCTTCTCTTTCAACTCTTTTCACATTCCCCCTACTGTTTATCGGTATGACGTTGCCACCGGCAAGCAAACAGTCTGGTCGGCTTCCAAAGTGCCGATCGATTCTGCCAAATATGAAGTGAAGCAGGTCTGGTACACGTCTAAAGACGGAACCAAGATTCCCATGTTCCTGGCGCACGCCAAAAACCTGAAGCTTGACGGCACGAATGCCACACTACTCACCGGTTATGGCGGCTTCAATGTGATTGAGTCTCCCGGCTTCAGCCCCTTTGCCGCAGGATGGATGGCCAACGGCGGCGTGTTTGCCATGGCCAACATGCGCGGCGGCGGCGAATTTGGCGAAGCCTGGCACCACGCCGGCATGATGGAAAAAAAGCAGAACGTATTTGATGATTTCATCGCTGCGGCCGAATGGCTGATCCAGAACAAGTACACATCGTCGTCGCGGCTGGCCATTCGCGGCGGCAGCAACGGCGGACTGCTCGTAGGCGCGGCACTCACGCAACGGCCTGATCTGTTTGCGGCGGTCATCTGCAGCTATCCGCTGCTGGACATGGTGCGCTACCAGAATTTCCTGGTGGCAAAATACTGGGTGCCGGAATACGGATCGTCCGATGATCCCGCACAGTTCAAATATATTTATGCTTACTCTCCTTACCACCATGTTAAGGCCGGAACCAAGTATCCTTCCGTGTTGTTCATCAGCGGAGACTCAGACACGCGCGTTGCGCCGCTGCATGCCCGCAAGATGACGGCGCTCATGCAGGCCGCAACCACCGGCTCAAGCAATCCAATCCTGCTGCACTATGACACCACCGCAGGCCACTCCGGCGGCACACCCGCGGGCAAGCAGATTGAAAACACCACTGACGAATTGAACTATCTTTTCTGGCGGCTTGGCGTGAGCATACCGGCAAGAACGCAAGCAGCAATCAACTAGGCAGTAACAAATTTTGCCAACTGACGCAGTGCGCTTTGCCGCGTACTGCGTCATGCAGTCCCTGCTGCAAATAAATTCACAGCTATGCATTTCATCCGCATTTTTCCTTGCTTACATGAGTATTCTGTAATCTATCCGCCGAAAAGTTCTTAGTTCTAATCAAGTATTTTCCCAACTTGAAAACTAAACAAAACTTTAAGCATACAACGTAGTTTCTTTCGTTCCTGAAGGTATATACAGGTGAAGCGGGCGATAATTTTTTTCGCTCGAGTCTTCTGAAAAATTGTATCGACGGAGGAAGTATGACTAGAACGCAGTCAATCAACAGCCGTAAGGGCTCCATTTCCTTAGTACAAGCCATTCGTCAGAGAAAGCAATCCCTGGGCGATGCACAAAATACTTACAAGCAGAATGTGGTGGCGGTGAACACTTTGATCACCAGCGTATTGTCGTCAAGCTTGCCCACGCTCCACCAGAACCCGCCGGACTGGGCGCAATTTGTTGCCGCTTACGAGCAGGCAAACAGTGGCGCGCTGAACTGGGTGAATACAGTGATGGCGCGATTGCTGGATGTACCTGCCGACGTGCAGGGCTATAACAACATCATCAGCCAGCTTTTGCAGGATGCAAAAACCCAGGGCACAACGCTGGTGAGCCAGCCAAACAATTCAGTCGCTCTGCTGGCGCTGACCAACGATCTATCTGGATTGTCTGGACAAATGAATCTGGTGGTGACCTTCATTTCCGGTGCGGTCACGGCCATCCAGAATTTTGGCAACGTTCTGCCGGGCATGGCGACGCAGCTGCAAACCATTGCTACCAAGTCAGCGAATGACGCAAACGTTGACAAGGCACAAATTGCCAAGTTCAATGCCGACATTCAAAAACTGCATGCCGACATCTCCAGCCTTACGGCAGCCATTGTCGCGTTGTCGATTGCGGATGGCATTGCGCTGACTCTCGGCGGAGTTGTCACTGTTGCCGCGTGGCCCATAGGAGCGCTCGTCTGGCTTATGCTGGGTCCAGCCGTGGCCGTTGCAACCACGTATATCGCGCTGGATGCAAAACAGATTGTTGCAGACAAGGCCCAGATCACGCAGGACCAGACCGCTATCACCGGCCTTACTGCTGATGTGGCTACGCTGCAACTGCTGTCTACAAACTTTGGCAATATGGCTGCCCAAACCCAGGTCATTGAAGCAAATCTCAGGGCCATCCTGCAGGAATGGCAGACTCTGGAAAGCGACATAAATGCCGCGATCTCTGATATCCAGACGGCCATCTCTGATAAGAACGCCGCGAACTTTACCGCTGTGGTCAATGACGTGACTGGAGCGATCACGGAATGGAATGAAGCTTATGCCCAGGCCGGATCACTCACGCTTGATCTCCAGGTAACCGACGCCCAATTGCAGGTAGGCATGTCTCAGTCGCAGGTGCAGGCAGCGCTCGCGGGCAGCCAGACTACCAGCATCATTGCTTATTACAACCGGGTTTCAGCCATACGGAAAGCCGCATAAATAGCTGTAATCTAAATTAGCGGTTATCGCGCCCCGTATTTGAGGGGCTAAAAAAACTGAAGGCCTGTGACTTCTTAAAATGATGACACAGGTCTTCATCTTTTTTGCGCAGAGCGGAACAGAGTAAACGCGGCGAGCCCGCTGCAACAGGAGCAATAAGGTGTTTGGATCAAGAAGACTGCTGAAGCGGTTTGCCGCTAAAGCGGCACTAAAAAGATGGAGCCGACGATCGGACTTGAACCGATGACCTGTCGATTACGAATCGACTGCTCTACCAACTGAGCTACGTCGGCCTTGTGGGGATTGGCCCTGCGAGTCTTTCTATTTCCCGCTTACCTATTCTAAGAGAGAGTGGGAATACCGTAAAGGTGCGGCTAGGCCACGTCAGATA
>DASXZE010000295.1:0-6135 GCA_036502105.1 Candidatus Angelobacter sp. | reverse complement strand
GTGGCAACGGCCGCAATATCCTGGTTGACACTGGCTTTTACCGTCCGCAATTTTTCAAGCAGTTCAAGATTGAAGGCTTCATGAAAGTTTCTGACGCCATTGCTCAACCCGGAATCATGCCCGCCGGACAGCCCGCGCTGAAGCCGGAAGACATTACTGATATCGTCATCACGCACATGCACTGGGACCACGCTGACGGAATGGACCTCTTTCCTAAAGCGCGCATCTGGCTGCAAAAAGATGAATACACCTACTACACCGGCCCAGCCTGGCAAGAAAAGGGCAACCACGGTGGCATTGATTCAGACGACGTGCTGGCCACGGTAAAACTCAATCTTGACGGACGCATTAGCCTGGTCAACGGCGACGCGCAGGAAATTCTTCCCGGCATCACCTGTTACATCGGCGGCAAGCATACGTTTCAATCACAGTTCGTGGGCGTAAACACCAAAGCCGGAACCGTAATCCTGGCCAGCGACAACATGTATCTCTACGAAAATCTTGAGAAGCATGTGCCCATCGCCCAGACCTTTGACGCCGCGTCCAACCTTCGCGCCCAGGACCGTATGAAGCAACTCGCCGCTTCACCTCGACTCATCGTCCCCGGACACGATCCGCTGGTGTTTGAAAAATTTCCAAAGATCAACGAGCGCGTGGTGAAGATTGAATAACAAAAGCAAAACCCAGGAACAAAATCTTTGAAACGCAGAGGAACAGAGTAAGCAGAGGATTTTTTTAATACTCATCTACACGCCTTTGCAGTTTTTTGATTTTCTCCGCGCCTCTGCGTCTCCGCGGTGGGATTTTGGTTTTGCCATTTGCAGATCATCCGATAATCGGATCACGGCGATCACCCGATTCCTCTGCTGCCTCTGTTCCTCTGTGTTTCAAGGTTTTGCTTTTGACTTTCCGATTTTCTCAGTGCCTCCGTGTCCGTGGTAGGTTTTTCCGAATCGCAATAATCACCGCGGACCAAACTTTATTCCCGGCCCCATCACGCCAACAAACAAAGCTAAAACAACGACAGCAACGGCTATCCAGCCCACGCTGCGCGTGATTGGCCCGGCGCTCGGGACTGCTGGATCAGGTGAACGCACAGCCACAAACTTGTCGAGCAGTGTGAGTCCAAATGCGCCGGCAGCGGCAGGCGCAGCCGCCGTAAGAACGTTGATCCATCCGCGTGGGTTCAATACCCCGGCAACACACGCAGCGGCCAGCGCGGCCAGAAATGGAACCAGGGTTATGCGATGCAGCCGCGTGAGCGCCTGCGGCGATCCGCAAAAGGGACGCATCATGTTGGCCAGCAGCAACATTGAAAAAAAATAAGACGCAACGCTGAACACAACCAGCAGCACTCGCCACATCCATGCCGGTGACAGACCAGAGATCACGGCAGCCCAGTCACCAAACATGGCCAACCCGGAATAGAACGGATAGCCCGCCGCAAACAGCAGATTAAACGCCGCGCCCAGCACCAGGAAATACCGCAGATGCGGTGAAAGAGTTTTTGCCATGCGCAGCGCCAGCACAAACAGGCCGCCAAAAATTGCGTTGGCAATGCCGCCGCCCGCAGGAATCCATCGGCTCAAACTTCCGCTCGAGGAAAAATAACTGGTGGTCAGCAACACCGGCTGTCCGCCCACTGCCAGAGTGGCCAGGCCATGTCCCAGTGCTTCATGCGCGACATCGGCAATCACAAAAGCAATAATGCCCATGGCCGCAAGCGTTAGGAAATCTTCTTGTGCGTCAGTTTGCATGTCTTAAGGTCACTGTCTCCTTTGCAAATTTTTTATGGAGCGTCTTTTACCTTTTCATCAGCGTTTATCTGCGCAAATCTGCGGCGAAATTTTTTGGAATACGCTCAAACTATTTCTGCCGCGCACTCAATTTCTCCAGCGCACGCTTCAACTGCTCCAGCTTCTGCCCGGCTTCGCCCAGCTTGCCTTCCGATGTGAGCCTTTGATAGTCAGCAAAATCTTTTGAAGCTTCAGAGATAAGCCCGTTAAGATCTGCCGCGGGCTGTGCTGCAACCTGCGCACCAGCACTCTGTGCACCGTGCGCCGGCTCCGCTGAAGCAGCGGCAGCATTCATGGTAGAAACGCCGCCGCCAAAAAGCCCCGCCAGCGCTGACTCAAACGTTGGTCCATAAGCCAGCTTGTCTTGCAGCGCCAGCACCACCAGGCGCAACTCGGGCATGGGGCTTCGCTCAGCCTGCAGATAGATTGTCTCGGCATATAAAAGAGCGCGGCCAGAAGGGATCACCAGCAGCGGTCCGCGCCGCACGTGCGAACCTTGCTGGTTCCACAGCGTCAGCTGTCCGGAGAGCTGCGCGTTCTGGTCAATGCGCGCTTCAATTTGCAGCGGGCCATCCACCAGCCTGGTTTTGGGAAAGTTATAAACCACTGACGTGCCGTAATTCTGGCCATCGCTTCGCCCGGCGATCCAGCCAATCAGGTTGTTGCGGTTCGCCGGAGTGAACGGCAGAATCTCCACAAACTCCATGCCGCTTTCGCCCGGCAGCTTCATCAGCACAAAGTTTGGTTCCATGGGCTGCGCGTTTTGCGCGCCCGCGTTGTCAGTGTTCACCTCACTGGCCACGGTCCACAGGTCTTCGCGGTTGTAAAACACCGCGGGATCAGTCATGTGATACAAGCCATACACCGCTGCCTGCAGGTTCAGCAGCAGTTCCGGATAGCGCACATGCTTGCGCAGTTCCGGCGGCATGGCGCTGGCGTCTTCGAACAGGCTGGGGAAAACGCTGCGGTATGCGGCGATGATTGGGTCTTGCGGATCAAAAACGTAAAACGTTGTGGTGCCGTCATAGGCGTCCACCACAACTTTTACGCTGTTGCGCATGTAATTGATTTGATTTTGGTCAACATGGTAATGGCTGGAATACGGATAGCTATCTGACGTGGTGAAACCATCCATGATCCATGAGAGACGGCCATCGTTCGTCAGCACGATATACGGATCGGCGTCGTATGTAAGAAACGGCGCCAGTTCGGTAATGCGCTCACGCACGTTGCGACGCATCAGCAACCGGCTATCTTTATTTATGTCATCACTGAAGGGCAGCTTGCCCAGGTCGCCGCGATCAAATGCAATCAGCAGACGGCGAAAAAATCCGCCCAGAACAATGCCGCCCGTGCCTTGATATGACGTAACGCTGTTGGTCTGGCCCTGCGGATAGTTGAACTCCTGCTGCCGCGTGTTCACATACACGTCAGTATTCGTGAGCTCGCCAAAATAAATTTCCGGGCGGGTCACGTTCAGGCCGCGCACCGTGCTCTGCACCGGCATGTTGCTCAACAGCAGGTTGGGCAGGCCCTCCGTGGTAAACCCATTTACCGGATTCATGGTGATGCCGTAGCCATGCGTGTAAATCAGCTTTTCGTTGATCCAGTTGCGGCTGCTCTCCGGCAGCTTGTCCACGCTCAGCTCGCGTGTGCCCAGCATGACCTGGCGTAGCGTGCCGTCAATTTCATATCGATCAATATCAATGTCTGGGAAGTCGTAGTACGTGCGGATCTCCTGTATCTGGCGCAGCGTGTCCTGCAGCGCATGCCAGTCCCACAGGCGTATATTCTGCAGCGTGGCCTGGTTATTGGCCGGATCGGCCGCTTCAATCGTGGTCTCTGCGGGAAACTCGCGCTGCACCATCTGGTTCAACCCGTAAGCCTGCCGCGTGAGCTCAATATTGTGGGATATATAAGGTTGCTCGCGGACCAGCTCATTCGGCTTCACAATAAAGCTGCTCACGTACCAGCCGGCGATCTGTATAAAAAGAAAACAAGCCGCAGCCGGAAGAATGGCCACAACCAGCTGGCGTATGCGCCCTTCGCGCAGAGAGTTCACGGCGGCTATCACCGCGCCCAGAATCAGCGCAATACAAACCGCGAGCATGCCGGGGATCCATACATGCGCGTCAGTGTAAGTGACTCCGGCAAAAATGGTGTGCGCGTCAAACAAGCGCTCAAAGCGGCCAATGTAAACACTCAATGCCAGCGCCAGCAGGAAAAACGCAAACGCAATAGAGAGCCCGCGCCACGGCAATAACGGACCGCCGTCGCGCTTTCCCGTAATCGCGCGCGTGCCGCCGGTGATCACAGTAAACAAAATCGCTACGGCGCAGATGATCACAGCCAGCGTCATCAACCATCCCGAGATCAGCTGCCATGCCGGCAGTGTGAACAAATAGAAATTCAGCGGCTTGCCAAAGATGGGATCGCTAACGCCGCTCGCCTGCGGAACATGCCAGTAAAGCGCATACGTGAGCCACTCCGCCATCATCACTGCGCCGGCCCCGAGAGCAACAAGCACCGAGACCACCAGCGCGATGATCCGCGCAAAAGTAGCAATCGGCAGCTTCACCGGCTGCCCGCCGATAAAAATGGTGTGTGTCATCTGCAGGTCAGTAAAGTACGCGCGCCGCAAAGCCAGAAACGAGCCGAACAAAATCACGAACGTGGCCACGGCAAACCCCGCGAACACCAACCACTGAAAGACCTGCGTTTTCCAGAACACGGCCTGGTAACCCAGCGAGCCGAACCAGAGCGCGTCAACGTAATAAGAGAAGGCGGTGCGGCAGGCGATCAGCAGTCCGAAAAAGATGGCCAGAACCAGCAAAAAGCGCCGTCTGCGCCGCGGAGGAACCGGCCCATCGCGCCGTGGTTGTTCCGGCCAGTTGCGCCGTGGCCCGTTTCCGTGTGGATCCGGCGGCCAATCAATCGTCTCAGGCATTCCATTCCCCCATTTTCATCAACTCAAGATCACCATCAGCATACACTTCACCTGATATTGCAGGCGGTTAATAGTCTTACAGCGACACGTGCCCCGTGGTTCTGAGAAGACTCTCAAAGCCAGCAAGAGCGGCTTTTGATTTTCCCGATCATGGTTTCGATTGGTTCCCCGGTCTTGGTTTTCCGATCACCCGATTTCCCGATCACCAGATCACCCGATCTTTTCAGCGCCCCCTCCCCCTCCCATACCATCGCAAATTGGCGTAGCTTTTTAGGCCATCATCGCAAGTCATCCCAGATTGGCGTGCACTTGAGCAACTTGATTTCAAATGGCGTAGTAGGGTTGAGTGACTTTCAGATCATCAATCCACCGCCCCCTCGCGAGTATTGTTTGTTTTCCTCCGTGTTCCTTTGTGTCCTCTGTGGTAAAGATTTTGGTTTTTCCTTTCCAATTATGGCGATCACCCGGTCTTTTCCATCAGTATTCTCAGTGGTAAACGCCTCTCCTTCGCGGTTCCACTTTTCCTGATTCAAACGAAATGTCCTACTATGCTTAGATTTTTCAAGTGCGTCAATCCGGCTTTAGTACATCTTGACAAGGTTTTTTGAGGGCCTTCTTTTTTAGACATGTGTAAGCCACTGCAGGTAACTTGGCTTCCGTTCCTTCTTGATTTATCTTTTCTGCTTACATCGCCCAACCGGGAGGCCCCCATGAACGCACTTCTGTTTCGCCTTGCCTTGATTGCCACGCTCGCTCTTGCCGCTGCTTCCACTGGTTTTGCGCAGCAGCGTCCCACACAGCAGCGTCCCACACAGCAAAGCCCTGCACAGCAACGCCCCGCGCAGCAGCCGCGCCCCAACAAAATGGGCGGCCCCATTGCTGACGCGTTGCGCGAACTGGTAGAAACGCCTGCAGTCTCCGGCTATGAGCAGGCGGTGGGCAAGAAAATTGTGGCGCGATTGAAAGACATGCCGCAGAAGTATGACGCTGCTCCATTTGGAATCAAGACCGACAATCTGGGCAACGTCACCGTCACCATTGGTTCGGGCGAGCCGAAGCGGCTGGTGGTTGCGCCCATTGACGAGCCCGGTTTCGTGGTCAGCGGCATCACGCCCGATGGCTATCTCACATTGCAGCGGCTGCCGCAGGGCGGGAATCTTCCGCTCTTCAATGAACTCCACGCCGCGCAACCCATGAAGCTGCAAACGGCCAAGGGCGAATGGATTTCCGGCGCGATGTCTGGCGTCTCCATCCATTTGCAGCCACAGCGGCAGCATCCGCCGAGCATGGCGGACCTGGACAACATGTTTCTTGATGTAGGCGCAACCTCGGCGGCGCAGGCGCGCGCCGGCGGCGCGGATGTGCTGAGCCCGGTGGCGATTGATCGCACAT
>DASXZE010000294.1:0-23551 GCA_036502105.1 Candidatus Angelobacter sp. | reverse complement strand
GGAGCCGGCGATCTTGAAGAAGTTCTGTTGCGGTTGCTTGAGACTCAAGAAGAGCAGGATCGCTGGCTCCTGGAAAACCAAAATACTGTTAAGACCAAAATTCAACGTGGTCTGGATCAACTTGATCGCGGTGAGGGAATACCGGAAGACCGCCTCGATTCCTATCTGGCAGAGTTGAAAGCCAAACCTGAATGAATGGACGGTACGTTCTCGCACCTGAAGCTGCTTTTGACCTGGTTAAAATTTGGCGTTACATCAAGAAGCACAGCAGTATCGAAATGGCAGATCATGTCGAAGCAGTGATTCGAGAGAAGTTAATTTTCCTTGCAGCAAAACCCAATGCTGGACATAAGCGAGCAAATTTAATTGATCAGCCAGTGAAATTCTTTGCGGTTTATTCCTATCTAATCGTTTATCGGCAAGATACCAAGCCGCTACAGATAGTTTCAATTCTGCATGGCAGTCGCGATGTAGAACAAATGCTCAAAGCTCGGCTCTAACGCAAACTCACAAGCTTTATTCCGCCTGAAACTCCAACCGCGCCTGCTCCCGAGCTCCCAGCACCAAAGCCAATTCCTGCGGATGGTCAATCAGCACATCGGGCGGCGCGTCCAGCAGCGTATGCGGAGAAAGTCCATACGTCACGCCGACGGAATAAATTCCGGCATTGCGCGCCGTAAGAATATCAATGTTTGAGTCGCCAATAATAATGGTCTCTTCCGGAAACGCGCCGGCCTCTTCCAACAGTGCCTGTACGCCAGCGGGATCGGGCTTCTTGGTATGAAAGCTGTTGCCGCCGTATACCTGAAAGAAATATTGCCCCAGGCCAAGCGCATCCACAATCGCGCGTGAAGGGCCCACGGGTTTGTTGCTGAGCACAGCCATCTTCAGCGGCTGGCCGTCGCGGCTCTTGCGGATCGCCTCCAAGGACTCCATCACTCCTTCATACACATACGTATGGTCGAGCTTGTGCTCGCGATACCACGCCATAAAGTAGAGCAGCGCATCCTGCACAAAATTTTCGTCATCAGGATCGCCCAGCGACCGTCGCACCAGCATTGGTGCACCATCGCCAATGTAGCTGGCAATTACCTCATGCGGCAGCTCATTTTTGTGGAAATGGCGCAGCATGGCGTTAATGGAGTTGGCCAGGTCGTCGCGGGAGTCCACGAGTGTGCCATCCAGGTCAAAAATAAGCAGTTTGGCGGTGTGGCCGGGGATAGGCCGATTTTTGTGAATCATCCATTTTCAGTATATCCCGGCAATCGCCTTAGCATTTAAAATGGACAGTACACCTGATTACCCACCCACCTGTTTAGAGGAGACCCATGGCTGTAACCAAAATTGATGTGAAAAAAAGTGCCTCGGCGGTGGCCGAGATGCCGGCAAAATCTGAGAAGACCTATGAAGGCCTGACCCGCCAGCAGCTGGTGGAGATCTATCGCCTCATGTATCTTTCGCGCAAGCTGGATGATCGCGAAATCCTGCTCAAGCGGCAGCAGAAAATTTTCTTTCAGATCTCCGGCGCCGGACATGAAGCGCTAACGGTGGCAGCGGCTATGAACCTGAAAGCCGGCTATGACTGGTTTTATCCTTATTATCGTGACCGCGCGCTTTGCCTGGCCCTGGGCGTTACTCCGTATGAACAACTGCTGCAAGGCGTGGGTGCCGTAGATGATCCCGCATCCGGCGGCCGCCAGATGCCTTCCCATTGGGGACACAAAAAACTCAACATCGTTACGCAGTCTTCTCCCACCGGCACACAGTTTCTGCAGGCCGTGGGCTGCGCTGAAGCCGGACGCTATTTCAGCAAGCACACTGACGCCGCAGAGAAACACCAGGGCGACTATCGCCAGTTTAAAGACGTAAGCTTCCACGGCGACGAAGTTGTCTATTGCTCCGCCGGCGACGGTACCACCAGCGAAGGCGAATTCTGGGAAGCCATGAATTCGGCCTGCAACCTGAAGCTGCCGGTGCTCTTTTTGATTGAAGACAATGGCTACGCCATCTCCGTCCCCGTGGAAGTGCAGACCGCGGGCGGCAGCGTGTCCAAGCTGGTCAGCAATTTCCCCAATTTGTTGCTGGAAGAATGTGACGGCACGGATGTCGTAGCGTCTTACGCGGTATGCAAGCGCGCCGTGGATTATATCCGCGCCGGAAATGGCCCGGCGATGGTCCATGGCCACGTGATTCGCCCATATTCGCACTCACTCTCTGACGATGAAAAGCTTTACCGCACAGAAGCTGAGCGTGATAAAGATGCTAAGCGCGATCCCGTGGCTCGAATGCAGATGCTGCTGGTCCGCGAAAATATTCTGGATGAAGCCGCCATCAACAAGCTGGAAAAATCTGTCGATCAGGAAGTAGAGGCCGCTTCCGACCGCGCTCTGGCTGCTGCATTCCCAGCAACCGATTCCATTTACAAGCACGTCTATTCAGAAGATCTTGACCCAGGCAAAATGGCGAGTCAGCCGCAGCCGCAAGGCGCGGACAAGACCATGGCCGACCTGATCAATGCCTGCCTGAAAGACGAAATGCGCCGCGATGACCGCATTGTCGTCTTCGGTGAAGACGTAGCCGATTGCAGCCGCGAAGAAGCACTTAAAGAAAAGGGAATCAAGGGCAAAGGCGGTGTGTTTAAACTGACCTCAGGCCTGCAGATGGAGTTCGGCAGTGATCGCGTTTTCAATTCTCCGCTGGCGGAAGCCAATATCGTAGGACGCGCTATAGGCATGTCGACGCGTGGACTGAAGCCGGTAGTTGAAATTCAGTTTTTTGATTACATATGGCCCGCGTACCATCAGATTCGCAATGAGCTCTCGCTGATCCGCTGGCGCTCCGACGGAAATTTTTCCTGTCCCACGGTGATTCGCGTAGCCATTGGCGGATACCTTACCGGCGGCGCCGTCTATCACTCGCAGTGCGGCGAGAGCCTGTTTACGCACATCCCGGGCCTGCGCGTCTGCTTCCCATCCAATGCTTTGGATGCCAACGGCCTGCTGCGCACGGCCATCCGCAGTGACGATCCTGTCATGTTCCTGGAACACAAGCGTCTCTACCGTGAAACCTTTGGCCGCGCTCCCTATCCGGGCGACGATTACATGATCCCGTTCGGCAAAGCCAAGATCGTGAAAGAGGGAACGGATATTACCGTCATCACCTATGGCGCAACCGTTCCGCGTGCCTTGCAGGCAGCGCAGAAGATTGAGCGCGAGCAAAACGTAAGTGTTGAGCTGATCGATCTGCGCACGCTCAATCCGTATGACTGGGACGCCATTGCCACGTCTGTTCAGAAAACGAATCGTGTCATCGTCGCTCATGAAGATATGCTGAGCTGGGGCTATGGCGCAGAGATTGCCGCCCGCATCGCCGACGAGCTGTTTGAATACCTTGACGCTCCAGTAAAGCGCGTGGCCGCAACTGACACGTTTGTTGCCTATCAGCCGCTGCTGGAAGATGTGATCCTGCCACAGTCGGATGATTTCTTTAAAGCCATGGAGAGTTTAGCCAAGTTTTAACACTCAGGTTTTAGCATTGAAGCACGGCGCGGTATGTTAGGCTGTCGTGCTTCGAGTGTTTGAAAATATAGTGCTGAAAACAGCGTTCAAAAAACAATTCATGAAAAAATTCACGCGCCGTTCCTCTCTTCCAGCAATAGCAGTAGAGCCAGTAATAACTTTGGAACCAGCAATAACCGTGGACCGCAGGCGCCCTCGCCTGCGCAGAAGAATCTTTCCCGCGCATCCGCAGTGGCTGCAGTCAACACTATTTGTGGTGCTATTCGGGCTGTTGTTCGCGGCCGTCAGCCCTGCCCAGCAACAGCCGCAGCCACCAGCCAAAAAGCCCAAGCTGCTTCTTGTCGTTGTAGTCGACCAGTTCCGCTATGACTATCTGCTGCGCTTCCGCGCCGACTATCACGGTGGCATTGCCCGCCTGCTGGAAAACGGAGCGGTCTTTGCCGACGCCCGCTATCCGCAATTTCCTACTGTCACAGCCATAGGCCATTCCACAATTCTCAGCGGCGCAACGCCTTCCATCAGCGGCATCATCGGCAATGAGTGGCTCGACCGCGAGACAGACGAATCAGTCACCAGCGTCAGCGACAAGTCAACGGCGCTGCTCGGCGGCACTCCCGCGACGAAAGGCTCTTCGCCGCACCGGCTTCTGGTAAGCACCATCGGCGACGAACTCAAAATGGCTGGCCGGCACTCCAAAGTGATTGGCATCTCCATTAAAGACCGCAGCGCCATTCTGCCTGCCGGACACATGGCGGACGCCGCCTACTGGTTCGACAATGACTCACAGCATTTCGTGACCAGCGACTATTACATGAAGCAGTTGCCCGCATGGGTGTCCAAAGTAAACGCAGACCGTCCGGCTTATAAATATCTGGGTGTGGACTGGAACGCCTTTGACGCCAAGCCCGGCGACAAGCCTTACTGCACCATGAAAGCCGGAGCCGAAGCGCGCTTTTGCGGCAATATAGAGAACACGCCCTTCGGCAATGAGCTGCTGGAAGATTTTGCCGAGAAGGCCGTTGAGCAGGAACAGCTCGGCTCGCACGAAGATACTGATGTCCTTGCCCTGAGCCTTTCGTCGAACGATTACGTCGGCCATGAGCACGGGCCGGATTCACCAGAAGTGCGCGACATTTCTATCCGAACCGATCAGCTCATAGGCAAGCTTCTGGACTTCATCAACACCCGAGTAGGCCAGGAAAATACTCTGGTCGTTTTCACGGCAGACCACGGCGTTGCGCCGGTGCCCAAAGTAAATAATGATCGCAAAATGCCCGGCGGATGGCTAAGCGCCGCCGACTACTCCGCTAAAATCAGCGCGCGGATGGTTGAAAAATTCGGCAAAGGCGACTGGATTCGCTCTTACGCGTATGGTTTTATTTATCTGAATTACACCACGATTGGGAAGAATGATTTAGAGCGTGCCGAGGTACGCCGCTTCGCCGCGGAAGTCGCACGCAGCCTGCCCCACATTGCCCGCGTGATATCGCGCGATGATCTTCTGCAAGGCGGCGAAAGCGCAGACACTGTTGGTCGCGCCATGCAGTTTGGATTCTACGGCCCACGCTCCGCCGATCTTGAATTGTTGCCCGAGCCATATTACATTTTCGGCAATCCGCCCGGCACAACGCACGCCAATCCTTACAGCTATGACAATCACGTGCCAGTCATCTTTTACGGCGCGGGAATTCACGCTGGCGTGCGCTACGAACCAATCAAAGTAAATGACATTGCGCCTACGCTGGCAGCGATCCTGGGCATTGAAACGCCCAGCGGATCAATCGGCAGAATTTTGTCGGAGATCATGGAGCCAGGAAAATAAAGATTGCTCTGCGAAACTAGAAGCCATCTCATAAATAGGTAAAACTTACATCGCTCTTTGTCGCCCCCCGAATTTAGCGGACTTTTGAAAGTCCAAAACATGACGAGGGTATTTATGAGATGGCTTCTAGCTGGATGTTAGGAGCTATTCAGTACTCCACTTTTCGCCAGTGGACATGATATTCCCGTGAATCTGAATCTGTTCTTTCATGCTACCAACATCAGGCTTGACCCGCTGCAGCACAAACCGATCCAGCGCCAGCAGCAATTCTTCGCGATTCGAATACGGCCCCGGCTGATAGCCTTTAGAACTGATGCCCTGCTGCGCCAGGTCAGATAGCTCCCAATCCTGCCGGTTCGTGATGTCCCAGAAAACAATGGCGTCCTGCGGATTGAAGTTCGGCTTCTTGATCTCATCTGGATGGAAATACCACTCGCAGATAATCTCTGTCTCGTCCACGGCTTTGGGCCACATGGTAAACGTGAGCATGTAATCCGGATGCAGGTTCAGAAAAAAATTCGGCAGCAGGCAATAGTAATAAACATGGCGCTGGTCATCAGCGCTCAAGCCGGGCAGCCCGCAGCGATTGGTGGTGCCATCCATGGTCAGGGTTTGAATGCCTTCTCGCAGGTCCATGCGGCCGCCAAGGTAAGTCGGCTGCGGCGGTTCATTGTCACCACTCATGTAATGCGATTGTTTCTGCAACAGCGGATGCACAATAGGGCAGTGCAGACACTCAGAATAATTCTGAATAATCAGCTTCCAGTTCGCTTTCAAATGATAGACACGCCGCTCCACCATCTGTAACTTTTCCATGCCCCACGGCTGAAACTTTTTATCCAGGCCGGCAAGATGTTCAGCAAAAGGAATTGGATGGGCCGACAGGTTGATGAAAATGTGTCCATCCCAAATTGCGGTAGCCACCGCGTTCAAGGGATAGTCAGCTTCACGGAAGCCCTGAACTTTTTCCATGTGCGGAGCGCTGGCCAGTGAGCCATCCAACTTGTAAGTCCAGGCGTGATATTGGCATTGGATACGGCCGGCGAATCTGCCTCGTTCTGTGCTGCACAACATTGTCCCGCGATGGCGGCAGACATTATGAAACGCGCGAATCTCACCCTGCTCGTCGCGCGTGATGATGACGCTGGCATTACCGAACTGACGCAGAAAATAATCGCCAGTGCCGGGGATCTGGCTGGTGCGTCCAGCGCAAAGCCACATATCAAAATGGATTGCTTCCATCTCTCGCTGAAACCATGCTGGGTCTGTGTAGTAGCTCTGCGGAAGAGTTGTGGCTTCAGCAGCGGCGAGTTCAGGACGTGTGTTGGAGTATGGCGTGGACATCTCAGCGTATTTTAAATCGGGACATTATAAGATCGGGACCAGGAAAATCGGAACATCTGAGAATCCAGCCTCTTTCGCATCGATTCAGGTAGATTCGCGGCCATTCTTTTGTGGCTTTTCTCCGCATCTCCGCGCCTCCGTGGGAGGTTTTTCCTAGCGCTTTAAAGTTTTCAAGATCTCTCTTGCTGCATTCGCACCTGATCCACCAGTTAATCCCGCGCCCGGATGCGTTCCTGATCCGCATAGATAAAGGTTTGTAATCGGCGTGCTGTAGCGGGCCCAATCGAGCAGCGGACGCATGGTAAAGAACTGATCTAGTGCCAGTTCGCCATGGAAGATGTGTCCACCGGTGAGGCCGTAAGTTTCTTCAAGATCTTTGGGCGTGATGATCTGCCCATCTTCCACCAGCGAAGGCAAATTAGGCGCGTACTCCGCGAGCGTCTTTACGACTGTCTCACCCAGGTTGGCACGCTGGCTCTCCCAATCTGTGTTCTTCAATTTGAACGGAGCGTACTGCATATAAACGGACATCACATGTTTTCCCGCCGGGGCCAGTGATGGATCAGTCAGAGAAGGAATTGTGACTTCCAGGTATGGATGCTCGGAGAAGGTGCCGTACTTTGAAGCGTCAAACGCACGCTCCAGATAATCAATCTCCGGGCCAATGTGAATGCGTCCACGCAGAGCTGCATCGTCGCTGATCGCCGTAAATTTCGGCAGCGCGGAAAGTGCCAGATTCACTTTGGCTACCGTACCGGGCATGCGTATGTTTTGCAGCTTCATTACAAAGTCCGGCGAGAGATGAGTAGGGTCAACCAGCGTGAGCAGCGTCCGCCGCGGATCGGCGTTAGAGATCACGGTTTTCGCGCTGATTTCTTCACCGCTGGCCAGAACTACGCCACTAGCTACGCCATCTTTCACGCGGACTTCTTTTACTTCAGCTCCAACGCGAATCTCCGCGCCAGCTTCTTTTGCTGCCGCAGTCATAGCTTGCGTGATTGCGCCGATGCCGCCGATGGCAAAAAAAGCCGAGCCTGCAGGATGCGAATCGCCCGCCGCGCGAATGAGTAACACCAGACTGCTGCCCGCCGACCATGGTCCCAGCGCAGTTCCAAAAATGCCGCGTGCAGCCACCACGGCGCGCAGCAGTTCGGTCTCAAAAAATTCTGCTACCAGATCGGCCACAGCCATGGGTCCCCAGCGCAGCAGGCGATACATATCTTTCTTGCCTAGCTTGCGCAAGGCGCGTCCGGTTTGCAGCATGGCCCAAAGGTCACCGCGGCTTGGATCGTCAATGTTGGGTGGAGCAAGCTTCAGTGCGTCGCCAATTACGCGGCCAATTTTTTCCAGCGCCTGCTGGAAAGCTGCATACCTAGTCGCGTCTTTGGTAGAGAACTTTTCAATCTCCTGCACCGCACGCATCGTGTCGTTATAAAGCATGAGCGCGCGGCCGTTGGGTGAGAGAGCAGTCACGCCAATTTCCGGCTTGACCAACTTCAGTCCGTGGCGCGCCAGTTGCATGTCACGTTCCACTCCTGGCAACAACGGGCCGGCCGCGTGCGCCAGCGTAGAGCAGCGGAAGCCGGGAGAGAATTCTTCTGTAATGGCCGCGCCGCCGGTCTGCTTGCGGCGTTCCAGCACCAGCGGCTTTAAGCCGGCTTTCGCCAGATAAAATGCGGTTACCAGCCCATTATGGCCCCCGCCGATAATGACAACGTCGCGCGTCTCGGCCATGGGTTAGCTCGCCCCGTCTTTCAGAATCTCTAGCGCGGCGAGCCTTCCGGGAGCGCCCATAATGCCGCCACCAGGATGTGTTGCCGATCCGCACATATATAAGTTCTTGATCGGAGTGCGGAACTGCGCATAGCCAGGCACAGGTCGCAGGAAGAAAAGCTGTTCCAAAGAAAGTTCACCCTGGAAGATGTTGCCTTCACTCAGTCCGAAGTCGCGCTCCAGGTCCAACGGTGTTAGCACCTGTTTGTTGAGAATAATATTTTTAAAGTTAGGCGCATACTCGGCAATGGTGTCGACAACGGCATTGCCAAAAGCTTCGCGCTGATCGTCCCAGTTCAGCCCGTCGCGCAGCTTGTACGGCGCATACTGCACAAAGCACGACATTACGTGCTTGCCCGGAGGCGCAACTGACGGATCGGTGAGCGAAGGAATCACCATGTCAATATATGGATGCTTCGAAAAGTTTCCATATTTCGCATCGTCATATGCGCGTTCCATGTATTCAACGCTCGGAGAGATGGAAATCGCGCCGCGCAGGTGAGCGCCCTGGCCAGGCAGGCATTTAAAGTCAGGCAGCGCATCCAAGGCGATATTTACTTTGCCGGATGAGCCACGGAACTTATAGCGCCGTACGTCTTCCAGAAACTCCGTAGGCAGCGCACTCTCTTCAATGAACTTAATGAACGTAAGCCGAGGATCGACGCTGGACGAGATCACGTCGCCATAAATTTCGTCGCCATTTTGCAATACCACGCCTTGCGCGCGATTGCCCTTGACGATAATCTTCGCGATCGGCGCCTCGGTGCGGATTTCCACTCCGGCTTCACGGGCTGCGTCAGCAATAGCATTGGAGATGGCGCCGGTACCTCCGCGGGCAAATCCCCAGGAGCGGAACGCGCCGTCAATTTCTCCCATGTAATGGTGGAGCAAAACGTATGCAGTTCCGGGCGAGCGCACGCCAAGAAACGTACCGATAATTCCCGAGGCCGACATGGTGGCTTTAAGCACGTCGGTTTCAAACCACTGATCTAGAAAATCAATGGCACTCATGGTCATCAACTGGACCTGGTTGTATTTGTCTTCGCTGGCCAGCCCCTGAAAACGTTTGCCAAGAAAGAGCATCTTCATCAATTCGCGCGGATTGAGCGTAGTGGGATCAGGCGGCACCATGCTCAGGATCGGCTTCACAAAGCGGCACATGGCCTGCATGGCCTTGCCGAACTCTTCATAGGCTTCAGCGTCCACGCGCGAGTGGCGCGCGATTTCACGATGCGTCTTGCCATGGTCATTCACGCGCCACAGGTAGTTACCGTTCGGCATGGGTGTAAATGTGCCGTCCAGCGGCAGGATTTCCAATCCATGGCGCGGCAGGTCAAGGTCGCGAATAATCTCCGGCCTTAAGAGCGAGACAACATACGAGCAGACGGAAAATTTAAAGCCTGGAAAAATCTCCTCCGTAACGGCAGCCCCGCCCAGAACGTGACGGCGCTCCAGCACCAGCACTTTTTTGCCGGCGCGAGCCAGGTAAGCGGCGTTGGTCAGGCCGTTGTGTCCGCCGCCAATCACAATTACATCGTATTTTTTTGAAGCGTTGGAAGCAGGAGCCATAAGTTGGGGAGATGCGGGTAGCTAAGTCTGGAAAGAACCCATGAGTGCTTTGCTATTTTAGCGGAGGGCGGGCCATTTGTCTTCGCACACCATTACTATAACTCCAGCACCAGCCGTAGTCCTGCATCGACCTCTGCCAGAAGTCGGCTAGGAATCTTGCCCGCTTCTTCCAGTAAAAATGAGCGATCTAGAGTGAGAAGCTGGGAAACATTTATCACGGAATCTTTCGGTAGTCCGCTGAGTTTTGCAGGAAGTAAAACGTTACCCGGCGCATCAGCCAAACGCAGATTGCTGGAGACAACCGCCACAAGCACGGTTTGTATACGGCTCTGATTAAAAGAATTGGCCTGAATGACAAGTATCGGCCTTCGAAATCCGGGCCCTGAGCCACGCGGATCTGGCAAATCGGCCCACCAGATCTCGCCTCGAATTACAGGCACTACCAGCGCTCATGCTCAAGCTTAAGAGATTTTATTTGAGTTGAGGCAAACGCGGGGTCAAGTTGGGCAGGCTCTTCAGAATAAATTGCGTTTAACTTCTCTGTGATTTTGCTGGTCTGGCGGCGTTCAAGAAATTCCTTCAAGGCGGTGGCATACAACTCGCTACGCGACATCCGCAGCTTGCGTGCAGCAGTCTCCGCCAATCGAAAAAGCTGGTCGGGTAGCGAGATGGCTGTCTTCATGGATAGGAGTATAACATAAGTTATACTCCTGCTGGCTGAATCATCGGCGTCTTTCCGTATAATCAATCAGCCTATTTATCGATCTTGTAGAGGTCTTCACTTGCCAGTTGGAACCGCATTACACGAGCGCACTTTTGCCCTGTGCCAGAGCCTCAGCTATCGCGAATGGTCAGGCTATTACACGGTCAGCAGCTATGAGGTCCACCATGAGCACGAGTACAACGCCATCCGCAACGCTGCGGCGCTGATCGATATTTCGCCGCTCTACAAATATATTGTGCAAGGCAAAGACGCTACCAAGCTGGTGAACCGCGTCATCACTCGCGACATCAATAAGGTCAAGCCGGGGCAGGTGATCTATTGCTGCTGGTGCGATGAGCAGGGAAAAGTCATCGACGATGGCACCATCACGCGGCTTGAAGAAAATAAATATCGCTGGACGGCCGCCGATCCCAGCCTGCGCTGGTTCCGCCAGAACGGGCTGAACATGGATGTCCAGATTGAAGACATCTCAGAAAAAGTTGCCGCGCTGGCCTTGCAGGGCCCGACTTCCGGCAAGCTGCTGAAGAGCGTGGCTGAAGCGGACATCGCGAACCTGAAATATTTCCGCATGACCAGCGGCAAGATCACCGGCGTGCCGGTAGACATCTCTCGCACCGGATACACGGGCGACCTGGGCTACGAAATCTGGGTGCCCATGAATGATCGTGATGACGCCGTGAAAGTCTGGGATGCACTCATGACCGTCGGACGGCAGTTCGATATTCATGCCGCGGGCATGCTGGCGCGGGACGTTGCGCGCGTTGAAGCGGGGTTGCTGCTGATTGAAGTGGATTACGTCAGCAGTAAAAAGGCGCTGATCCCGGACCAAAAGTATTCGCCTTATGAACTCGGCTTCGGCAAAATGGTGCACCTGGACAAAGAAAATTTTGTCGGCAAAGCAGCATTGGCGCAACAGCAGAAGACGGGCGTCGCGCGCCAGCTTGTAGGACTGGAGATGGATTGGGTCGAGATCGAAGAGCGCTATGAAAAGTTTGGCCTTACGCCGGCAGCTCCGGCACAGGCATCGCGCGTCCACGTGCCGGTTTATATGGGCAGCAAGCAGGTAGGCAAGGCCACGACCACAACGTGGTCACCAATACTCAAGAAAATGATTGCCCTGGCCAGCGTGGATTCTGCACATTCTCAGCTCGGAACAAAACTTCAGATGGAAATCACGATTGAGGCTGTCCGCCAGAAGGTAACGGCGATTGTGGCGAAGTTGCCATTCTTCAACCCAGAGCGTAAGACCAAGACGCCGGTGTAAAATTGCCGCAGATTTTCGCAGAAAGCGTAGATCAAATGCTGGTAATCGGAAGCCTATGCGCTACCACTTCTTAAAAATAAAGAACGCTGCCAGTACCATAAAGAAAAATCCCACTGCGTAATTCCACTTGATGTCCTGCTTTAAATACCAAACAGAAAAGCCGGAAAAGACCACCAGCGTGATGATCTCCTGAATGGTCTTTAATTGCACTGCGTTAAAAGTGTGGCTGCCAATGCGGTTGGCGGGCACCTGAAAACAGTATTCAAAAAAGGCAATCCCCCAACTAACGAGCGTGACTTTCCACAGCGGCACGTTCTGGTACTTGAGGTGTCCGTACCAGGCAAAGGTCATAAAAATGTTGGAGCAGATCAGAAGAATAATGGTGATCATCGTTTTCCTTAACCCATCCCCAGATCAGAGGATGATTCAAGCGGCGTGCCGCAAACGCGGCAGATCACGGCGGAGCAGTCGCCGCAGGTGAGCGGATCAGTCACTTCACGCGCGCAGTTGGGGCAATAGAGCGCGTCTGGCTGTGCGGGTTGTGATGGTGAAGACATAAGATTGTAGATGCCAGGGCCGCAGCTTGAGGCAATCGGACTCCTGAATGTAGCATAGATGCATGGAAACCAAAGCTGACGCACTCCCTTCCCAGGCAGACCAGAAAATACAGCAGGAATTTAACCAGTGGGCCGCCGCTGGCCGTGGCGATGAGATGGAAGACCACCACTCAGACATTACAAACCAGACACTTGCAGTCATGGACATTCAGTCCGCTGATCGAATTCTTGATCTGGGCTGCGGCACAGGCTGGGCCTCGCGACGCATGGCGCATGTGACAGCCGCCGGCGAAATTGTTGGCCTGGATGTGGCTGACGAAATGCTTCGTCGTGCCGAGCAGACTTCTGCTGAGTTCAAGAATATCCGTTACGTGTGGGGATCAGCGGAAAAGATTCCTGCTGCTGATGGCTACTTCAGCAAGGTGCTTTCGGTGGAATCGTTTTATTACTATGCCGACCAGGGCAAAGCGCTGGGTGAACTTTACCGGGTGATGGCGCCTAAGGCAAAACTGTTTATCCTGATCAATCTGTATAAGGACAATCATTATTCATTGCGTTGGGTCTGTGAACTCAAGGTGGAGGTGCAGGCACTCTCTGAAGCCGAATATAAAACGCTGCTGGCCAAACATGGTTTCAAAAATATTGAAGCGCAGCGCATTCCTGATCGCAGTCCCAGTCCAGAAACGTATTCAGGAAAATGGTTTAAAAACGTTGAAGAGCTGAAAGACTTTAAGCGGATTGGCGCGCTCCTGCTGATCGCTGAGAAATCGTAGCTGCAATTTGAGCTACCGGCGATCTAAGATTGCCGTCATTTCCGCCAGACTTAGCGGCGATGCGAATTGGCAAAGCTCTTTGAGGCACAGCTCAGAAGTGGTACCCTAGGAGCTGTTCTTGGCTTTGCGCGCCCGTAGCTCAGCTGGATAGAGCGGTTGCCTCCGAAGCAACAGGCCGGGAGTTCGAATCTCTCCGGGCGCACCATAATTTCTTGAGAATCTTGTTGTAAGAGATTCTTCCCCTTCGGCGCGGCCTAACTGGTTCCATGTGCGGATACCTGCAACGTGGGTTGCCGTGGGTTTCTGCGTGGCGATTAAGAGAATGTTGCCGAAGGAATAAGTGTGAAACCTTCCCATGGCCTTGAGATAAGAAGAGAGAATGTCACTGTGTCCAGCTTCGAGAGCCTGAACCAAGGTGTCAATGCTGGAAGCGATAAGCTCCTGCGCGGTGCGGGTGTTGGATTTGCCTTTGCTTGTTAATAACATTGAAAAACCCTGTCTGCCGGGTCGGCGTGATTTGTCGTTCACTTGGGCGCCAGCCCGACAAATCCAACGACCTGGAAGACGGGAACGAACGTAGCGTGAGTGAGGGTGGCAGGGAGCGAGTGTCGGCGCGGGTAAGTTCCAAACGCTTTTGGGGGTTCGCGCAATTCGCGGCCAGAGTTTTTTGCCACAATAGGTATCCCTCACATTCGTTCGGGATTTCACAAAGAGCGAGGCGGCGTTTTCCTCACAGTCATCACCACCAGCCACAGCCCGTTCACAGCAAACAACAATCCCGCCACCAGCAAATATTTAGCTGCTGCCACGTGCCGTGACACGCACCACAACACGCCAGCCAAAATCAACAGGTCAATCAGAATATAGACAAAGAAAATCCAGCCACGGGACACGAGACGTCAAAATCCCATGATGTTGTAGCCGCAATCCACGTAGATAGTCTCGCCGGTAATTCCGCTGCCCAGATCAGAAGCCAGAAACAACGCGGTATCGCCCACTTCCTTGGGTTCCACATTACGTTTCAGCGGTGCATGTTCAGCATGATTTTTCATCATCGTAGTGAAATCGCCTACGCCGCGCGCGGCCAGGGTTTTAATCGGTCCGGCTGAAATCGCATTTACACGGATCTTTTGTCCGCCAACGCTGTTGGCCAGGTAACGCACAGTGGCTTCCAGTGCGGCTTTGGCCACGCCCATCACGTTATAGCCAGGGACAACCTTTTCCGCGCCAAAATAGCTCATGGTGGTCACGCTGCCGCCATTGGTCATCAGCGGCGCGGCGGCGCGGGTAACGGCAATCAGCGAATAGACGCTTACATCATGGGCAATGCGGAAGCCTTCGCGCGAGGTATTCAGGAAATCGCCCTTCAACTCTTCCGCAGGCGCGTAAGCCACGGAATGTACCACGGCATCCAGATGGCCGAAGTGCTGTTTGAGCTGCGCATAGAAGGCATCAATCTCCGCATCACTGGAGACATCGCACTGGAAAGCCTCTGCCCCAGGTAGTGACTTGATCAGGTCGTGCGCTTCGGCCTTCATCCGTTCGTTTTGATATGTAATGGCGAGCTTGGCTCCGGCCTCATTCAAGCGCTGGGCAATGGCCCAGGCAATGCTGCGTTTGTTGGCCACGCCAAAGATCACCGCGTTCTTTCCCTGCATGCTCAGCATAAGTCAGCCCTCAAGCTTGTGTGAAACCGCTCAGGATAACAGGAACAGCGCAAGAAGGGGAGTGGCGCGGCAGATTTCGATTACAAAACTATACGATTTGCGTCTTCGTTTTACTCTATAAAAAATAAGGCTATAGACATTTCAGCTATACGGTTTTAGCATCAAAGGTTGGTTGGGCAATTTTTGCGCCAGTGAGCAATTGTTCGCCAACACAAAATTTGCACGTGATTCGCCTGGCAGGAGGCCACCTCTATGGGCTTATCGAGACGTGAATTCTTTAAAGTCGGAACCGGGACAGCCGCTGCGCTGCTCCTTGGTTTTGACGCCCGCCCCGTTCTGGCACAAGCCAAGGAACTTAAAATCGCCCGGACCACTGAGACGCGCTCCACGTGTCCGTATTGCTCGGTGAGTTGCGGCGTCATTATTCACACGCTGGGCGATAAAGCCAAGAACGTGACCGCGCAGGTCGTCCACGTTGAGGGCGATCCTGACCATCCGATTAATCGCGGCACATTGTGCCCCAAGGGCGCATCGCTCTATCAGGACATCCTGAATGAACGCCGCCTGAAATATCCGGAGAAGCGCGAAGCCGGCGGCACGGAGTGGAAACGGATTTCATGGGACCAGGCGTACACGGAAATTGCGCGCCATATAAAAAAGACGCGCGATGAAACTTTTGTCGAGACGGACGCCAGCGGCAAAACGGTAAATCGTTTTGAAGGGATGGCCTTCAACGGCGGCTGTACTGACACCAACGAATTTAATTATCTCGTGGTAAAGACCATGCGCAGTCTGGGGGTCTGCTACCTGGAAAACCAGGCCCGAGTTTGACACGGCCCCACGGTCTCAAGTTTGGGACCAACGTTTGGACGCGGCGCCATGACCAATGGCTGGGTCGATATTAAAAATACCGACATGATGCTCATCATGGGCGGCAACCCGGCAGAGGCGCATCCTTGTGGATTTAAGTGGGTAGTAGAAGCCCGGCGGCAGCGCAACGCCAAGCTGATCGTCGTCGATCCGCGCTTTCAGCGCACAGCCTCGCAGGCGGATATGTTCTGCCAGATCCGCGCTGGCTCTGACATTGCTTTCCTCGGCGGCCTCATCAATTACGCCATTCAGAACAATCGCTACGCCAAGGAATACGTTGTCAACTTCACCAACGCGGCTTTGATCGTGAAAAAAGATTTCAAGCTGGCGGATGACGGCGTGTTTTCCGGCTTTGACGCAGCCGCAATGAAGTATGACGTCTCTTCCTGGAATTACGAGGAAGGCAATAACATGACAGGCACTGCGGCCGCGGCCATTGCCGCCGGTGACGGTCCGGCAACCGCAGAGACAGCTGCCAAAGCAGCTCCTGGTGCTGCGAATGCAATGGCTACGGGCCAGGGCCATGGCGGAGGCGGACCTGCTGGCGCTAAAGGTGGCGCAGGCGCTCCATCATTGCCGGCGACCACTTCTTACGATCTTTCACTGGAACATCCGCGTTGTATTTTCCAGTTGATGAAGAAGCACTACTCTCGCTATACGCCGGATGTAGTCTCCAGCATCACCGGCATCCCCGCGGACCAGTGCACCAAGGCATGGGAACTCTTCACCTCCATTCGTAAGGATGGAGACATGAAAAAAGTTGCCACCATTATTTATGCCGTAGGCTGGACGCAGCATAGCTTTGGCACGCAGATCATTCGCACAGCGGCCATGGTGCAATTGCTGCTGGGCAACGTAGGGCGCGCCGGCGGCGGCGTCAACGCTCTGCGCGGACACTCCAACATTCAGGGCGCAACGGACATGGCAGGCATATTCGATATCCTGCCTGGCTACCTGAAAATGCCCACGCCGGCAGATACTAATTTTGCTACCTATGTGAAGCGCATTACGCCCACCGCGTCCAAACCAAAAGAGTGGGATTCATTCAACTATTACTCCAACACTTCCAAGTTCGCCGTCTCATTCTTGAAAGCCATGTACGGCCCTGCGGCGACCAAGGAGAATGACTGGGCCTTCCATTATCTGCCCAAGATTGACCGCAAATATTCATGGGTGGAGCAGTGGGACAATATTTACAGAGGCAACGTCAAGGGACTGATGACTTTTGGCATGAACGGCGTCGCCATTGGTCCCAACTCGCAGAAGAACATTGACGCGCTCAAGAAAGCCGACTGGCTGGTGGTGGGAGAAATCTATCCCGATGAAACCAGCAGCTTCTGGGAATCGCCCGGCATCACTGAAGATGAAAAGAAGAAGATCAACACAGAAGTGTATCGCCTGCCCTGCGCCGGCTTTGCTGAAAAAGATGGCACGTTTGTAAACTCAGCGCGCTGGTTGCAGTGGAAGTGGGCGGCCATAGCGCCTCCGGGCGAAGCCAAGCTGGATCAGGAAATTATCGCCCGCATTTTCCTGGGCGTGCGCGAGTTGTACAAGAAGGAAGGCGGCAAGTTTCCAGATGCCATCCTGAATACGGCCTGGGCTTATACCGATCCTAACAATCCGTCGCTGAGTGAGGTCGCCAAAGAGATCAACGGCAAAGCGCTGGCTGACCTGCATGACGACAGGCAGACGCCCACCGATATCAAGTCTGGCCAGCAGCTTCCTGGTTTCGCCTGGCTCAAAGATGATGGCACAACCTCTAGCGGCAACTGGCTCTATTGCGGCTCCTGGACAGAAGCTGGCGCTCTAATGCAGCGCCGCAATCCTGACGATCCATCCGGTCAGGGCATTCATCCCAACTGGGCATGGTCATGGCCCATGAATCGCCGTGTGCTTTATAACCGCGCTTCGTGTGACGTTTCCGGCAAGCCCTGGGATTCCACCCGCAAACAAGTCTGGTGGAATGAAGCTGCAGGCAAGTGGGTAGGCAATGACGTTCCAGATTTTAAGCCAGACTCCAATCCCAAAGATCACATGGGCCCGTTCATTATGAATCCTGAAGGGCTTGGCCGTTTATTTGTGCCGCTGTCTGGAATGGCCGACGGTCCATTTTCAGAGCACTATGAGCCAATAGAAAGTCCGCTGGTGAATCCGCTGCATCCGCAGCAATCCAATAATCCAGTGGTGAAGAAATACTCTACTGACAAAGACAAATACGGTACGGTGGAGCAGGGCTACAGCATTATCTGCACCACGTATCGACTGACCGAGCACTACCACTATTGGACCAAAAATAATCCCATGAATATGCAGCTTGTTCCTGAGCCATTCGTGGAAATCCCCAAAGAGCTGGCAGACAAGCTGAGCATCAAGGGCGGAGACAAGCTCAAGATCAGCAGCATTCGCAGCTCGTATTACGCCAAGGCCATGGTCACCGGACGCATCAAGGGCATGCAGCTTGCCGGCAAGAGCGAGAAAACCTACCAGATCGGCATACCGATTCACTGGGGCTATCGCGGCATCAATGACGGCCGTCCAGACAATGAACGCACGCTCGTCAATAATCTTTCGCCCACGGTGATTGACCCGAACGCTTACACGCCAGAGTTCAAGGGCTTCCTGGTAAAAATCGAGAAGGTCTAAGGAGATACGCCATGAGCAATGGACCATTAGAAATAAAAGCGATCTCCGGCCATCGCGGCGGGACGCCAGGCGGCGGCCAATACACTTTGCCAGACGGCAAAGTAGAGCACACCGGCGTTGCCCACGACTATGACGTTTGCAAGCTGGTGGACGTTACCACGTGCATCGGCTGCAAAGCCTGTGAAGTGGCCTGCGTGGAGTGGAACGGCTATGAGTTCCGCGAAACCACCTTTGACGACACCTATCAGACCATGCCGGAAACAGCATGGAATTTCTGGAACCTGATTAAGTTCAAGGAAGTTGAAAATAATGATGGCGGCATGCAATGGCTCATGCGCAAAGACCAGTGCATGCACTGCGAAGAGCCCGGCTGCCTGATCGCCTGCCCCGCCGATGGCGCAATCGTGCAGTATGCCAACGGCATCGTGGATTTCAATCAGGCCAATTGCATTGGCTGCCAGTATTGCGTTACCGGCTGCCCGTTTAATATTCCCAAGTTCAATACAGAAACCAAGAAAGTTTATAAGTGCACTTTGTGTTCTGACCGCGTTGGCGCGGGCCTTGAACCGGCCTGCATCAAGTCATGTCCCACGGGCTGTCTGCATTTTGGCAGCAAAGATGACATGCTGGATCTGGCCTACACCCGCGTCGAGCAGCTCAAGACACACAGTTCGCACACCAACGCCGGCATCTATGATCCGCAGGGCGTAAAAGGCACCCACGTTATTTATGTGCTGCACGATATTGACAAGCCAACGGATTACGCTCTGCCCGCAGATCCGGCGGTGCCACTATTTGTGAAATTGTGGAAGGGCCCGCTCAAATGGCTGGGCGGCATTGGCATGATCGCCGGCGTGTTCGGCGTATTTATGCACTACATAAGATTTGGCCCCAAGGAAGTGGATGAAGTCGAGGAGGTGAAGCAATGAGTGGAGGAACCATTGCACGTCCCACCACGACCGTTGTCCGTGAAGAGCAGCTCGTACGTTATACCTTCATCGAGCGGGCTTATCACTGGATCAACGCCGTCGCCTACACTTACCTTCTTCTGACAGGCCTGGCGCTGTTTACGCCGCTCTGCTATTGGCTTGCTTACGTGCTCGGCGGTCCCGGTGCCATTCGCTATTGCCATCCCTGGGTAGGGCTGGTTTATTTTTTCACCATCCTGTGGATGCACGGCAAGTGGAAGCGCGACATGCAGGCCATTCCTGAAGATAAAGAGTGGAATAAAAACATAGAGCATTACGTCAAGAATGAAGATGAGAAGATGCCGCCGCAGGGCCGTTTCAACGCCGGACAAAAACAGTTCTGGTGGGTCATGCTTTTCGGCACATTCGTTTTGCTCGTCACTGGCTTATTCATGTGGTTCCCGGAAAAAATGCCGCGTGAAGAGCACTGGATTATGCCCATAATGGTCTTTCTCCATTCCGTGACCGCGTTGATTACCATCGCCGCCTTTATCATCCACGTGTATATGAGCATTTGGATGACGCCGGGCAGCGTAAAAGCCATGGTGGAAGGCACGGTTTCTCCGGCCTGGGCCAAAACACATCATCGCCTCTGGTTCCAGAAAATTACCGGTCGCAAGGGCTAGCGCTGAATGCCTGGATTTTCATGGGACCGTCGCATTGCGCGGGCGGCCGAGCTTTCTAAAACGCACGCGGCAGTTTCTGAACTGCTTGGTTTTTATCAGGGTCTTGTTGGCTTTCAGAAAGGCGTGTATCAATCCGTCTCTGCTGCCAGCGACCATAACGTGACCATGCTGGTGCAGTTTTTTCCCGCGCTCATCGCGCTGGTGAAAGACTCTGGCTCGCCCTCACTCAAAGAAGCTGCAAGCCATCTGGAGCACGCTTCAGAACAGGACCGCAAGGACCTTCTGATGGCCTTCTGGCAGCATGAAGTGGAGAGTCATCAGGTCCCAGCCGAATACGAATTCTTTGCCAACGCCCTGCTTCAGCCCTTTGCGGAATATCTGGCCGAGCGCACGAACTCCACCACTGAAGCTTCTCCGCCGCTCTGCCCGTTTTGTGGATCCAAGCCGCAGGTTGCTGTTTTACGTCAGGAAGGTGATGGCGCCAAGCGTTTTCTGCTGTGCTCTCTTTGCGCCACGGAGTGGCTGTTTCGTCGCGTGCTGTGTCCCAATTGCGCTGAAGAAAATAAAGACAAGCTGCCCATCTTTCTCGCGGAAGAGTTTGACTATGTACGCATAGATGCCTGTGACACCTGCCGCACCTATATCAAGTCAATTGATCTCACGAAAAACGGCAATGCCGTGCCCATGGTGGATGAACTGGCTACAGTCTCTTTAAATCTGTGGGCCCAGGAAAATAACTACCAGAAGCTACAGCCAAATTTGTTTGGTGTGTAGCCAGCCCTCGCGGCTCGCGCAAAATCCAGGCATGAGCATGCCCGCAAGATTCCAAAGCAATTTTACGGTTGTGCCGGCGCTAGCTTAATGAATTTCACTCCCTGGAACTGGCCGGCCGCGTCAAAATCAAAACCAAAGCTGGCATGAGCAACGGCGTTGCAGCCATTGCAGTTTTCTTTTAGAGAATAAGGGACCACGAACCGCTCACCGCCGTCTTTGCGCGGCTCAATTTGCGGAACCGCATCGGCTCTCCGCTGGTCGTCCGTCACGGCCAGTTGCATTTGCGGATGGCTCTTGCTTAGTTCCATGAATTGCGGGTCTTTCATCATGGCAGATTGCGGCAGCAGGGAAAGGTTATCCACGTTGATGAGCGCAGGCACGCCGTTCATCAGCACCCAGCCCTGTTTCTTGTCTCCAGGATAGACAACGTATCCCAGGTCCACCAGTCCGGCTTCACGCATGCCATCAAGATAGCCAACGCGCGAAGGTTTTTGGGCAGCCAGTAACTGGGTAAAAGCTACTGCGTCTGAAGAAGCATAATCGCCCATCTCCTCGGCGAAACATTTTGCGTAGTCAGAGGATTGGGCGCCGTTGCACACCTTGCTGATGTCGGTCAGATCTTCGTTCGCGGCGTTCCATACCGCCTCAGTGCCAATTTGATCGTCGGTCTCGTGGCTGGCTTCAACTTGCAGGAATGTTACCAGCGAAGCCACGCCGACAACCGCCAACGTTGCCGCAATTCTACGTTTCAGAATGCTCATGACTCGTACTCCATCGGCATATCGTCGCGCCAGTGTTATCTGGTTTCTAATAACTGGTAACACCACTGGTCCGGAAATGTTGCGCCAGCAATTAGCCATTTAAACGATCAGCCATTTATCTGTGCCATCCATAATCGCTTCAGTTGCGATGGCCGAATAAACCAGCGGACATATTCACATCTTACGGCTGAAAACTCTTTCCGAAACAACCTTTACATTTCTTAGCAGCGTTAGGGTTCTAAAGCAGGTTCACGGCAGATTTGCAGCGTACAAAAATGTGTGATGAAGGCCTTAACGAATCAGTAAACCTTAGAGCAAAGATATGCGCAATCCGATGATGAGAGGGGTTTAAGATAAACGAAATCTTTCCTTTCATCCTATAGTTTGTTGCCGTCCAGTCGAATTTAATATTGAGCGTGCATCAGGGCCAAGGAGCGGTATGATTTCCGTAAATTGAGCAGCGCACACTATTGAGTGAAAGTAGAGCAGTAGATATGAAATCGTCACGTCCCCGCTGGCACGTCATCTACCTGCTGCTTGCCGTGTTTGATATTCTCACGGTCGGCTTCGGCCTCTACATGAACCATCATCTGGTCACGCGGTTCAATGAATCGGTGGACCAGAATCGTTTGTGGGCGGAGCAACTCCAGCAATATACCGAGCTTGGCCGCATGGCCAGCGCCGTGGATGCGCCCGGCAATGACGTTTTCGATAATAAAGATGTCCCCAAAGAATCGGCGCGCATGAAGATTGCCATGGAGCGTTTCGATCGCCAGATAGCGCAGATTCGCGCCGGCATGTTGCTCACGCACGGCCAATCAGAAGAGCTGAGTGCCGAGGTTGACAGGATTGAAGCTGCCAACGCAGATGTGGTCAAAGAATCTGAACTGATCTTTTCTTACTTCAATGCAGGCCAGCCGGACCTTGCCGGTCGCCGCATGGCCACCATGGACCGCAAATATGACGCGCTGAATCAGGCGCTGGCCGACCAGCGTTCCAGAATCAGCACCATCCAGCTTGAGCAGTTGAGCCGCCAGCAGAAGCTGGCCAAAGACCAGCAGAAGTTTGAATTGCTGCTGGGCATCCTGTTGCTGGCCATGATTACCGGCGCTGTTCTTTATGTCTTCCGTCTGGCGCGCCAGATGGAGCAGGATGTGCGCGAGAAAGAACAGCACGCACAAGAATTGAGCGTGGCCAAGGAAGCCGCGGAAGCCGCGAACGAAGCCAAGAGTACCTTTCTGGCCACCATGAGCCATGAAATCCGCACGCCCATGAACGGCATTCTCGGCATGACCGAACTGGTCCTGGATACAGAGCTTTCACCCGAGCAGCGTGAAAATCTGGCGCTGGTCAAGCTCTCTGCCGATTCACTGCTCGCGGTCATCAATGACATTCTTGATTTCTCCAAGATTGAAGCCGGCAAGATGGAGCTGGAGTCAATTTCATTTGATCTGCGGGAAAGTCTTGGACAAACTGTAAAAGCGCTTGGGTTCCGCGCTCATCAGAAAGGTCTGGAGCTGATCTGGGATGTGTCGCCGGAAATTCCAGAAACGCTTGTCGGCGATCCTGGGCGGCTGCGCCAGATTCTGGTTAACCTGGTGGGCAACGCCGTGAAGTTTACCGAGCGTGGTGAAGTCTTTATCTCTGTAGCGCAGGAAGAACTTGAAACCTCTGGCAGTGTGCGGCTGCATTTTATTGTGCGTGACACCGGCGTGGGAATCGAACAGGAAAAACAAGGCACCATTTTTGAAGCCTTCTCTCAGGCCGATGGATCCATGGCGCGCAAGTATGGCGGCAGCGGTCTGGGGCTTGCCATCTGTGTTCGTCTGCTGGAAATGATGCACGGAAAAATCTGGGTGGAGAGCGAGCCGGGTAAGGGAAGCACGTTCCACTTCACT
>DASXZE010000293.1:0-6651 GCA_036502105.1 Candidatus Angelobacter sp. | reverse complement strand
ATTTGCTCTGGCGTGCATACACCAACGGACTTATAAATTGGCCCACCTTGCTCAGAGAAAAATTCCACGTCGTTTTTACTATTTGCCCTAATTTTTAGTGTTTGAGTGCTGTTTTCTTTATCTGGAGTTAGCACCACAATGTGCACTCCATGGTTTTGATTGCCCTGCGCTGTGACCCGTCTGGTATGTCCAGCACAGTCAAATGTAATCGTGAAACCATCAAGTGCAGCCGCAGAAAAATTTAGCAACTTTCCCCCGTCACTTCCAATCAGCGATACCGCATCCTGCGCTTCCTTTTTTAGACTGCGCCAAAGTTCACCGTGTTTTTCTTCTACAAGATTGTATTCCTGTATTGCGCGTTCTTTGGTAGCTGTGGTGCTGTTGAACTCACTCCAAAACCTATCGCCGAACTCTTCTTTCCAATTTGCCATATATCCCTCTACACCATGATAGACGGAATGTGATGCTTTTGGGTTACTTACAAACTCAAGTCCGAAATGAAACTTAAACAAGGCAATGGCACCAATAGAAAACCCGCCGATTAAAGCGGGTTTATTTTCTTTATTTATTTGTCGCTACTTTTCATTTGCTTCGCGGAAAGCACGGATTTTAGATTTCCGTGTGCGCTTACTGTCTCTTACTTTTTTCTCTACGTCTAACTTTGTTTTAATTTCCGAGTGAGGGACACCCACGATATGACGCATGGCATTTTCAAATTTCTGCCAAGGCGTGAGCGCGGCATCTGTTTTTTGATCTGTCATGTTTTGATAGAATTCCAACGGGACTGGTACTTTGCAACTAATTCCAGCTTGGGGTCTCAACCACCCTCTCAACTCTGAGCCGGAACCCTCTTGCCAAGGGTTGCCAAATATCAGTCCCGTTAATGGGCGTGGCAGGTGCGGGTCAGAGAGCCTAGAGAACTTTCACCCGTCGGTTCAAGTCCGACCACGTCCAGCTTTTAAAAAAAATATTCCTTACAGCTTCATGCTTGATTCGAGTCAAAACCACTTGACACCTGTAAGGTTATCAAATGCGATAACTAACACAAAAGAGAATTTCGCATAAAGATGAAAATTCCCCAAAAACTGTTGATTCCACAACAGATTGACTAAGCAACAACTTTTGTTGGTTTCCGGCAAAACCGGAAACCCTAAGGCTTTTTCATTTTCACTCCGGACGGTTTGATTATAGTCAGTCAACTATATTTAGTCCGCACTTTGACTTTTGTTTGCAACAAAAGTGATATGCCGGGTGGGGCTCTGGCTGAAGGACGTAGGCAGAGGGTCGTAAAAAGAGATTGCCAGAATCGCCGAAATTGCCAAAATTGGCGATTGAAAACGAATTTACTTCGTCGGATGATCCGATGGCGAATCAAGAGCAATACATTTCAATCTATGGGACCTTTCGCTGCGATTGGCTTCTAATCAACTTGTCTGAAAGTGCCACGCTGGCAACGCGGCTTTTGCTCCAGACTCAATAGAATTGCAGTTGCGATCCATATTGCGTAAGCTCCGGCCAGGCGTCAAATCGAAGGGACACTTGGCCGGAGTACTTTTGAGGGGACGGATGAACACGATGGAAGACATCCTGGAGCGGGGCTTTCAGCTCGCTTACTTCATCTTCCCCAGCCGTCCCCAGGCAGTGCTGATTCTCAGCGGCGCCGTGAACAAACTCAAAACGCAACATGGACGCGAAAGTCGCCGCACTTACTGGCGCGACAAATATTTAAAAAGAGGCATTACCAGAATCACCCGCGAAGAAAGTGACATGCTGCAGTGGCTCATCTTCTATGAGTCAGACCAATTCGAAAGAGCGCAGGAGGCGACGCACCGGGCAACGCTCAAAGACATGGTGATCCGCTACATCAAGAGTCTGGTGCGAATGACCAGCGCCATGTCTTCCTTCCACGTAAACATTGGCCTGCACCGCCTTCTGCACAATTACAGCACCGCGGAAACACAGCAGGTGTATGAGTCCATTACTGATCGCTATCCTGGCGCTGATGAATACCGCCGCGCCAAGAGCGTGCTGATGAACAAGCTGGAAGACCGCTTTGACGGCATGTTGAAGACCAGCCGGACCCAGCACGGTGAAGTGAGATTTGTGTCGGCTGATGACCAGCAACAATGGGCGGACATGGTTGATCTGTGCCTGAAAGAGTTCACGCCGTGGAGCACGCTGAACACATGCCCTGTTGCAAACAACTTTGGCGGCGCGGAACTCAACCTGCCTTCGCGTCTGGCCGGCAACGGGGCTGGTGAAACCGACCTGAACCTGATTGAGACCAGCCGCTGCCACGCTTTTATTGATCCACTTTGTTTTGGACGGCTGGTCCGGGCCCTTGCCATTGAACCACCCAGTCAACGACTCGATCTGCCAAGGTTTTTTATGGAAAATCCTGATAACCCGAATTACTCCGCCCCACAAACGCCAAAACTTTCCGCGGAAGAGCGCAAAGCTATTACCGACTTTGCCACGACCGAGGCAGAGCGCCGCCAGAAAATCACTTCCACAAACATGGCTATTGTGATTGATGGCCAGGAGTGCGCACGGCTGGATGCAAACGGCGCAACCAGCAGAAAGCTTGCTATCCGCGAAGGTGCTGAGTTGATTGAGGTATGGACAGAAGAAGCCGGCACGCCGCTACTGCTGGCGACGCACAAGATTGCCTATGCAGAGACGTCAGGTATCGCGCCAGCCGACTTTTCATTTCAATTCAAAGACGCAGCAGAGCTGGCTTTACAAATTTCAAACCAGACTTCAAGTGCGGGCAAGTCAGAAGATAGTCCGCGGACAGCCAGCCTCTTAGTGACTTATCGTCCCGGCAAGGTCAGCGCACAAGCATCCTCACGATGGTTAAGTTTTGTTCCCAGATTTACGCTTGCCTCAGCGGCGCTCATTGCTCTGGGATGGTTCGTGGGCACGCATGCTCATCGGCAAACGGCTACTACCGCGCCAGCTTCATCTGGTTATGTGGAAGCTGAAAAAACTTCTCTTCTGCCCCAGGCATCGCCCACGCCAGCACAGATTGCGCAGGCCAGTGAGCTTCCTGTCATCTACCGGCTGGTGCCTGATGAGCTTGCCACACGCGGCAGTGGAGCGTCAGAGACGCCTTCAGTTATGGTCCCAGCGCATTCTGCGTTGATTCAACTGGAACTTCCAATCGCTACTGCCGATTCTGCCGGAACTTTCCACGGCACGCTGAAAACCTTTTTGAAGGACAAGAAAATCCTGGCAGTAGACCAACTCAAAGCACGGAAGGACGCTTCTGGCGCAATGATTGTGGCCTTTTCAGTGCCTTCAACCGTCCTGAAAGCAAATGCAGACTATACGGTGGACCTGGAGCGTCACAACTCTACTGTGATGGTGGAAAAATTCAGCACATACACTTTCCATACGGTGAAGAGCGCAAAGTAGGGGTTTGCCGCGCAACAGAACAATGGAATCCTTTGCATTTGTAAACAACACGTTACCAAATCTAAGAATTTTTTAAGAATTTATTACATTGCTGCAATCAAAGTTTCGGCTACTCTACTCTGAAAGTGCCACGCTGCTACTTGAGCGTCTGGGTTAGATTTCATAAGAAGTTTTTAGCAATAGGACGCTGGGCAGAGCGTTCTCTATTTGGAGAGGGACGAACCATATGATTAGCGGGATCAGAACCATTAATGCAGCGGAGTGTGCAGACCGGGCGGGCAAGCATGCTTTTGGGCTGAATGAAGACAAGGCCATAACGGCGCTGCGCAAACTTGCTGACGATATTGAAGCCGGCAACGTAGTCCTACACAGCGTGA
Source organism: Candidatus Angelobacter sp. (assembly GCA_036502105.1). GTDB lineage: Bacteria > Acidobacteriota > Terriglobia > Terriglobales > Acidobacteriaceae > Angelobacter. The sequence goes on along the minus strand of DASXZE010000293.1, from coordinate 2,857 downwards.
GCACCACATCCCACGCTACGCATGAAGAATTTACGATTCGCGAAGTGGTGATTGAAGTTCTGGAAGAATATCCAACGGCAAGCGGCCCACGCATTATCAAAGACTAAGCTCTGAAAGACTAAATTTTGAAGGACTTAACTCTCGCTTCCACTCCGGGAAGTTTTCATGGCAGATTGCTGAAAGAGTTCACGCGCCCAATGGGCCAGCGCTCATTGGGTGTCGTGTTATTGTTCATTCTTTGGGCTGGTAAAGAAATGATCTACTTCAGCCAGGTCCTTGGTCTTCTTGTAGGGCGGCAGGCTATCGATAAAAATTCTTCCATAGCGCTGCTTGATAAGACGATTATCGAGCAGCGCGAGCACGCCGCGATCTTTTACTGAACGAATCAAACGGCCAAAGCCCTGCTTGAGCGAGATCACCGCTGCTGGAACCTGGTATTCAGAGAAAGCGTTTCCGCCGGCGGAGTCAATGGCACGAATGCGCGCCGCCACCACTGGATCATTGGGCACGGCAAACGGCAGGCGATCAATAATCACGCAGCTTAGCTGTTCGCCTTGAACATCAACGCCCTGCCAGAATGAAGACGTGGCAAACAGCACAGCGTTGGGCGTGAGGCGGAATTCTTCCAGAAGCGCGTTCTTGGGCGCGGAGCCTTGCAGCAGCATGGGGAATGGCAGTTCTCCGAGCAAGCGGTCATGGATGTCATTCATCTGCGCGTAGCTGGTAAAGAGACAAAATGCGCGGCCTTGCGTGATATCCAGCAAGCGGCGGATTTTTTCTGCGGCAAAGCGGCCGAACTCTGGTGAGCGCGGCTCAGGGATTTCCGGCGGCACATAGAGAATTGCCTGCTTCGCATAGTCAAAGTGCGAGGCCACAATCATTTCGCGGGCGTGGTCCAGGCCAATGCGCTGGCGGACATAATCAAAGTTGCCGCGGTCCGGCGCACCGGCAACTGCCAGCGTGGCTGAGGTCAGCACTGCGGTCTCAAGATTCTCAAACAGCGTGCGCTTGAGCAACTGCGAAACATCAATGGGCGTGGCCTGCAGAACAATATGAGTCTGCCCGGCGCGGGTGCGGCGAGCTTCACCGCGATACTCGATCCAGAAAACCGTGTTCTTGTCAGTGGATTCCATGATGAACGCAAGTTGCGTTTGCAACTCCTGCGTCCGACGGGAGAAAGCAAACACCTCTTCCGGCTTTTGCGGCAACAACTCCAGTTCAGCCAGAACGCGCGCCAGCGACTGCATAATGGCTTCATAGTCGTCACTGTTTTTCTCCAGAAATCTGTCGCGATTGGTAAAAGCTGACCGGCCCTCCCCTTGCGGCAGCAGGCCAAAGAAAAATCTTGAGCGTTCGCGCAGCTTTGCCAGGGCCATAATCACGGCCGGAGAAATGGCTTTCTTCTGCTGCAAGGTCACTTCAATATCGCGCGCCAGCTCTTCAAACCGTAGATTACTCACGCTCACGCCAAAATAACTTCCCGCTACGTCCTCTAGTTCGTGGGCTTCATCAAAGATCACGGCTGAGTATTCTGGCAGCACGCCAGCATCGGGCCCGCCAGATTGCCGCAGTGACAGATCCGCAAAGAAGAGATGATGATTCACGATGACAATGTCACTCTCCACGGCGCGGCGATGCATCTCCGTGATAAAGCAGCGGTCCCATTGCGGACACTTCTGCCCGGTGCAGCGCTCACTGCGCGCGTCAAGCTTTTGCCAGAGCTGCGTGTTTTCCGGCAAGCCCTTTAGCTCGGCGCGATCACCACTTTCCGTGGTGGCTTCCCATTCGGCAATCTGGCGATACTGGTCAATCTCCTGCAGTCCGCTTAAAACCGGCTGGTTGGTCAGGTCATAAAGTTTTTGCCGGCAAAGATAGTTGTTGCGGCCTTTCATGTAGCAGACGCGCAGCTTGCCCAGGTGCTGTTCAAGGAATGGTATATCCTTGAAGTAGAGCTGTTCCTGCAGGTTCTTGGTGCCGGTGGAAATGATCACGCGTTTACCGCTGCGGATCACCGGCAACAGATAAGCCAGGGTCTTGCCCGTTCCCGTTCCCGCTTCTACGATCAGGTGCCGGCGCTCGGTCAGAGCTTTTTCCACGGCTTCCGCCATCTGCAACTGGCCGCGACGAAATTCATAGTTTGGATGCGCCTGGCTGAGCATGCCTCCGGGCGCGAAGAACTGGTGAAGCGTGGGCAGCGCGGACGAGCCCATAGTGTCGGGATGAGAGAAGGAAGCCATGGCAAGCGTGGTTTAATGATAGCTGGGAAGAGCAACTGGCAGCCAGCAAATCAGCGCGTCTGGGGGCTGAATTTTTTAGCGGCGTATTTTTAGCGTGGCATAAGCGCTGGTGTTGAGTTGATTGGAAGGAATTTCTGAAATCTAAAACTGTAAAGCCTAGGATCGACTCGTCGCACGCCCCGCTGCTGGCCATTGTGGGCCGGCCCAACGTGGGCAAATCCACGCTCTTCAACCGGCTGGTGGGATCACGGCGCGCCATTGTGGGCGACGAGCCCGGCATCACGCGTGACCGCCTTTACGGCGAGACCAGATGGAATGGCCGCAGCCTGCGTATTGTGGATACAGGGGGAATCGTCCCTGACGACAAGGATTTTATTCCGGGAGAGATTTTTCGCCAGGCAAAATTCGCACTGGAAGAAGCCGGAGCCATTGTGCTGGTGGTGGATGTCCGCACAGCACTGGCTTCTCCTGATATGGAACTGGCCCGGCTGTTGCGCCGCCTGGGCAAGCCGCTCTTCTTGGCAGTGAACAAAGTTGATTCACCCAAGCAGGAAGCTGAGGCCCAGAATTTCCGCACTCTGGGTATTGAGAATGTTTATCCGGTTTCAGCCGAACACGGA
>DASXZE010000292.1:0-8982 GCA_036502105.1 Candidatus Angelobacter sp. | reverse complement strand
ATGTACTGGGAGCCAGCCAAATATACAGCCAAACTGCGCACGCTCAAGACTGACAAAAACGTGCTGCTGCTAAAAACCAACATGGCGGCCGGACATGGCGGCGCTTCAGGAAGATATGAACACTTGAAGGAAATTGCGTTTGATTATGCGTTTATGCTGACGCAGATGGGGATAAGTAATTAGCGAATTGGCAATTAGCATTTGGCCAAACAGATAAACCGCAGAGGACGCGAAGGTCGCAGAGGAAGAAAATTCGGGTAGTGGTTCTTTCCCAAAATGAACCATTGCCGATTCTTTTAAAATTCCTTTACGCTCATTGCGTCCTTTGCGGTTTTCAAATCTCTGCAGCAAAAGCCAAGCCGCGAATTCGCGCGAAAAACGCGAATCAGAAATAATTCGTGTTCATTCGCGTGTATTCGCGGCTTAACGGTTTTTGTTGGCTAACTGCTAATTGCCATCTGCTCCTTACGCTGCCGGCTTCTTCTTTCTGTCCTGCTTGCCTTCAGTCTGGGCTTCTTCTGCTGTTGATTTATGCAGCGGATTTGCGCCCGGATCCTCGCCTTCAGACTTGCCGGTTTCAGGATTCGCAATATAAAGCAGATCGGAAAGATCGCTGGCGTGCTCTTCTTCTTTCTTCAGCAGCTCTTCCACCAGGATGCGCGTGGTTACATCATTGTCAGCAAAATAGCGGACCATTCTCTGGTAAACCTCAACCACCATGCGCTCGGCGATCAGGTCTTCGCGAATCATGTCAGCGAGCGTTTCGCCTTCCACGTATTGTGAAATAGAGCGTTCCATCAGGCCTTTAGGATTGAAATCCGGCTTGCCGCCCAGTTGCTGAATGCGTTCAGCCAGTGAACTGGCGTGTTCGCGCTCGTCGTCAGCGTGTTCTTTGAATTCGTCAGCCACGGCCTTGGCGTGGACGCCGGTGGCCATAAAGTAATGGTGCATATAGCGCAGCACACAGACAATCTCTGTGGCCAGCGCTTCATTCAGAATCTCAATCGTTTTATTTACGTCGCCTTTGTAGCTATCGGTCACGGCGCCGTCTTCCATTTTGTGAATGGCGCGCTGACGAATTTCTTCAACATCTTTTACAAAATGTGGCATAAGTCCTCTTTGGGGCGGGGGTTGGGTTTTGCGTAACATAAGTAAGATTGCAGCCGCGCCAGGCGGGATGTCTGCTTGTTTTGTCTGATATCAGACGGTGGGACAGGCTGTAAGCCCGGGGTAGATTGTTCACTGGATTCCAGTGGAGTGTGATCTGTTTACCTGTTATGATTTCTCCGTTCTCGACTCTGATAGACGCGCCTCTGCTTATTGCCTGCCTATTTCTGCTGAGCAACAAATGAATCCTCAACAAGAGATGTAAAGGACCTGTCCATGAAGAAGATTTTTGTAGGTAACTTTTCCTTTAGTTTGACTGAAGGAGAATTGCGATCGATGTTTGAACCCTTTGGAGCCATTGACAGCGCCACGGTCGTAACCGACCGCGCCACTGGACGTTCACGCGGCTTTGGGTTTGTGGAAATGTCAAACAATGAAGAAGCAGAAAAGGCCATTACCGCGCTGAACGGCAAAGATTCCGGCGGACGCGCACTCACAGTGAATGAAGCCCGGCCAAAAGTTGGCGGCGGCGGCGGCGGTTACCGTGGGGGCGGGGGCGGTTCACGGGGCGGTGGCGGCGGCAGAGATAGAGACAGGGGCGGAAACAGCAGAGACGATTACCAAGGGCATGCGCGCCAGCCCCGCGAACCTCGCTGGTAATCGAGGCATTTGCGTATTTCAAACTGGAGTCTTGAGCACTGGGTAGTGCCGTGCCAATCTTCAGCAATAAGCAAGCGACGCGCTTCAAACATAAGAGCGCTGGCACATCCCTGTGTCAGTGCTTTTTGTTTTTAAGGTCTCACGGCTTTAAATGGCAACCGTTCAATGGTCCGCGCAAATTGCACCTGCATAAAATTTCAGAGCCATAACCATCTTCTCAAAAATCAGCAGAAGAATAATCGCAATTGAGCAAATGAAATCAGATCATGCCGAAAATAAATAAGGCCGCATCCTGAGTAGGGATGCGGCCATTTAAGGAGCGAACTAAACGCTTGCTCGAATTACCGAATGCGGCGTGCGATCAGCTGCCACGACGTTCCGTTCCAGAAGAGAAGCCCGCGTACCTGAACCGTGCCGCCGTTGGCCACAGTCACTCGCGTATCCGTGCTGGAAATTTTGGTTACGTGAACCACCGTCTGTCCTGAGATTGTTCTCAGGGCTGAGTCGGCAGCCAGGTTGATGTCGAAAGTGCTGGCGGCTGCGTTGGCCACGGTTCCAGAAACACCCTGCTGCTGCAGATCGATCTTGTCTGGGTTGATGGCTCCGTTAGCCGCTGGTACAGCCGCATCTGTATCAACTTCAATCCGCTGACCCTGATGAATGGTGGTGTTATCAAAAGTCAGGCCAGAGGGAATGTTTCCGCCGAAGCCGTTGCCGCCTTTTACGCGGAACTTGCTGGCGTTGAGGCCGGCAATGTTCACGGTGAAAGTAGCTCCAACTTTTGCGTCGTCCATTCCGTTGCCAATGCCATCCTGGGCCGTTACGGTCAGCGTGGTTCCGCTGATCGCTGTGATCAGGCCTTCCATTTCTGCGCCGTTCTGATTTTCCAGGCCTTCCACTTCCTTGGCAAACAACGAGCCATCAGCCTTGGTGAAACCTTCCACGGTCACAACCTGATTCAGCAGACCAGCTACGCCGGTAACGCCATCGCTGAATTCTGTGGTGGCATCGGTGGCAAAAGTGAGCGAAGAGCCTGTAGTGCCAATGCTGATGGTAAAGTTCGGAGCGTTTACGGCCGTTACTGTGCCCTGTACGTCTTCAATTTCGCCGTCGTCATCCTGCTGGTTGTTAGCTACGCCCGGTGCCTTGGTGGTGATGGTGAATGACGTTGAGGTAAATGCAATTCCGTTTACCACGCCTGCGCTGGTGGTGACGGACGCGCCAACATTTACATCGATATTCAAGACCAGCGGGCTCGCGCCGATGGTCAAGCTCGGGCTAAGCGGAATGCTGATGGAAGAAGTTGCCGGGCCATTGATGTGCACCGGTGTTCCTGTGGTGCTCAGGAATGTGAGCTCAGAGTTAACCAGCGTCAGGTTGGCGGCAGAGAATGTGCCCTGCGGCAGATTGCCAACGATAAACGGCTCAAACTTTCCTGATTCGTGCGTGAGCTCAATGCGATTGTTGGCCGGCACGGTGACTGAAACGGCAGTGCCGCCGCCCGCGGGCGTGAGCGTCAAGGTGGAAACGGAAACTTCAAAGGAAATAACGCTGTCTGCTGGTGCGTCACCAAAGCGAACTTGAGTAGATGTTCCTGATGCGCCCGGGGTAGGTGTTGGATTAGCCGCTACGCTGGATCCACCACCGCCGCAACCTGCGGCGAATGCGATCATTGCCATTAACAGGATGGCAAATACCAATCTGGTGGCGGTGTTGAATGAGTGCTTGAAGGTCTGCGTGTGCATTGTCTTGTATCTCTCCTGATTGGGGACCAAGCTGTTTTTGAAAACCTGAGCTTTTCTCAGTCCACCCGTCGATTATTTGATCTTGGCTCTGGTTAGTAAGACAGCTTCTGCATGTACTCTGGAACAACATTAGAAAATCTAATGCGCAAGACCTAAATCAAGATAGAAAAAACGGAGAAATACAAGGATTACTCTGCCCCGGAAGGGATAGCCTGTTGCCCGTCAGTAAATATGATCTGCTTGCTTGTTTATATAGTGGCGACGCGGGGCGCAAAAGATATAGGAGTTACAGCTAAAACGAATCGCGTTTTATGAAGAGAGGATTAATTTTCGCGGATCTCCATGGATTGCACGAGCCCGTCGCGAATGAAATAAACGTGTTCCACCATTCTGTCCATCAGAACATTGCCCTCCAGATCGCGAATGACCTGGTGCACATCCACAATGGTGCCGCCAGAGGGATCAGCGCGAAATCCTTGCGGCTCAACGCGAGGATTAATCTGGCTCCATTGCCTCAACCAGTATTGGCGGACTGCTTCATGCCCGTGGACTCTGCCGCCTTCCATGCCATTGGGCCAATCAACGTCAGCAGCCATGTTTGCCAGCACAGTATCAATGTCCCGTTGGTTGAACGCAGCGTAAATTTTAGTGAGCAGATCGTTAGTGAGCAGATCGTTAGTGAGCAGATCGTTAGTGGAAGAAGATTCCGTCATTATTTGGTGCTTCCTTGTTCTTGATCCCTTCAGTATAAGCCCTCTCTAACCATGAGCGTCATCCCGAACTCCGTAATGAGGGCGCGCTTTCTTCAGCGACCGAATAGGAGTGCGGGACCTTGTGCTTGTTGAAAACTTATTGGTATTTTCACAAAATTGACTGCCACGCCACCCCTGCTGCATAATAGATTTACCGAACGAACGTTCGGTAACCTACTGATGGCACTCAGCACTGTTGAAGCACGATTGACCGGCGCGCCTCTTGGCGGACGCAAGATCCGTTCTGGCATATCGACCACGAAGTCCACCGAAGAAATCGTTGATTCCCGCTTTGATCGCCGGCTGGCCAAAGTGCTTCGTCACGCCGCGCGTATCTTCTGTGAAAAAGGTTATGCCGGCGCTTCCATGCGTGATCTTTCCCGCGCCGCCGGCATGTCTCTGGCTGGCCTCTATCACTACTTTGATTCCAAGGAAGAGCTGCTTTACCTGATCCAGAAGCACAGCTTCCGGACCATTATTGAGCGCGCCGAAGAACGGCTAAAGAACACCAGAGGTGCGGAGCAGCGGGTGCGCGTCTTCATCGAAAATCATTTGGAATATTTTCTGGCCAACAAAGACGCTATGAAAGTCCTCACGCATGAAGATGAGACGCTCAAGAACGGCCGCGGCGCGGAAATACGGGCCATCAAGCGTGAGTACTACCGCATCTGCCTGGAACTGCTGGAAGATCTGCGGCGCGAAAAAGGACTACAATTTTCCGGACGCATTGCCGTGCTGGGACTCTTTGGCATGATCAACTGGATTTACACCTGGCACAACCCGCGTGTTGACCTGAATGCCCACGAACTGGCGGAAGAGATGAGCAATTTGTTTTTGTGCGGCGTGCTGCATCCCGGCAAAACGAAACGAAAAATTCCCAAGGCAAACGCCTGACCATCGGCGCAAAAGATTAAGCAACTAGAGATTCTCAACTAAAGATTCTGAAATCCATAAGGAGCTTTGAACCATGGCTACAATCACTGCAACGGAAAACAAGACCCTGGTAAACTACCGCGTTGAAGGCGGCGTGGCGATCATTGAATTGAGCGATCCGCCGGCAAATACTTATACCTATGAAATGAACCGGCAGCTCGACGAGAGCATCCTGAAAGCGCGCATGGACAACGATGTGTACGTGCTGCTGTTGACCGGAGCGGGAGACAAATTTTTCTCCGCCGGCGCCAACATCAAGATGCTTTCCAGCGTCGATCCAACTTTTAAATATTATTTCTGCCTGCATGCCAATGAAATGCTGCTGCGCCTGGAGCACACACCCAAGCTGGTGATTGCGGCCATCAACGGCCACTGCGTGGGTGGCGGACTGGAAATCGCCATGGCAGCCGACATCCGCATTGCACGCCGTGACGCGGGCAAGATCGGCTTGCCGGAAATCAACCTGGGCGTGCTGCCCGGTACCGGCGGAACGCAGCGCCTGAGCCGCATGGTCGGCAAAAGCAAAGCCATTGAATTAATGGTTACCGGCAATACCTTCACGGTTGAAGAAGCCAAAGAGATGGGTATCGTGAACGACATTTATGAACGCGACAATTTCATGGAAAACATCATGGAATATGCCCGCCAGTTCACTCCTCCGAACAAGGCCGCAAAAGCCGTTGGCAACATCAAGCGAGCCGTGCAGACCGGATGGGAAATTCCCATGGAGTCAGCACTGGCCGTGGAGCGCGAACTGCAACAGCGTTTGTTCGCCAGTGAAGACGCCAAAGAAGGACTGGCAGCTTATGTAGAGAAGCGTCCAGCGACGTTCAAGGCGAAGTAGCTTTAACTGGGTGGAGCAGGCCTTTAGGCCTGCGTCATTCATTGACCCAAGATTGGCTTTAGCCACTGCGGTATACCTCAGCGGCTAAAGCCAGCAAAAATCAAAGTTTTCCGCAGGGCTAAAGCCCTGCTCCACCCTCTCAGCTAAAACAATTGAATTAGGTGGAAAGTTCACGCAGATAAAAGTGCCTGCGCCAAAAAAATCAAGCTAATGGCCAAGGGCTAATAGCTAAAGGCTAAAAAATGATCGCAGCAACCAAAGCAAAAGTTGTCCCCGGCAAATTACTCATCGACGGCAAATGGTCTGAAGGCAGCGGCAAGTCCTTTGACACTTTCAATCCCGCAACCGGTGAAATACTCACCCAGATTGCCGAAGGCGGCGTGAGCGGCGTGAATGAGGCTGTTGCCGCAGCGCGCAAAGCCTTTGATGACATGGCTGGCCCATGGCGCAAGATGTCCGCCAGTGAGCGTGGCAAAATTCTTTGGCGCATTGCCGACTTGATCGACAAAAACATTGAAGAGCTGGCCGAACTGGAAACACTCAACAACGGCAAGCCGATCTTTGAGTCGCGCTACGTTGACATGCCGATGGTGGCTGACGTGTTCCGCTATTACGCCGGCTGGGCCACCAAGATTCACGGCGAGACCGTGAACAGCTTCAGCAATGCCTTCACTTATACGCTGCGTGAGCCTGTTGGAGTTGTTGGAGCGATTGTTGCCTGGAACTTTCCGCTACTGCTGGCCAGCTGGAAGCTGGGACCGGCGCTGGCTTGTGGCAACACCGTTATCTTGAAGCCCGCTGAGCAAACGCCGCTCACAGCTCTGCGTTTCGGAGAGCTGGCTCTTGAAGCCGGACTGCCTGCCGGAGTTCTGAACATTATTACTGGCGGCCCGGAGACAGGCGCTGCGCTGGTGAAACATCCGAATGTCGATAAGGTTGCATTTACCGGTTCGACCTCTGTGGGCAAAGAGATCATGCGCAGCTCGGCCGACACACTGAAGCGCGTAACGCTGGAACTGGGCGGCAAGTCGCCCAATATCGTCTTTGCTGATTCACCCATGGATTCCGCTGTGAAAGGCGCGCTCAACGGCATCTTTTATGGCAAGGGCGAAGTCTGCTGCGCCGGCTCGCGTTTGTTCATCGAGAAAAAAGCCGAAGACGAGTTCATGACCAAGCTGGTGGAGTCATCCAAGAAAATAAAGCTGGGTGATCCCATGGATCCCAAAACGCGGCTCGGTGCTGTAGTTAGTGAAAAGCAGATGCAGACCGTGCTGGGCTACATTGAAGCCGGCAAGAGCGAGGGTGCGCAGTTGCTGGCTGGTGGCAAACGCGCACAGGTCAATGGCGACAGCGGATACTTTATTGAGCCCACGATCTTCGGCGGCGTAAACAATGACATGAAGATTGCCCAGGAAGAAATTTTTGGCCCCGTCCTGGCTACGCTCACGTTTGACGATATTGATCAGGTTGCCGAACTGGCCAACAAAAATATTTATGGCCTGGCCGCTGCTGTCTGGACCAATGACTTGAAGAAGGCGCATCAGATGTCGCGCCGCTTGAAAGCCGGTACGGTCTGGATCAACACTTACGGCGTGATGGATGCCGCGCTGCCCTTTGGCGGATTCAAACAATCCGGCTTTGGCCGCGAACTGGGCATGCACGCGGTTGAGCATTACACAGAGTTGAAAAGCGTTTGGATGAATTTGTGAGAAGCGGCTTTTGGCCATTGGCCCTTAGCCATTAGTAAATCCGGTTGGACAAGCAACTTTGCTCAACCATGCTATGCGGACAGCGAGAAGAAAGAAAAAGACACAAGTCTTAGTAACCATGAGTTCACAAGCTGCCATCTCGACGATCGGTGAAGAGCACTATCGCAAGCTGGAGCGCATGTATCTGGCAGCGCCGATCAATGCGTTCTTTAAGCCGTCAATCCAAATTGGCAAGGGAACGGCTGAGATCAAGGTAACGGTGGACAGCCGATTTTTTCATGCCGCCGGGGCCGTGCATGGCTCGGTGTATTTCAAAAGCCTGGACGACGCGGCTTTCTTTGCAGTGAGCTCGCTCGTAGAAGAAGACTTTGTTCTTACCAGCAATTTCAATCTGTATTTTCACGCACCAGTAACGGCGGGAGTGATTCGCTCCGTCGGGAAAGTAGTGCGGGGCGGCGGCTCGTCATATCTGGCGGAAGCGGTTTTATACAACGACAAGAATGAAGAGATCGCGCGCGGCAGCGGAACGTTTGTAAAAAGCAAAATCAAGTTTGACCCTGAAATGGGATATCGCTAGCGCAAGACGCAGGCAAATTTCAACGCAAGATTAGGAGTTATCATGCCGGGAAGAATTCATAAAATCGGAACGTTCAGTGACTGGGAAGGCCTGTTCAAGGAATGGCGCGAAGAAATTGGCGTGAACAACGATGCCATCCGCGGCTTTAAGTTTGACACGCTGTACGGCGCCATTGAAACGGAAGAAATTTCCTTTGGCTATTACAAGGGCGGGCGCAAGTGGGAGAATGTGCGCCAGATGCCCACGCAGAACATGCGTGACGCGCTGATGAACCTCATCGTCTACCAGGGCGATACGGAGTTTGCCAGCGTGGAGCAGCAGCGCAACCTGTTTGAGACCGCGCCCACGGACTATGACCGCTCGTCACTGACGCGAGTAATGATTGAAGAGATGCGCCATGGCTGGCAGATGTGCGCTTTGCTGATCGACCACTTTGGCACCACCGGCAAAGTGGAAGCGCAGAAAATGCTGGAGCGCAAGGCGTATGAGAACAAGCGCCTGCTGGGATCGTTTAACGAAGAGTGTGACAACTGGCTGGACTTCTTTGCCTTCACAGACTTCGTTGACCGTGACGGCAAATTCCAGTTGCAGATGCTGAAATACTCCGCCTTCGCGCCGCTGGGCCGCTCTATGAGTTACATGCTGCGCGAAGAAG
>DASXZE010000291.1:0-9129 GCA_036502105.1 Candidatus Angelobacter sp. | reverse complement strand
TCATCACCGCTGCGATCACTCATCGCATGTCAGCACTCGGCTCACCATCGCCGCCGAGCAAGCTCACGCGCAGCACCCCACCAACCGCCAACTTCATCACCGCTGCGATCACTCATCGCATGTCAGCACTCGGCTCACCGCCGCCACCGAGCAAGCTAACGCGCAGCACTCCACCAACTGCCAGCTTCATTACCGCCGCGATCACTCATCGCATGTCAGCACTCGGCTCGCATCCGCAGCCGAGCAAATTCACGCGCAACATTTTGCGAACACTCAACATTACGCCGCCAACCATCAGCCTCGCCACAACACGTCCATCAATAGCCGACTCAAACTAGCACTCCGCCAACTGCTTTTCCCACGGCCAGCACTCATTCACGGAGCATGCTTATGAGGCCTCGCAATCCTCATCTCGTAACCACCGTGAAATGCGCCGCCACCGGATGCACCAATGTCCGCCGTCAAACTAATCATTGGTTCGTCGTTACCGTTGAGCAGCAGCGCTTCATCTGCCGCCCGTTTCTTTCCGAAACCTCTCTTCGCCTCGCGGATTTACCCGCGTGCGGCCAGGCCTGCGCACAAAAACTTTTAGAGAGATATCTATCGGCGATGGCTTTTCCCTGATCCGCGTTCATCCGCGCAAACCCGCGGTAAGTTTTTTTAGACGAAGGCGATCGCGCTATGACGGGCGATCCCACCCAAGAAGCAATTCCATCTAGCCGCGCGCCAGCCGCCGTAATTTTCGCGCTCACGTTTAGATCAGGTTTTCAGAAAGGAAGAAGCTCATGTCGCTCCATTATCTATCGCTCCCCGCAGCCGACCACATTCACTCTCGCGCTTTAAATCAGCTTGTCCCCTGCGTGTACATTGCCTTGCGATGCCCGCAATGTGGTGAGCTCAGGCAGGCTCTCGCCCACGTGCCCACTGCAGAGCATGTCGATTGTCCTGAATGTGACACCGAGTGCGCGTTCGTCCTGCTCGGTCCCGGACTCACAACCTCGCAGCTTCCATTTCATGAACTCATTCTGCGTGAGCAGATCTACTGGCTCGTCCGTCATGCAGAAACGTGTGACGGCTCTTGATCTGGGTCTTGATTTCATGCCGCGCGGCATCTGCGCCCATCATCGCGGATCTGCTGCCATCGCGATCTCAAGCCAGCAGTGGCGCTGGCTTTCTCCATCGGCCTGCAACCAATCTCAAAAGGATACCTGTGTCCCAGGATTTGATCTCTGTTTATCGCATGCATCAGCCCACGTTTGTCTCGCCCTGTATTCTCGGCACTCCATGCAGCATCTGTCTTCTTCACGCGCAGTGCCAAGGCGGCGAACCCTGTGAAGGCTGCCGCACCGGCATCGCCTATGAATGTGAGCGCGCGTATCCTGCAGCGCCGGCGTTTGTCGTAAACGTCCCTGCCGCCATCCGGTTGGTCAAAGATGGGTTTGCAATATTCATTCATCGCAATACCGCATTGCAGCTAACGCTGGCCCAGCTCACTTACATTCGTGACCAGAGCTGCAGTGCGGATGAACATGTCATCTGGCAATACACCATCGGCTCATTCCGCGCGCGCATCGCCATCGATCTTGGCTGGGGCGCAGCTCCAGGCCGGCCACTCTTTAGAACTCCATATCTCGAATTTGAAAACATCGCACCATCAGATGCCGCTTTGCCCGCGGAGGAGGTCGCCGTCAATGTCTCCTAAAAAACTTCATACAGCGCCGCGGAAAAAGATCATCCATGCATCCGTGACCGCAGGCAATAAACCAGCTCTGACGACTGGCCAGCCGTGTGCAATCACCATCCTTCCGCCCAATAAGCCAGCCGATTCAGAAATTGAGCGCGCTTCCAGCCCAGTTATTACTGTTCAAAAAGATGAAGTGCAAAAAGACGAAGTGCAGAGAAATGAAGCACAAGAAAATGAACTGCCGGAAAATGAAGTGCAGGTAAAAAATAACGCGGACGAAGTAACTGCCGTGCCACAACAAAATCAGGCATCAGCAAGCAATGGCGAACCCAAAAAACCTCTCAATCCCGTTTACAGCCCCACGCTGGAAGACTTCGTCCGCATGGCCTGGACGCACCTTGAGCCTGTCAGCCCGCTAGTCTGGAATTGGCATCTCGATCTCATCTGTGACTACCTCACGCTCATCAAGCAAAATGGTTTTAAAGAAGTTTGCGGAAAAGAACTGGAAGGCATCATCTTCAATGTCCCACCGCGGACTATGAAGAGCCTGCTCATCTCCGTCTTCTTTCCCATCTGGGTTTGGACGGTCGATCCCGCGCGCCGTTTCATGTTCGTCTCATATTCAGAGAAACTGAGCACGCAGCACAGCGTCTATCGCCGCAGCCTGATTGAGTCCAAGTGGTATCAAGAGAAATGGGGCAAGGTCTTCAAGCTCTCGCGTGATCAGAATGTCAAAAGCCATTATGAGAATTCCAGGCGCGGCACCATGTTTTCCACCGGCATGCAGGCCACAGCCACCGGCATGGGCGGAGACATTCTGATCTTTGACGATCCTCTGAACCCTGAGCAGGCCATCAGCCAGGCGGAAAGGGAAGCCGTGAACGTGCGCTTTGACACCACGTTTCGCAGCCGCATCAATGATCCCGTGACGGGAGTAAAAATCATCATTATGCAGCGCCTGCACGAGCTGGATCTCACCGGACACGTGCTCGCCCGCGAAAGCCATCGCTGGAAACACATCAGCCTGCCAGCCATCGCGACCGAAAATAAAGACTGGGAATTTCCCATCAGCAAAAAGACCCACACACAAACAGCAGAAGCCCTGCTCTGGCCGCAGCGTCTGACTGAATCTTTTCTTGCCAGCCAGCGCGTGGGCATGGGCAGCTGGGCCTTCAACGGACAATACCAGCAAAGCCCCGCGCCGCTCGATGGTGGCATCGTCAAGCGCGCCTGGGTGCGCTTCTACCGCGAGCTGCCAGAGCATTTTGATTTCATGGTGCAATCCTGGGACTGCACCTTCTCCGGCGGCAGTGACAATGATTTTGTCGCCGGCCAGGTCTGGGCGCGCAGTGGCGGAAAGTATTACATGCTCCCGTATCGTACCTATGAGCGTCTCGATTTCGGCCCCACCATGGCCGCCATCAAGTCAGCCCACGCAAAATTTCCCAGCGCGCACGCCGTGCTGATTGAAGATAAAGCCAACGGCCCCGCCATCATCAGTGAGTTGCAGAAAGAAATTCCCGGCGTAGTCGCCGTCAATCCTGAAGGAGGTAAAATCGCCCGCGCCCAGGCCACAGCCCCACTCTGGGAGGCCGGCAGCATCGAGCTCCCAGATCCGCAAATTTTCGGCGCAAATTGGATGGAAGACTATCTACACAACATCTGCGCCTTCCCCAAAGCCGCCCATGACGACGACATGGACGCAACTTCGCAAGCCCTGATCTACATGCGCAGCCGTTTAGGCGGCGGCATAGTAGATTTTTACCGCCAGCAAAGTGTAGCCATAGCCACCGGCGAAATCCGCCCTCGCGGCTCTCGTGGACCGCAGGCGCCCTCGCCTGCGAATCGGAATGTTTCACCAGATGAGTCAGCATTAGCCCGCGACATCATCGAAGCCGTAGCCCAGGGCAGCCAGATCCACTGCAACGCCCGGCAATACCCAGAAATCCGCGCAGCCCTACTTAACGCCATCAGCTCACCCACAGGTCCATCCGATGAGATGTGTACGCTTTTCATCAACAATGAAATTCAGCGCCTCGACCTGTTGTTCGAATAACACACTAGGGAATATCACTATTGAACGAGACTATCGAACAAATACTATCGAACAAATACTATCGAACAAATACTATCGAACAAATACTATCGAACAAATACTATCGAACAACATTTCAGTTTGCTTTTAGTCTTTGCACTGTATCAGGGCACGACTTCAGTCGTGCCGTTAGTCATAAAATGAATTGGGCTTCAGCCCCTGCGACCCAGCGCAGGATCAAAGCACTAAACAATGATTCGGTATTGAACACATTTGCTCACAGTATCCCCAGCGCCATAGGCGCGTTGTGAAGTTAGCCCACCGCGAAACGAAGTGTAGCGGTGGGTTGCAATAGAGAAATTGTCAGCCCTGTAGGGGCGACACAATCTCTTGTTACCCCAAATCGCCATCTGCCCACAAACCGTCATCTCGAACCCTGTGATGAAACGCGCACTTTCTTAAGCGCGTGAATAGGGGTGAGGGACCTTGCGCTCCTATGCATTGAAATCGGCCACAGGGTCAAAAACAACACTCGGGGTTGCAAGGATGAAGCATCCATGAACACCTCAGCGCCGTTAGGCGAAATGAGTTAACCCAGATCGGCAGGTCTGGGTAGAGAAGGAATACACCCAAGCCCCGGAAGGGCAACACAAGCTCTCATCTCCTACGCTCTTACAAATATGTTTGCTGGCGACATCCTTATCATGTTTCTGGAGTACCTGTTTAGCGTAACGGTTTTCACAATCAAAAGATGTAAAAGTAAGACTTGGCCCCACGTAACCGCCACCGTAACCAACTCCGATGTGCCAAAGTCTGGATACAGTCATGAGGCCGTGGTGGATTACCTATACCAGGTTGACGGGGAACGCTTCGCAGGCAGCAGCAAAATACCTTTTCTTTTCCAGAGCAACGCGGAAGTTTGCATGAAGCAATTTGCATGGGAACTGAAATAACCGTACGCATAAAGTCAGGTGAGCCGTCAGTGTCCGTAGTACACAAAAACTATCGTCTGTGAGCCGCGAGTCAGACTTCATAAAAACTCGTGGACCGCAGCCGCCCTCGGCTGCGCTAGTGAATACAACAATCACTGTCCTGCGCCGTGCACAAGAGCGCAACGGTGGAAGAGCGGCCCTTTAGGGCCGCGTCAGCTTCAAAATCAGGGGCTTTAACCCGGGGCGCCATCGACCAAAAGACTTTGCCTTGATCCGCGAACATCCGCGTTAATCCGCGGTAAATTTTTTAATACAACGAAGGCCGAGCCGATCCACCCAGCAAAGTATTACTCACGTTAGCCAGGATATGCGTCCCCTCGTGTCCCCACGCAAACGCAACCGAGAGAACTGGGAATCCTCCGGCGCGTACCGTAAACCCCGTAGAGAACGTATGTATCCAAGGATTCGCCCCCAGGTCGCCGCTCTTCAGCGCAACCTTGCCCTGATCGGCGGAGAGCAATAATCCCAGCGGCCATTTTCCCAGCGTATGTTCAAACGTCTCGCGGGTCAGCAAAACATTCGGCGCGCGAAAGCGATAATCAGTGTAAGCGCCCAGCGTGGAATTGCCGTTAATGTCGCCTCCACCCAGCGTTGGCTGGAAGTAAAACGGTACGCCGCTGCTTCCCGTCATGGTGGCCAGCGAGGTAAAGACGCGCACTGAGATCGTGCCTGTTTTGTTGCGCGTGTATTGCGTCGAGCAGCTTTTCACCCTGGCTGGCGCGCCGCCCATGATCGGATCTGCCGCCGGTTGTGCGCCAGAGCAGTCATCAGGCCCGTTGGTTTCGCTGCTGATCGGAAAGCCTCTGCCATAGAGTTGAAATTCATGCTGCAAGTCGGCCGTGAAGCGGCCAAAGGTATAGCGCGAATCGGTTGCGGCAAAATAAGCGCGGAACGCCACGTTGTAATTCAGGTGCAGGCGTTTGAAGTCAGGCCGCATTGTAGCGCCCACGCCTAATTGCAGGAAAAACGGCTGCGTCGTCAGTCCGGGCGCAGTGGCTTCTGTGTATAGGGTCTGTGTCGTAGGCAGGGAACTGCTGTCACCCGGCGTGCGGATGTCCACCCAGCGTCCGTTCACTTCGGCATAAAATCCGGCATTGACCTTGTGATCGTTCAGCGGCTTCACCACGCTGCCACCGGCAACGGTCTCCTGCATGCCAAAGAACGAACGCCCACTCAGCGTGCTGCTCGGACCTTCACCAAAGAACATAAGCTTGTTCAGCGTAATGGCCTGCGCATAAACATTAATCACCATCTGTTCGTCAGCCGCCGTCGGATTGTTCGCGTCGATGCCCTTGGTGCCCTTCTGGATCACCACATCTTTTACGCGTGAATCCACAAACTTCAGGTAAACGCCCGTGCGCCATGAAAGATTCGGTGAAACCGCTGCGTCTGCGTTCCATGTGTTGCGCCAGTTGCCGCTCAAGTTGTTATGCCCGTCAACGAATGCAAGGCCCGCGGCAAAGCCATTTTGCGGAGCAATGCTGCCCACGGCGATGTGCACCGGCTGTCCTGTAAACAATGTTTGCAGGCATCCGATAACGCTGTGAAACGGGCAGCTCTTTTTCAACTGGCCAATTTCATCGCCCGGATCAAACGCTTTCACATCGGGTGGCGTAGGTGAAGGCGTCGGTGTAGGCGTTGGCGTGCTCTGCCCCATGGCAGCGGCTGCAATACAAAAAAACAAAACATATACAAACTTTCGCACCGGCTTTTCCTCTTTATTTGCGCGCTTTCGCGGTCTTGCGGCCTTTGCCAGATTTCGCCGCCGGTTTTTTAGCAGCCTTATTTGGTTTGCTGGTTCTGCCCAATGTAGAAACTTTGCCCGATTTGCCGCCGCTCTTCTTCTTCGTAGCTTTCTTCTTGGCCTTGCCTGCCTTGTGCAGCATGGCCGTAACTTTTTGAATGTACTCGGCAGCCTGGCCTTCGCTATGTAGCGTTGAGATGTTGATGCCGGTGCGCTGCCCTGGCAGCAGCGTCTGCTCGGCCGTGCTCAGGTGTATGAGCTGCATCTGGATCAGCCCGGAAATCGGCCGGTCCGGATTGTAAGCCTCTTTTTCCACCGCAGGGACATCGATTATTCTCATCGGTCTTTCCTCACTTTAAAGCGCCTCACAATTTAAAAGCAATGCAATCGTCATCAGGACGCATCGTGTCACTCAGCAAATCAAGAAATGTTTCAGACTTTTTCTCGCGGTCGGTCCGCGCGTCATAGTCGCCAAGAAAATGGTTCGTCACCGTGTTAGGAATGCACGCGTGCTCAAAGATGCGCTGATTCGTCGGGTCTTCCGTCCCCGGCACAATCGTTCCTTTTGGAATCCACGGGGAAATGGCAATCGCCGGAACCCGTACGCCCAGCCGGTCAAAGTTAAATGGCTGCCCCGTGCCCGTCTGCGCGGGCTTGGCGGAATACGGAGGCTTTCCTGCCAGTCCATCCACGCCTTTGCAGTTTGGCGGAATCACGTGGTCGTACATGCCTCCATGTTCGTCATACACCACCAGCAGCAAAGTGCTTTCCCACAGATCGGGATTCGTGCGGATCACGTTGTAAACCTGCGCAATAAACCGCTCTCCGGCCTTCATGTTGTGGTCCGGATGCTGGTCGGTGGCCAGAATCTGCCCGCCTCCTGGCCCCGGATGGTCGGAGTAATTCGGCTCAATAAAACAATATTCCGGCAGCTTGCCCGCCGCCGCGTCTTTAACAAAATCACTGTAAACGCCAAACAGCTCCGGCTGGTTCTGCAGCAGGTTCGGAACCTCCAGGCTGGAGCTCTGCATGTCGTAGTAGTAAAGCTTCGATGAGTGGCTTGCCTTGTTCATCCGGTCATAAATGCTGAGGATCGGATCGGTAATGTAAAAAATGTTCATGTCCACATTGCCGAATGAAGTCCCATAGTGCGCAAACGCCCGATTGCAGAGCGTGGGCCCGGGAATCGACGCAAACCACCCATTGAACAGCGCATACTCCGTTGCCAGGTTCGTGAGAATGGGCAGCTGCTGCGGCGGGAAGTAATACATGATCGCGTGCGACTGCGCGGTGTTCGTGTCCTGTGTTTTATAGCTGCTGATAAAACCCTGCATGTTCGCCACACGGTCCGGCGTCATGTTCCCGCCAAATATTTGCAGATCAACGCCCGCAAAATGGTGGTCAGGATCGTGCCCGAACTGCCCCTGGAACGCGGCCTTAGGCTGCACCAGTATTTTTGCGCCCGTGTCATCGGGATTCCATTCATCCCCGTTCAGGCCGTTGATCTTTGGATTTGTCTTCTTCATCGCTCCCAGCATGTGGTCAAAGGAGCGGTTCTCCATCATCAGCACGACAATGTGTTTCAGTTTATCCAGGCCTTGTGACATGCTGTTTTCTCGCTTTCAACTGAACGTTCAGCCCGCA
Organism: Candidatus Angelobacter sp.; assembly: GCA_036502105.1. Classification (GTDB taxonomy): domain Bacteria; phylum Acidobacteriota; class Terriglobia; order Terriglobales; family Acidobacteriaceae; genus Angelobacter. The sequence continues at coordinate 1,030 of DASXZE010000291.1, read as the reverse complement.
GCGCCGTAAAATCGCCAACTACCAGATGTAGTGGCAGATAAGGACAAATCGTTTCATTGATTTATCTCCACAGCGCGCACGCGAACATGCTATCAAAAGGGGACAAAGCGAGAGTAGGGATGAGCGAGCAGGAATGAAGCGAGCAGAAATGAAGCGAGCAGGAATGAAGAAAGACGCAGGGCCGTAGACGTAACCCACTGGCTTAAGCAGTCAGTTGAAACTTCGCATCGCCCGTCTTCTCAATCTCGCCGGCCTCCACCATGCGGCGCAGGACCGTATGAATAGAAGAAAGCAGGTTCACCTGCTCCCGGCCAATGCCGATCTTCAACAAGTCATCGCGGATCTCAACCGGGTTCAACGCTTTTTGGTGCATGCGGAACAGCCGCCGGATGGCCTCTGTAAATCCCATGGTTGAATTGATGGCAAAGCCCTCGATCAGTAACAGCTTTTCCACCTCATCCGGCGGCGCGCCGCACAGGTCGCCCAGCGCCTTGACTGTCTGTTTGAGTTTCAGTATCTGTTTATCGATCTGGTCTCTCTTCTGCAGCTGTTTCAGCAGATCGAGCTTCGCTGTCTCATAAGCCTGGCTGTATGCAGGTCGCGTCATAAGTGTCTAAAGTCTAAAATATGTCTAAGTACGAGTCAATGGTCTAAATCGATATTCTGTAGAGCTTAAAAAGAAAATCGCTGCCTTTTGATTTTATCTATTGACTTCTGAATCAAATTTGTCGTATAAGATGTCTATGCAAGACAGCAGTAAGTCTTGCAGCCGGGAGCGGCGCCGGCACCCAAAGGCCTGCAACCTTTCTTTCGCTTGGCCCGCAACTGTGCCCGGTGGAGAAACCATCTAGGACGCCTCGTACGTGCGTTGCTGCACCCTGTTTCCACAGGCCTGCCGCGCACCGTATTGGGAGTAGAAGTCTCGCAGTCTCTGCGCTCACTTCACACGTCCTGGATGCCGATTCCCAAAAACCGTCTACTCAACAAAATATTTTCCGTCATCGCCAGAGTCCATCTGTTGACCGGTCTG
>DASXZE010000290.1:0-2381 GCA_036502105.1 Candidatus Angelobacter sp. | reverse complement strand
GCAAAGGGTTCCAGCTCTTACAAAAGCACATTGCGCCTGTTTCTCGGCTTCTGGTTTGCGCTTGTGCTGCTCGCGGTGACCTTACCGGCTGGATAGCGGCCCTCCTCGGCGCTCCCCGTGAGGAGGTTGCGCGTTCTACCGATCTCTGGTCCATCCCGCTCGGCCTGATCAATCCCTCATTCGTTATCAAACCCGACAAAGGCCTGGCCGAGGTCTTGGGAATTGTGACCGCAAACAGCTATTTCGATGCGCTTGCCCTGACTATCGTATTCAAGGTCGTGCATGGGTTTCTAAAGAGAAGTCGCGTGACCCAACTCGGAATTTCGAGCATCACGCTTGATGACGACGATGAATTATAAAAGCGTGCTTCTGTTCGCCGTCCTTTGCCTTATTTCGTGCGGCAAGAATGCACCGTTGGCGACCCCAGATCGTCCCCGCCTCACCTCCGGCGTAAAAATGATCGACGTTACGTTTCATTAGGTGGCGCTCAACCGCAGCATGCAGTACCGGGCAATCCTTCCGGTCAGCATCGCCGTGAACCAGAAGCTCCCGGTGTTGTACCTGCTTCATGGCGGCGGAGGCGGCTTTCATGACTGGTCAAATTATTCTGATGTTGCTGGATACGCCGGGCACGGCGTGATCCTGGTAATGCCGGAAGGCAACAGTTCTTACTACACCAACTCAGCCGGCCATCCGCAGGACCGTTATGAAGATTACATTGTGCATGACCTGATCGCCGACGTTGAACAAAGGCTTCCTGCTGCGGCTGGTCGCGCACACCGCGCGATTGCAGGGCTCTCCATGGGAGGCTTTGGTGCGGTTGTGCTTGCTCTCAAGCATCCTGATCTATTTGCTTTTGCTGGCGGCCTGAGTTCCGCGCTCGATGTACCCAGCCGGCCGTTCTCCATCAAACGCGTTGGTCAATACCGCGAGCACAGCGCCATTTTTGGCCCTTGGGGAAGCCAAAGCCGCCGTGCCAGCGATCCTTTCGTTCTTGTGCGCTCCGCGGACCCGGCTCAAACTCCATATCTATTTCTCACTTGTGGCGATCAAGAAGGTCTGTTGCCCGCAAACCGTAGATTCGCCGCTCTGCTCCAGGCCCGGCATTTTCACTATGAGTTTCACACCGTCGCTGGTGGCCACGACTGGAACCAGTGGAACCGCAATGTGCCAGAGCTAATGAAGAGCGTAATGAAACACCTAAAGTTCGACTGAAAACCGCATTCCGTCCCTTGCCTTTCCGCCGTCCATGAGTATTCAATATTGAAAGCGAATCCCAAGAGGATACCCCGATGAATCGCAGACAATTCCTCAAAGATGCTTCCACCACGCTGGGCGCCGCAATATTTGCCCCTTCCTTGCTGCGGGGATTTGAAGCTGCGCCTTCGGTTTCGCATGTGGCTTTTGTTAAGACCACGGACCGAGCCGCCGGCGTAAAGCGCGCCATCGATCTGCTGGGCATGAATAAATTTGGTGGCAAAGATCTTTTCATTAAGCCGAACTTCAACAGCGCCGATCCCACTCCGGGCTCAACCAGTGAAGAGACGCTTGTGGCCCTGCTGCGCCAACTGAAGGCCACGGGCGCAGGGCCGCTCACGCTTGGCGATCGCAGCGGCATGGGTGAAACGCGCGAGGTTATGGGCAAGAAAAACGCATTCCAGATCGGCAAAGAGCTCGACGCGAAGGTTGTTGTCTTCGATGAACTCGGCTCGGATGATTGGGAACTGCTCAAGCCGCAAGATAGCCACTGGGAGCAGGGCTTTGCTCTGCCGCGTGTTGTGCGCAAGGCCGGAGGCGTGGTCCAGACCTGCTGCCTCAAGACGCATCGCTTTGGGGGCCACTTTACGCTTTCACTCAAAAACTCCGTTGGCTTCGCGGCCAAGCAGGTCCCGGGTAATTCTTACAACTTCATGCGAGAGCTGCATTCCTCGCCGCACCAGCGCGACATGATCGCGGAAATCAATACCGCGTACAAACCTGACCTGATTGTGCTGGATGGCGTACAGGCATTTACCAATGGCGGGCCAGATCAGGGCAAGATGGTGCAGTCCAATGTGATTCTTGCCGGGACAGACCGCGTGGCCATTGACGCCGTAGGCGTGGCATTACTGCGGCATTTTGGCACTACTCCAGAAGTCAGCCAGGGCGCGATCTTCGATCAGGAACAGATTGCGCGGGCCGTGCAATTGAAAATTGGCGTGAGCAGCCCCAAACAAATTGAACTGGTTACCGGCGACCGGGAGAGCGCGGAGTACGCAAAGCAGATTCGCGCTGTGCTGGATGGCGGCAAAGCTTAGGCGTCTGCAACTTTAAGCACCAGCTTGCCAAAGTTTTCACCCGTGAAGAGTTTGAGCAGCGTTTCCGGAAACGTCTCCAATCCG
>DASXZE010000289.1:0-4428 GCA_036502105.1 Candidatus Angelobacter sp. | reverse complement strand
CAGAGCGAGTTGAATGCAACCACTGAAGCCATGGGCCACGGCCACCATGATCACCAACACATGGCCGGCCACATGCACATGAGCGATCTGCGGAAACCGCAGCCCGGCGACGCCGCCAAAGCCGAGCAGGTTGTGGAAGAGGCGCGTCCGGCACTGGAGAAATATCGCGACTATAAAGTTGCGCTGGCCGAAGGCTTCAGGATTTTTCTGCCTAACGTTCCGCAGAGCATGTATCACTTTACGAATTATGAAAATGCGATTGGCGAAGCCTTCCGCTTTGATCCCACCAAGCCAACATCGCTCTTGTATGAAAAACACGGCGACGATTACAAGCTGATCGGCGCCATGTACACCGCGCCTGTCCGCTTCAGTGAGCAGCAACTCAATGAGCGAGTTCCTCTCAGCATGGCGCAGTGGCACCAGCACGTGAATATGTGCAAAGCACCTGGCGGCCATGAACGCGAAATGCTGGGAAAAAATTCGCAATTTGGACTGAATGGCTCCATTACGACGGAAGCAGCCTGCGAGGCCGCGGGCGGCCAATTCCTGCCCCACGTCTTCGGCTGGATGGTCCATATGTATCCGTGGGAAAAGACGCCGGATGAAATATGGTCGGTCGAGCGGCAGCTGGATAAACCGGGTTCAGAGCATTCGCATCACGATCATGGAGATATGGCGGGGCATTAGGGTTTTCTGAAATCCCAAACGTAAGTGAGGGATACCTATAGTTGTGAGGATCCATAGGGCAAAGAAAAATTTGATAGTGTGCCGCTACATTTTGATTCGTGTTCATTCGCGTTAATTCGCGGCCCAAAAAGTTTTGTGGCGATAGGGATCCCTCGCTTATGCTTCGGGATTTCAAAAAGAGGCATTACCTAAAAGTGAAAGCTATCTCTTTCCCCGATTCACCCTTCACCGCCGGATGCCGCAACGCCGCCACTGCGAACTCATCTCCCGATTCAATCAGGGCAGGCTCCAGACGGTAGCTTTCAGCCTCCACCGTGAGACGAGCTTTGACTCCAAAGTATTCTGGGAATTCGGCGTTCTCGCGCGCGCCCGAGCAGACATACAGTGAGAGCAAATCGCAGAACTGTAAAACTTCAGTGAACCGCTCCAGCTCGGCGGCATTATGATTTTGTTTGGCTGCCAGCTTTTTCTGCCGCGCCGTTTCCTGTTCCAGAAATCGGCTAGCTTTCTGCCGATCGGCTGCAGGGTACTTGGCCAGGCCATATTCTGCCAGGCGCGCAAAATGGCGGCTCACAACATAGCCGCCGGCCGCGCCGGCAGATTCTGCAATCTCAATTGACTTCTCCCACGCCGCCACAAACTCACCCGCGCCGCAGTCAATAAATGATTTTGGAATACCTTGTCCTACGGCCCGGCTCTGCATAATTGCCTGCGCGTCTGGGACGCCCCAGCCAGCGTCATGCAGGGCAATGGCCCGCACCACGGCGTCGTCCAGTTCAGGAACTTGCGCGCCGGTCAGCGCCGTGGCAAATTCTCCGGCCAGCGCGGCGTGAGAGGGCTGTGTAATCATCCAGCAGCTTTTATAGGCTTGCCGCTGGGTGCGCTCAATCACGCTCCATGCAGGCAGAAACTCACTGCTGGCAGGCGCTACGGGCTCCAATGGGCGCAGGATCATTAGCTGGGGCGCCGCTTGGCGATGCGTCGCGGCATTGCCACGGCCCTTGCCGGACCGCTGCTGGAAGGCGGCTTCTTCATTCCATCCAATAGCTCTTTGAGCGCGGCAGCATTGTTGCGCTCTTCGTCTTTTGAGGCATAAATCAGCGTCACGTGGTCATGCTCATTTAACAGCCCATACAAAGCCTGCAGATCGGCGGAGGCTTCCGGCGTGCTCAGTTCTTTGAAGTAGCGCTTTTTAAAAATAATCCAGTTGGCGCTGGAGTGGAACCATTGGCGCAGCCCTTCAGAGGGTGCCAGGTTCTTCAGCCAGTGGTCAATGCGCGCATTTTCTTTCTTGATTCCGCGCGGCCATAGGCGATCAACCAGCACACGCTGGCCGTCAGAAAGTGAGGGCTTCTCATAGGCGCGTTTTATCTCAACCGGCATGGAATTTAGGGCAGTGCGTCCCGGAGGGGTTTCAAAAACGCTACGCTACAGACATAATAGTCACTTGAGGCGAATAGCGTCCATTTTTCTATTGATGGTCGTGGCGGGCTTTCTGGCTGGCTGCGGCAAAGATCCCAATTTAATGACGGATGCCGAATTGGGTCTGACCCCGCAGCAGGCGAGCGGGCGAAAGGTCTTTCGGATTTACTGCATCAACTGCCATCCCGCATATTCCTCCAGCGGGAACAAAGGGCCGGGGCTGAAGAAAGTTCTTAAAAAACAATATCTGCCCAGCGGACTGACGGCTACTGACGAACACGCGATGCAAAGCATCACACGCGGCCGTGGCATGATGCCCCGCTTCGGCGGCCAGTTGGATGACGAGGAATTGCAGGACTTGCTGGCGTATCTGCATACGCTCTGAGTTAATTTATTCGCGCACGATCCAGTTAGCGCGCCGCCTGCGCTCTTTTTCAATTTCGTCCGCCTCTTTCAACTCGGATTCAAACTCCTCCGCTTCCCTTACTTTTCATGCCGAATCGAAAACCTTAATTAAAGTTTAGCCCTTAATTTCAGGCGGCTGAAAGTTACCTCTGTACGCGCGAAAATGCAGCCAGGCATCGTACAATAGAGATTCACATCTAATTATTCTCATGGCCAGCTCTCTAGAACTCGGTGACCTCGTCCAGATAGACTTGGCGCCCAAGCGTCCCAAGCCAAAGCCTGAGTGGCTCAAGGCACGCGCGCCCATGGGCGACAATTATCATGAACTCAAAAAACTGGCGCGCACGCTGGACCTGCACACGGTCTGTGAGTCAGCGCAGTGCCCCAATATTGGCGAATGCTGGAACCACAAGACTGCCACATTCATGCTGCTGGGAAACTTGTGTACGCGGCGCTGCGGTTTTTGCGCCGTCCCCAAGGGCAGGCCTGAACCGCTGGACCTGGACGAGCCGCGCCGCGTGGCTGAAGCCGTGGCCACGCTGGGTTTGAAGCATGCCGTGGTGACCAGCGTGAATCGCGATGACGACAACATGGGCGGAGCCAAGATTTTCGCTGAGACCATCCGCCAGGTTCGCGAGCAGGCCCCTGGCTGCCAGATTGAAGTGCTGATCCCGGATTTCCAGGGTCGCGAAGATTGCCTGCGCATTGTGGTGGATGCCAAGCCGGAAGTTTTAAACCACAACACTGAGACGGTTCCGCGGCTGTATCGCGCGGTGCGCTCTGGAGCGCGCTATGAACGCACGCTGGACCTGCTGAGCAACGTAAAGCGCTTTTCACCGGGAATGGTTTCCAAGACCGGCGTGATGGTCGGCATTGGCGAGACGACAGAAGAACTGCTGGAAGTTTTCCGCGATCTGGCCGCGCGCAAAGTGGATATTCTTACCGTCGGCCAGTATCTGCGTCCATCTAAAGATCACCTGCCCATGACGCGTTATTACACGCCGGAAGAATTTGCTTTCCTCAAAACTGAAGCCATGAAGATGGGCTTCAAGCACGTTGAGTCCGGACCGCTGGTGCGCTCGTCGTATCACGCGCATGAGCAGGCAGAGAGCACTGGATTGATCAAGCTCGGGACATCTACTGCTCAATAAAAATCAAATCAATAGCAAATATGACCAGCCAATCTTTCAACGCGTATTGAGATAGGAGTTGAAATGAAGATCGCTTGTTTGGGTTGGGGATCGTTGATTTGGGACCCGCGATCTGTACATATCCGTTCTGACTGGTTTTCCGATGGCCCCTTACTGCCGATTGAATTTGCTCGAGTGTCAAAAGACAAACGCGTGACATTGGTGATAACGCCTGGTTCTCCTCTAGTCCGAAGTCTGTGGGCACTGTCATCTCTCGATTCAGTGGATGCCGCCAAAGTTGACCTAGCGTTGCGTGAGGGTATCAAACCAGAGCACGTGGCCGATAAAATAGGAGTTTGGCAATTGGAGAAGATTGACGTTAATCCTGAGATAGTCCATTGGGCCAAGCGGCTTAATTTAGATGCAGTACTGTGGACTAACTTGAAGCCACGGTTCGATGGTGAAGAGCGAATTGCTACTGTTGATGAAATCATCTCGCATATTCTTCACTTATCCCATGAGGAACGCAGCAACGCCGAGCGATATATCCGCATGGCACCTAAGCAAATCGACACGCCCTATCGTCGGCGTATGCAGCAAGAGTTTGGCTGGACTCCCCAAGCAAGCTTTTAAATCAGCATGATCATTTTCCGAAGGAACCCAATCGGCTTGGTGGCGATAGGGTTCCCTCGCTTCGCTCGGGACATGAAAATCTAACTACCAAACATGGCAGGCATTCGCTCTTACCATGGGCTGTCCGGCTTTGCAGCCCCATGCCTTTTGG
>DASXZE010000288.1:0-12503 GCA_036502105.1 Candidatus Angelobacter sp. | reverse complement strand
ACGCCGGAAAGAGTTACAAAATGTAAAAGACGGTTTCCCATGGTTTAAACTCGCATCAATAATTTTAGATTCCCGATTTTAATACTATCGCTGCAAATCTCAGCGCGAAAAGCCATTCATTGAACTCTGCTGCTCAACTTCTTACCCCTGCCGGCCTTCCGCATTCCCAAAAATAACAAAAGCGAAGGAGAGCTGTTTGCTTCTCCCTCGCTTCCTGAAATATTCCCGCCAGACTTATGCCGTCTTCATCATGAAGAATGTATCCACGTCCGCATCCACGGTTGGCAGCTTTGAGGCTTCTTCGGTCAGTCCCTGGAACAGCACTGTGCTCAGGTAGCGTTCGCCAAAGTCCGGCACAATCACCACAATCAGCTTGCCGGCGTTCTCTTCACGATGCGCCACTTTCAGCGCCTGTGAAACCGCAGCGCCGCCAGAGATGCCAATAAAAATGCCTTCTTCTTTCGCCATCCGGCGCGCCGTATCCAATGATTCGTCCAGCGTAGCCTGCAGCACTTCGTTGATCAGCTCACGCTTCAGCACGTCAGGAACAAACCCGGTTCCAATGCCCTGCAGCTTGTGCGGTCCCGGCTTGCCGCCTGAAAGCACCGGTGAGTCAGAGGGCTCAACCGCCACAATCTTAAAGTCCGGCTTCTTCGACCGGATAAACTCTCCCACGCCAGTCAGTGTTCCGCCTGTGCCTACGCCAGAAACCAGGATGTCAACTTTGCCGTCAGTATCATTCCAGATTTCCGGCCCAGTGGTCTCGCGATGTATCTTCGGATTCGCCGGGTTGGCAAACTGCTGCAGGATCACCGCATTCGGCGTCTGCTTCAGCAGCTCATTGGCTTTCGCAATCGAGCCCTTAATGCCCTTCGGCCCGGGCGTCAACACAATCTCCGCTCCCAGCGCCAGTAGCACCACGCGCCGCTCCATGCTCATGGTTTCCGGCATGACCAGAATCAGCTTGTAGCCTTTGCTGGCAGCGGCAAAGGCCAGGCCAATGCCGGTGTTTCCGCTGGTGGGTTCAATCAGCACGGTTTTGCCCGGCTGTATGCGGCCAGATTTCTCGGCCTCTTCAATCATGCTCACGCCAATGCGGTCTTTCACGCTGTGGCAGGGATTGAAGCTTTCCAGCTTTACGGCCACAGTGGCTTTAGCGCCCGTGGCGATCTTGTTGAGTTGAACCAGCGGCGTACGCCCGATGGTCTGCGTAATATTTTTATAAACGTTCATCTCTCCACCTTTCATATATGCGAAATCAGGCGTCCCGCGAGAGTCTATAAGATTAAATAAAATCGCCCAAGGAGGCAAAAAATGACGCAAAAAATTTGGCCAGCCTCGCACACGCTTCACATCTCCAGCCTTATTCTTGACTTGCTCTTGAAATGATCGATCATTGTGTTCAATCAGTGTTGATCCGAGTGAATCAGTGGTAAGAGGGTGATTTTAAATCGCCAAATTTTGGCAATTCCGGCGATTTTGGCAATCCCCTCCCCTCCCCCCGTTTTAACCCAATTCAACCCAAGAGCACCCAAAGCGACCCAAGGGATATCCGTTTCCAGTTCCGTGGTGATTGTCGATCCGTGGTAAGGTTTGTCGTTTTTCCGATCACCCGATGTCCTGATCACGGCGATCACCGGATGCCGACCCCTACCCCCCATACCCCCATCCCAAATTGGCGTGTACTTGAGAGGGGTGATCCCCAAGCCATCCCAGATTGGCGTGGGTTTGGGCAGTTTGCCTTGGCCATTTGCTAATTGCTATTTGCCAATTGCTTGAATTTTCAATGGTCAATGATCAATACTGCTGCGCCCCTACGCTACTCTAGCGCAGTCCATGTCAGGAATCACGCGCGAACTAGTTCACTTGCATAGGTCATGTCTTTTGCGACCCTCTGCCTGACACTGGTACATATTTTTTAGTACAAGTTCGAAGCATCATCTTTGCGCAAAGCTTCCCATCTGCAGCGGCACTCCCAGCGCGACAAAAGATTTTTGCCCCTTCTGCGTTACCCGCAGCGCCCTTGAATCTCGCAATCGCGCCAGCCATCCTTCGGCCAGAAAGTGCTGCATCAGCGCCGCACCCAGCGCTCCCGCCACATGCGGGCGCCGCTCCGTCCAGTCCAGGCATTGCCGCGCAAAATTTCTTTTACCCTTTTGCAGCGACCTCATCTCGATCCCCAGTTCTCCCAGCCAATCCTCTCCACGCTGCGTCACCCGATAATCCCGATCGCCCTCCACCACAATGATCCGCTGCTTCTGCATCGTCTCCGTCAGCGCCACACCCACGCGTCCAGCCAGATGGTCATAGCAGCTGCGCGCCAGCAGCATGCTCTGGTCAGCCTTGGCCGCCGTATATGCGGCCACCGGACGCACCGTTGAAATCGCGCCCAGCGCCTCCAATGCATTCGCGACGCGTGGCCCAGCCAGCTTGTAATAGCGGCAGCGTCCCTCGCGCTGCATGGTAATCAGGCCGCCCCGGCTCAGCTTGGCTAGATGAGCGCTGGCACTCTGCGCAGAAACCGCCGCAGCTCTGGCCAGTTCTCCTGCCGGCATTGCGCGCCCTTCCAGCAATGCCAGCAGCATCGCCGATCTCCCCGGATCAGCCAGCAGATATCCCAGACTTGAGATGGCATGTTTTTCTTTCATCAGCGCACTTTCATTTCTAAACTTTCATTGCTGCCCCACTGCTATTCTAGTCATTTGGCGATCATGAATATTTCATCGCCGGGTGAACTATTAAAGCTGTGCAAAGCCACGCGATTTTGTAGGCGCTCAACATTTCACCGGTTCGTGAAACATCCCGGGCGGCTATCCCGGCAAACTATGTATATGGATAACCAGAAGGCCCAGCTTCGCGGCAACTTGTTGTGGCTGCTCATCGCCACCAGCTTTGCATTTGTTGTAGTGCAGCTCGATGTCACGATTGTCAACGTTGCGCTGCCGCAGATCGGCTCTCGGCTGCAGGCTGCCGTCACCGGCCTGCAATGGGTGGTTGACGCCTACACCTTATGTTTCGCCGCGCTGCTCATCTCCGCCGGAGTCATTGGTGATCGCTTCGGCTCACGCCGCGTTTATCTCACGGGCTTCTTTATCTTTACCGTAGCGTCCATCGTCTGCGGATTCGCGCCCACCATTGGCATTCTTATCGCCGCCCGCGCCATGCAGGGTGCAGGCGCCGCGCTGCTGGTGCCAACTTCGCTGGCTATTTTGACTCATTCTTCTCAAGAGAATCCTGCTCTGCGCGCCCGCATGGTCGCCCTTTGGACAGCTGCCGGAGGCGTCTCCATCGCCGCCGGTCCAGTGATCGGAGGATTTCTGCTAGCTGCTTTCGGATGGCGCAGCATCTTCCTGGTGAATATCTTCTTGTGCGGCCTCGGTATCTTTCTGGTATTGAAATTCGTCGAGCCGGATTCTGAGAGACACGTTTCGCGCACCGCTGATTCGCACGCCCCTGATTCTCTTAGCAACGCCCCTAGAGCTAGTGCCTCTTTACCCGCGCAATCCCCAATTCCCAATGCTCCAACTATCGCGGTCCAAACTGCCCAGATCCAGGCTGCTCAAGCTCCAACTTCTAATGTCCTAACCTCCAGCGCCCAGCGCCAACTCGATCTCCCCGGACAAATCCTCGCCGTGCTTGCACTCACCGGTTTAGTAGGCGCGCTCATCGAATGCGGACATCTCGGCCTCGCGCATCCAGTCGTCATCAGCGGATTTTTGATCGGAGCATTAGCCAGCGCGCTGTTCATTCACGTTGAACGCCGCGCCGCCTCGCCCATGTTGCCGCTGCAATTCTTCAGCCTGCCGGGCTTTAGCCCAGCCGTGATTTTCGGAATCATCGTCAACCTTACGTATTACGGCGTGATCTTTGTGCTCAGCCTTTATCTGCAGCAGGCCCTCGGATACTCAGCTCTCCGCACCGGCTTTGCCTTTCTGCCACTCACCGCAACTTTCATCATCTCCAACATCATCACCGGATGGCTCACCGCCCGCGCCGGCTCGCGCCTTCCCATGATCCTGGGCGCTCTGATAGCAATGGCCGGCTATGCCTCGCTTCTGCGCCTCAATGAAACCACATCACTCCTGAGCATGATGGCCTCCTTCGTCCTCATCCCCGGCGGCATGGGGCTGGCCGTCCCAGCCATGACAACTTCCATCCTTTCCAGCGTCCCGCGAGAACGCTCCGGCACAGCGTCAGCGGTCCTCAACACCGCCCGCCAAACCGGAGGCGCAATCGGCGTAGCCGTCTTCGGCGCACTACTGGGCCAAAGCCGCCAACAAATCATCCCCGGCCTGCATACCTCGGCCATGATCTCAACCGGTTTGCTCTTCACCGCCGCCGTGCTGGCGTGGCTGGGGATGAAGAGGAAAGTTGCTGGAACTGCATAACCATTTTTTCGGGACGGATACACTTTCAAAATCAAACGTCATTCCAAACCCCGTAGCGAAGGCGCGCTGTCATCAGCGCCTGAGTAGGGGTGAGGGACCTTGCGTTTGTGAGCAAAATGCACGAATTCTCTGCCTACAACTCACCTATCCCTAACTACCATTTACTATAGATACTTGTGCTCCTAACTATCACCAACCATCAGGCTCCGGCCAACGATCTCGGCTATTTGCTGCACAAGAACCCTTCGCGCTTGCAGAGCTTTGAGCTGTCATTCGGACACGTCCACGTTTTCTATCCTGAAGCCACTGGCGAACGTTGCACGGCGGCATTATTGCTTGACGTTGACCCAGTTGGCCTGGTTCGTAACCGTCGCGGCCCTGCTGGCGAGGGCGGAACTCTGGCGCAGTACGTCAATGATCGCCCGTATGTAGCGTCGTCATTTCTCAGCGTTGCCATAGCGCAGGTATTTGCCAGCGCGCTCGGTGGACGCAGTAAAGATCGGCCTGAATTGGTAGAAACACCAATTCCGTTGAGTGCAAAAATATCCGTTCTTCCCTGCCGTGGCGGAGAAGACATGATCCGCCGCCTGTTTGAACCACTCGGTTACCAGCTCACCATTCGCCGGCATGAGCTTGACCAGAAATTTCCTGAGTGGGGTGAGAGCCCGTATTACTCCGTGGAGCTCAGTGCCAAAACTCGCCTTCAGGATCTGCTCACTCACTTGTATGTGCTCATACCCGTGCTGGACGCAGAGAAGCACTACTGGGTGGGCGAAGATGAAATGGAGAAGCTTCTCCGGCACGGTGAAGGCTGGCTTACCTCTCATCCGGAAAAGGAACTCATCGTCAAGCGCTACCTGAAGTATCAGCCCAGCCTGGCGCGGGAAGCGCTGGAGCGCTTGCGCGAAGAAGACCAGCCTGATCCGGATGTCGCTGAGAAAACGCATAGCAATGAAGAGCTGGCGATTGAAGCGCCTCTAAAGCTCTGGGAGCAGCGCATGGGTTCAGTCATTGCCATGCTCAAAGCTGGCGGCGCAAAGCGCATTCTTGATCTTGGCTGTGGTGAAGGCAAGCTCCTGCGTGAATTGCTCGCTCACAAAGAGTTCCAGGAAATTCTAGGCATGGACGTCTCTTTCCGAACTCTGGAAATTGCCAGCGAACGTCTTCATCTTGATCGGCTGGCGCCCATGCAGAAAGAGCGCATACGCCTTCTTCACGGATCGCTTATGTACAAAGACAAGCGCCTCGGCGGCTATGATGCCGCGTGTGTTGTGGAGGTGATTGAGCATCTTGACCAGCCTCGTCTCGCCGCTTTTGAAAGGGTTCTATTCGAGCATGCGCGCCCCAAACAAGTTGTAGTTACCACGCCAAATTCTGAATACAACGTGCGTTTTCCCACGTTGCCGGCGGGCCAGTTCCGCCACAAAGACCATCGCTTTGAGTGGACGCGTGCGCAGTTTCGCGCCTGGGCGGATTCCATCTGTTCACGTTTTGCTTACACCGCGCGCTTTCTTCCCGTTGGGCCGGAAGACGCCGAAGTTGGTTCGCCCACGCAGATGGGAGTGTTCACTCTGTGAAAATCACACTCCCTGAACTTTCCCTGGTTGTGCTCATTGGGCCCTCAGGATGCGGCAAGTCCACGTTTGCCCGCAAGCATTTCAAGCCCACTGAAGTTTTGTCGTCAGATTTTTGCCGCGGCCTGATCTCTGACGATGAGAACGATCAATCTGTCACCAAAGAAGCTTTTGAGACACTGCATTTCATCGCGCGTAAGCGTCTGGCGCGCGGCCTTCTCACCGTGGTGGACGCCACCAATGTTCAGCCTGACGCGCGCAAACCTCTCGTCGAAATTGCGCGCGAATACCACGTGCTGCCCGTCGCCATTGCGCTCAACGTGCCGGAGAAGATTTGCCAGGAGCGCAATCAAACCCGCGCTGATCGTAACTTCGGGCCTCATGTTATTCGCAATCAAATGCAGGACCTGCGCCGCTCCCTCCGCGGTCTGGAGCGTGAAGGCTTCCGCCATGTGTTTACGTTGTCATCGCCGGAAGAAATTGACTCCGCTGAAATCACGCGCCAGCCGCTGTGGAACAACCTGAAGCACGAGCACGGTCCATTCGACATCATCGGCGATATACACGGCTGCTGCGATGAACTCACGCAACTGCTCGAAAAGCTGGGCTACGCGAAAAATGAAAGCGGAGTTTATCAACATCCTGAAAATAGAAAAGCTGTCTTTGTGGGCGACCTCGTAGATCGCGGGCCAAAAATTCCTCAGGTAGTGGAGTTGGCCAGAGAAATGGTGGGTGCTGGCCATGCGCTTTGCGTGCCCGGCAATCATGACATCAAGTTCATGCGCGCCATACGCGGTAAAAAAGTCCAGATCACGCACGGACTCGGTAACTCGCTCGACCAATTCAAGATTTACGACGAAGCGCATCAGGGCTCATCTAGTCTGGCCGCAGATTTTGTAGACAAGCTGGTAAGCCATTATGTTCTCGATGACGGCAAACTGGTAGTCGCTCACGCCGGTATGAAAGAAGAGATGCAGGGCCGCGGCTCCGGCAAGGTCCGCGAGTTTGCGCTCTATGGAGAAACCACCGGCGAGACTGACGACTTCGGCCTGCCCGTTCGCTATAACTGGGCTGCTGACTATCGCGGCCGCGCCATGGTCGTTTACGGTCACACGCCGGTCGGCGAGCCGGAATGGTTGAACCGCACCATCAATATTGATACCGGATGCGTCTTCGGCGGCAAGCTCACGGCCCTTCGTTATCCTGAGAAAGAGCTGGTCTCCGTTCCCGCGCTGCAAACTTATTACGAGCCGGCCAAACCATTTCTCGCCGCGCCGGAACTGGCCGCGCCACTGAGCGCGCAGCAGCAGAACGATGACTTGCTCGATATTGATGATGTGCTGGGCAAGCGTATTATCCCCACGCGGCTGCATCGCAACATAACCATTCGCGAGGAAAACGCAACCGCAGCTCTGGAGATTATGAGCCGCTTTGCCGCCAATCCCAAGTGGCTCATCTATCTGCCGCCGACCATGTCTCCTTCAGAAACCAGCAAGCGTGAAGGCCTGCTCGAATATCCTGACGAAGCTTTCAGTTATTTTCGGCATGAAGGCATTGGCAGTGTTATCTGCGAACAAAAGCACATGGGCTCGCGCGCGGTGGTAATCGTCTGCAAAGACGAGGCTGCTGCCACTAAGCGTTTCGGCGTAATCGATGAAGGCATCGGCATCTGCTATACCCGCACCGGCCGCCGCTTCTTCAATGATCGTCAGCTTGAGTCAGAGTTCCTGGCGCGTGTGCAAAATGCCATCACCGCTGCAGGCATCTGGGAAGAATTCAAGACGGACTGGGTCTGCTTGGATTGCGAGCTTATGCCCTGGTCCGCGAAGGCGCAGGAACTTTTGCGGCTGCAATACGCCCCTGCCGGCGCTGCCGCGCGTGCTGCTCTGCCGGATGCTATTGCCGCGCTTGAAACTTCGGCTTCACACAACGCTGAAATTGCGCCGCTGGCAGAGCGCTATCGCCAAAGGCTTGAGATGGCCGAAAAGTACGTAGCGGCCTACCGCCAGTATTGCTGGTCAGTTTCCTCGCTGGACGATCTGCGCCTCGCGCCGTTTCACCTCCTGGCCACTGAAGGTGCATTGCACACCAAGAAAGATCACGTGTGGCACATGGAAACCATCGCGCGCATCTGCAGTCACGATCCAAAATTTCTGCTGGCCACCCCGAATTTACTAGTGGACCTGGCGGATGAAGAGTCTCAGTCTCGCGCCGCAACCTGGTGGGAAGAGATGACCGGCAGAGGTGGGGAAGGAATGGTGATTAAGCCGCTGGAGTTCATCGCCACCGGCCGCCGAGGGCTTGTTCAGCCAGCCGTAAAATGCCGTGGCCGCGAATATCTGCGCATAATTTACGGCCCGGAATATACTGCCCCCGGGAATCTTGAGCGCCTGCGTTTTCGCGGCCTTGGGGCCAAACGGTCACTGGCTCTTCGTGAATTCGCGCTGGGCATTGAAGGCCTGGAGCGCTTTGTCCGTCTTGAGCCTCTGCGCCGCGTGCATGAGTGTGTCTTCGGCGTACTGGCCCTGGAAAGTGAACCCGTTGATCCGCGGCTGTAGGCGCGAACAATCGTCGTACGCCAGCCAGTTTGGTATCCTCATCAATAACTAAGAGCCAGTATCGCCCAGGACTTTTCGACACATGCCCAATGAGCCCGCAAAAAATGATCCCGTAAAAAAGCCGCAAACCTTTAATGCCGACGAATGGATCTCCAAGAGCAAAGCCGCCGAGCTGCGCGGGGTGTCGCGGCAGGCGATCTGGGAGCTGGTCAAGCGCGGACGCCTCACCACATTCATGTTTGAGCGCCGCATGTATCTCTATCGTTCAGAGGTCATGAATTTCACGCGCAATCCGCGCGGTCCCAGCGAACGCTATGAAGCGCTGAAAGCAAAAAACTTTGACACCACCAAATGGCTGTCAAAGGTAGAAGCAGGCTTTCTGGCCGGCATTACCACGCAGGCCATCTCAGATTTGATCCGCCGCCGCCGCTTAAGGACCATGGAAAGCGCCGGCAAAACACTGGTGCAGCGATCGTCACTCGATAAATTTATTGAGGCACAGCAAGAACTAAAACCGAGCAAGCTAAGCCCGCGAATCAAGATCAAGCAAGCCAGGAAAAAATAGCATTCTAGCAAGAAGATATATTTCAGCGGTCAATCCGAAATCGCATCTAGCAAATCCAACTCGTCCTGTGTAGCTCCCAAAAACCAAACGCCTCCGTTGCCGAAGGCGTTTTTATGAATCATGTTTGAGGCTTACTGTAACAACCGGTGATCCCCGGCTGTAATTTGCCCAACTAGGATTTTCTGTAACGCTGCCAAAATGTTTGCGGCACTTGAAAAAGCTCTGGTTGGCCGATGGTGGCGGCAAATTCATCCAGCCATTTGTAGAACAGCTCCAAGGCTCTCTCGCCGCTTCCACCCCAATAAGAAATAATTTTGTGCCAGGGCCTGCCTAGACGGGCTTTGTTTTCGTTTTTTTCAACCCAGCTTTTGAATTCCACCCATATTTTGCGATCATCTCCCTGAACCAGCCCAAGATCAGTAAAAGCGCGCTCATCGCCTAACATCATCAAATAGAAATTTCTAAAATGGGTATTGCCAAAATACATTGCTGGTCGCTCACGAGCGCTCTTCAGAATATAAATGAGATCATGGTGTTCGTAGTGAACTTCCCGTGGGCCATTCTTTGAATCTGCTTCCATTGCTTGCAGAAACTCTTCGCGCAAAGCAAAGAAGTTTTCAAACGCTTCAACATTGCTGGAGGAGAAGGAATCAATGATACGATCCGGACCCCATGAATCTCTTTTTATATCGTATTTGTCGCGCAACCAGAATTCAAATTCCCTTAGATGACCGCCAAAACCATCATCCCTAAGATGGCATTCCATGCCATATCGCAAGGAATAGCCACTCTGGAATATCCAGAAGTCCAGTAACGATTTTTCAGGCAAATACTGCAGCGGATTCTTACGAACCTCATCGGCAAGACTCATACCGGTTATCTCCTCAAAAAACAAAACGCCTCCGTTGCCGAAGGCGTTTAGCAATCTGCTCAAATAAATTACTGCAACAGCTTCGGATCTTCTTCTTCTGTTTTTTCCTGCAGCACCACCGCAGAGGCCACACGGTCGCCTTCTTCCAGATGCAGCAAGCGCACGCCCTGCGTGGAGCGTCCTGCTTCGCGGATGGTCTTGGTGTCAATGCGTATGATCTTGCCGAACTGGCTGATCAGCATGGCTTCAGAAGTTTCGTCCACCAGCATAATGCCAACGACGTTGCCGTTTTTCGCCGTGGTTTTCACGTTGATCACGCCTTTGCCGCCGCGTGTCTGCAACCGGTATTCTTCCACCGGGGTGCGTTTGCCATAGCCCTGCTCGGTCACGCTCAGGATCAGGCTCGGCGTAGCTTCCTGTTCGCCTTTGCCGTTGGCTTTTGTCTTGGCGTCTTTTGGCGTTACGGCCACGCCGACGATGTAATCGTTTTTGTCCAGGTCCATGCCGCGGACGCCATAGGCCGGCCGCCCCATGGAGCGCACATCTTCTTCGAGAAAACGTATCGCCTGACCCTCATGCGACGCCAGGAATACGATCTGGTTTCCGTCCGTCAACCGCACTGCCACCAGTTCGTCTTCTTTGTCGATGCCAATCGCGATGATGCCGCGCGCCATCACATTGCAGAAGTCTTTTACCGGCGTCTTCTTGACCGTGCCGTTGCGCGTGGTGAAGAAAATGTAACGGTTCTCTTCTTCCAGATTGCGGACTTCCAACAGCGTACGCACGGTCTCGCCCGGCTGCAGCGCCACCAGATTGCCAATGTGTTTTCCCTTGCCGGCTGCGCCTACGTCTGGCACTTCATACACTTTCAGCCAGTAAACACGGCCTTTATTGGTGAAGACCAGCAGATACGAATGCGTGGACGCGCTGAAGAGATATTCCACAAAATCTTCTTCACGCGTCTTCATGCCGGTGCGGCCAGTGCCGCCACGGCGCTGCTGCCGATAGGTAGATTGCGCCGTCCGCTTGAGGTAGCCGCTGTGTGAGACGGTTACAATCACCTGCTCATCGGCAATCAAATCTTCCAGCGTGATTTCCGTTGATTCGTCGGTGATCTCGGTGCGGCGCTCGTCGCCAAATTCTTCTTTTACTTCCTGCAGCTCTTTTATAATCACGCCGCGCAGTTTTTTGTCTGAGGCCAGAATGGATTCGTATTCAGTGATCTTGCCGCGAATTTCTTCCAGCTCTTTCAGAATTTCATCGGTAGAAAGCCGCGTGAGTCTGTACAGCTGCAATTCCAGGATGGCATCGGCCTGCCGTGAAGAAAGTCTGCCTTCTGCTCCGCCAACTTTTGCCTGAATCTGCTTGTCCACGATCTTGTATTTCGTCGCCAGCAAATTCTCTTTGGCTTCCGCGCGTGAGCCTGATCCGCGAATGATCTTGATAATCGCGTCCATATTGTCCAGCGCGATCTTGTAGCCCTCTAAAATGTGTTCGCGATCGCGGGCCTTTTCCAGCAGGTAGAGTGTGCGCCTACGCACCACGTCCACGCGATGATCGATAAAATGCTGGATCGCCTGCACCAGTCCCATTTCCTTGGGCTGACCGTTCACCACGGCCAGGAAGATCATGCTGAAACTTTCCTGCAGTGACGTGTGTTTGAAGAGCTGGTTCAAAATGATCTGCGCTTCAGCGCCGCGCTTTAGTTCCACCACAATGCGCATTCCGTCGCGGCCAGATTCATCGCGCACGTCGGAAATATCGTCGATCACCTTGTCATTCACCAGCTGCGCAATGCGCTCCACCACGCGCGCTTTATTTACCTGGTAGGGAATTTCCGTGACAATAATCGCTTTGCGACCCTGGTTCAGGTCTTCAATCGCGGCTTTGGCGCGCATCATGAACTTGCCGCGGCCATGCGTGTAAGCCGCTTCAATCCCGCTGCGCCCGTAGATGTAAGCGCCAGTCGGAAAATCAGGACCTTTTACAATCTTCAGAATTTCTTTGAGCGGCGTCGCTGGATTATTCACCAGCAGGATCGCTGCTTCCACAATCTCGGTCAGGTTATGCGGCGGAATCTTGGTGGCCATGCCCACGGCGATACCGTCAGAGCCGTTCACCAGCAGGTTGGGAATGCGCGTGGGAAGCACGTCAGGCTCAACTTCATTGCCGTCATAGTTCGGATGGAAATCCACCGCGTTCTTGTCCAGGTCTTCCAGCAGTCCGGTAGAAACCTGAGCCAGCTTGGCTTCCGTATAACGATCAGCTGCTGGCGGATCGCCATCCACCGATCCGAAATTGCCTTGCCCAAAAACCAGCGGATAGCGCATGCTCCACGTCTGCGCCAGCCGGACCAACGCGTCATACACCGCAAGGTTGCCGTGCGGATGGTACTTACCCATCACATCTCCCACAATGCGGGCGCACTTGCGTGTGGACTTATTCGGCTGCAATCCCATCTGCTGCATCGTGTAGAGAATCCGGCGATGCACCGGCTTCAATCCATCGCGCACATCTGGCAGCGCGCGGCCAATAATGACCGACATG
>DASXZE010000287.1:0-4388 GCA_036502105.1 Candidatus Angelobacter sp. | reverse complement strand
AGCGCTTTCGCCCGCGTCGCGCCACTGGCTTGATGGGCCGGATCATCACCATTGACGTGGCCCCAACCATCCAGCACAGTGGCTTGGGTACGCTGTTGATGTCCACCGCCGAAGCTCAGCTAAAGCAGGCAGGCTGCGATTATGTCTCTCTGGAAGTTGCAGTGGACAATGAATCTGCGCTCAAGTTTTATAAGAAGCACGGCTACTCGGTATTGAAAGTGCTGCCGCGCTACTACCTGGATTCAATTGACGGCCTGCAGATGGGCAAAAAAATATGACCACAGCTGCATGTTAGAATCGCCAGTTTAGCGGCCATCATAAATGCCCACACATACTCCTCTCAGAATAGCCATCGATAGCGGCGGAACCTTCACTGACTGCGTCTGGCTGCAGGCTTCCACGCTCCGCATTCTGAAGGTGTTTTCCACCCCAGCTGATCCAGCCGAAGCCATTGCCGGAGCGGTGAACAAAATTTCCGGCGACAGCAAAGAGGTTGTGGTCCTGCACGGAACTACCGTAGGGACGAACACGCTCCTGCAGCGCAAAGGCGCACGCGTGGCATTTGTGACCACAGCAGGTTTTGAAGATTCAATTGAGATCGGTCGCCAGCACCGCCCGAAGCTGTATGATTTTTTCTTTGAAAAAGATCCCGCACTAGCACCGTCAGAGTTGCGTTTCGGAGTCGATGAGCGGACTTCCGCCGAAGGCGCGGTCCTGCGCGCGCCCGATCATAAATCTCTGGAGTTGCTGGCTGAGCGCATTGCCGCACAAAAGCCCCAGGCCATTGCCATCTCACTGCTGTTTTCTTTTGCTAACCCCGCGAATGAAAAAGCCGTGGCAGACGCACTGTCCAAACTCAACTTGCCACTTTCTATTTCTCATTTGATCCTGCCGGAGTTCCGCGAGTACGAGCGCGCCAGCACTGTGCTGGTTAACGCTTATTTGCAGCCCATCATGCAGAGCTATTTGCAGAAGCTGCAAGAGCGCGCAGGCGCCAACGGCAAGACCGCCCGCATTTTCGTAATGCAATCCAGCGGCGGCATTACCGCGCTCTCAACCGCAGCAGCGCAGCCGGTACGCACCGTGCTTTCGGGCCCAGCAGGCGGAATTGTCGGTGCAGCGGCAGTGGCGCAGCGCAGCGGATTTGATCGCATCATCACCTTTGATATGGGCGGCACATCGAGCGATGTTGCTCTGGTGGATGGCCGCCCCACCACTACCAACGAAGCTGACGTTGCCGGATTGCCGGTGCGCGTCCCCGTGCTGGATATACACACCGTGGGCGCCGGTGGCGGATCGCTGGCGCGCTTTGACGCTGGCGGCGCTCTGCGCGTGGGGCCGGAATCCGCTGGGGCAGTTCCGGGGCCTATCTGTTATGGAAAAGGCGAACGCCCGACCGTGACTGACGCCAACTTACTTCTCGGCCGCCTGCCTGCCGACCAATTCCTGGGCGGCGATTTTCAGCTCGATCTGCCGCGCACCCAAAAGCTGGTGACGAAATGGCTCAAGGAAAACGGCAGCAAATTATCGTTGGAAGAGTTTGCCGCCGGCGTAGTCCGCGTGGTGAATGCCAACATGGAAAAGGCCGTCCGCGTAGTGTCTATTGAGCGCGGTTATGATCCTCGCCAGTTTGCGCTGGTCGCCTTTGGCGGCGCTGGCGCCATGCATGCCTGCGAACTGGCACATGCCCTGCGCATTCCCCGCGTGATTGTGCCTGCGTATCCCGGTGCGCTTTCCGCGCTGGGAATCCTTATTAGTGATGTGGTGAAAGACCATTCGCGCACCGTGCTGCTGCGCGTCGCGCCTGCTGATAAACCGGCTGAAAAAAAAGACAAAAAAGACAAAAAAGATAAAAAAGATAAAAAAGACAAGAAGACTGGCAGCCAAGTTTTATCAGTACAGCTTGATCCCATCTTTGCCCAGCTTAAAAAAGAAATTGCCGCCGAACTGGAAAAAGAAGAGTGGCAGGGAAGAGCGCTGTTTGAGCCAAGTTGCGATCTCCGTTATCGTGGCCAGGGCTATGAACTGAACCTGCCTTACACCGCCGATGTGCTCAAGCGGTTCCACGCCGAGCATGAGCGTAGATATGGTTACAGCAGCCCAGAACGTGAAGTGGAGATTGTTACAGTCCGCTTGCGCGGCCGCGTGGCGTCGCCAGAAAACCTGGCGCGCATGAAGATTCAGGAAGAGCAAGGCGCGCTTAAGCCAACAGTCGCCATGGTTTATTTTGGAGGAAAGAGACACCGCGCCCAGGTCGTCCCCCGGCATTCAATTCAGGCAGGGAAGAGGCATCGCGGGCCAGCGATCATCACGGAATACAGCGCCACCACGGTGGTGCCGCCGGGAATTTTTTACCAGAAAGACCGTGCCGGCAATCTGGTGATTGAAGTCTTACCGTCCGCGTGAGGCTTTTCTGGTGCTGCGCGTGGTGTGAGTGGGCGTCTGCCGCGCCGCTGCGCCGCCCTTCTGCTTAGGCCCACTTTGTTCGGCCGCTTTCTTGGCCCAGTGCTTTTCCATTTCTTTCATGTTTTTGCTTTTCATGGATACAGAATGCCACAACTCGCCGTGAAAGGCGAGAGTTGCTGATTCGGGTAAGCCGCAAGAGAATATGGTTCATCAACACAAAAAATAAAGGCACCCCCCAATGTTCTGGTCAGAGCGCCTTTTGTTCTGTTGAAAATAAAACTATGCGACGTCTTTATCGCGATCCACGATGATGCGGTCTTCATCCCGCTCAATTCTGTCTTTGTTGGCCTCATCCGCCGCATCGCGTACGCTGTCTTTTACCTTGCCCACGGCGTTGCGGACTTTTCCTTCAGCCTGTTTTGCCAAACCTTCAGCCTGGGCATTCGTATCGCCAGTCCATTCGCCGACTTGGCGTTGTACGCGTCCTGCAACGTCTTCTGCCTTGCCTTTTATACGTTCCTTATCCATAAAAAACTCCTTCCCTGGGTCTATTAACGGGTTCTATAATCTATGTCGTCTTCATTGGTTCGGATCTTCTTTTGGATCCATGACTGTCATCGCCCGTGATGTTGATAGTTGAACGGCGATTCGAGCGCACCGCCATTCTCGTGCCTGTTAGGGTTAAAAATAACCCAATGCATGTTCCGCGAACTTGTTGGCTAAAAAGTCTGGCTTAAACCGCTGCTCGTCTGCCGGTGATCAGTTGGAAAACCAATGCGATCACTGCCAGCACTAGCAACAGGTGAATAAAGCCGCCCATGGTGTAGCTGCTGACCACTCCCAACAGCCAGAGTACGAGTAAAACCACAAATAGTGTCCAAAGCATGTCACCCTCACAGTGTTAGCAATCTTGTCAATAGCTTGGAAGCCGCTAGTGCTAAGGTGGTTGTAAGCAATCGCGAGCTGCTGAAAAAAGTGCGTATCACTTCATGAGTTTTTATTCACATTACTTTTGTTTCTCAGGCAACTAGCGCGGAGCAAGGCAGAGGCTATATCGTTACAACATGAAAGTTGCGATTCAAGGGGAGCGCGGCGCATTCAGTCATCAGGCAGTCATGCGCCTAGTGCGCGGTGCCGATGTTGTGGCATGCGCAACCTCTGCGCAGGTTTTTGACGCCCTTGAATCAGGCCGCGCCGCCGCTGCCGTAATTCCCGTGGAGAATACTCTGGCTGGCCCTGTGGGCGAGCATCTTGATCTTCTGTTGGAGCGCAATGTTTTTGTTCATGCGGAAATGCGGCTGCGCATTGAACACAACTTGATCGCCATGCCCGGTACGAAATTGAAAGATATTCGCCAGGTGTTTTCGCATCCAGTGGCGCTGGATCAGTGCCGCAACTTTTTTCGCCATCACAAACAGATCTCTGCCATGCCGTTTTATGACACTGCCGGAAGCGTGAAACACATCATGTCAGAAAAGCTTGGCGACACGGCAGCCATCGCCAGCGGCCAGGCCGCCAAGGAATATCGCGGCAAGGTTTTGCAATCGGGCTTGGAAGACAACAAGCAGAACTTCACCCGTTTTTTTCTGATCAACAAGAAGATCAACAAGAATAAGAAAATTTCCTCCAAGGCCGATAAAACCTCTCTGGCGTTTTCACTCAAAAACGTCTCCGGAGCGCTTTTCAAGGCGTTGAGCGTTTTTGCCCTGCGCGACCTCGATTTGAGCAAGATTGAGTCGCGTCCGGTGCGGGGAAAGCCGTGGGAATACTGTTTTTACGTGGACGTGCTGCGGGGAAATGACGAAGCCATGCGCCTGGCTCTTAAGCATCTGGAAGAGGTGGCTGGATTCGTGAAGGTTTTGGGCGTTTATCCCCGGGAAAAGTGACAGAAGTTATGCAGATTCAAGGATTTCGGAATACCTGATTGCTCGGCGGTAATTTGCCGCCGCTTTGCCAGTTCGAGTACAATCCGCGCTACCACG
>DASXZE010000286.1:0-20310 GCA_036502105.1 Candidatus Angelobacter sp. | reverse complement strand
CCCGACGCAGCGCGAAACCAAGGGGACCAATGAGTCTGGGGTCAACGAGTACTGGGTCAATGAGTATTGGGTCAATGAATAAAAGAACCGAAACGGTCTGGACCGGTGAGAACGCAAAGCAGGCAGCCGATGCCCTTGCTGCAGATTTACGCGCCGCCATTACCGGTGAAGTCCGCTTTGACGATGGCACGCGCGCTCTCTACGCCGTGGACGGATCAAACTACCGCCAGGTTCCCATCGGCGTGGTGCTGCCCAAGACGATTGAAGAGGTGATTCAGATCGTCGCCATCACCCGCAAGCACAACGCTCCGCTGCTCCCGCGCGGCGGTGGCACCAGTCTTGCCGGGCAGAGCTGTAACGTCGCGGTGATTGTTGATTGTTCCAAATACCTGAACAAAATTATTGAGCTCAATCCGCAGGAAAAATACGCGTGGGTGCAGCCCGGCTGCGTGCTCGATAATCTTCGCAACGCCGCCAACGAGCACAACCTCACCTTCGGCCCAGATCCTTCCACGCATGAGTATTGCAATCTCGGCGGGATGATCGGCAACAACTCCTGCGGCGTGCACTCCGTCATGGCCGGACGCACCGTCGATAACGTTTTAGAACTCGACATCCTCACCTATGACGGCGAGCGCATGAGCGTTGGCCCCACAACTGACGCGGAGTTTGAGCAGATCGTGCGCGCCGGCGGCCGTCGCGGAGAAATCTATTCGCGCTTGCGCATTCTGCGCGACCAATACGCCGATCTCATCCACCAGCGCTATCCCAATATCCCGCGCCGCGTATCCGGCTACAGCCTTGATGAGCTTCTTCCCGAACGCGGCTTCAACGTCGCGAAATCATTGGTCGGCGCTGAAGGCACCTGCGTCATGATTCTTGGCGCAAAAGTTCGTCTCGTTGACTGGCCGAAAAAGCGCACCACCGTTGTGATGGGCTACAAAGACGTTTATGCCGCCGCCGACCACGTGCCTGAAGTCATGAAATCAGAGATGCTCGGACTTGAAGGCATGGACGACGTTCTCATTCAGAACATGAAGAAGAAAGGCCTTCATCCCAAGAGCATCGCCATGCTGCCGGAAGGCCGAGGCTGGTTGTTGTGCGAGTTCGGCGGCGAGACCAAGGAAGAATCCAACGCCAAAGCGCGCGCGTTGATTGATCGCCTGAGCAAACAGCCTGATCCGCCTAACATGAAGCTATTCATTGACGAGCAGGAAACGCTCATGGTGTGGAAAGCCCGCGAGTCAGGGCTCGGCGCAACCTCGCAGGTGCCGGGCGAACCCGAGGCGTGGGAAGGCTGGGAAGATGCAGCCGTCGCGCCGGAAAAGCTGGGCGAGTATTTGCGCCTGCTGCATCAAATGCTGGCCAAATACGGCTACCACTGCGCGCTCTACGGACACTTCGGCGACGCCTGCGTCCACATGCGCATAGATTTCAATCTGGTGACCGAAGCCGGCATCAAAAATTTCCGCGCATTTATGGAAGAAGCCGCGGACATGGTGGTGCGGCTCGGCGGCTCGCTCTCCGGCGAACACGGTGACGGACAGGCACGCGGCGAGCTTCTCGTCAAAATGTTTGGTCCTGAATTAATAGAGGCCTTCCGCGAATACAAGCGCATCTGGGACCCCGCCTGGAAGATGAATCCCGGCAAAAAGATTGACGCCAATCCGCTCGACGAAAATCTGCGCCTTGGCGCAACCTATCGCCCTGCGCCGGTCAAAACGTATTTCTCTTTTGCTGACGACCACGGGCATTACCCTGAATCCACGTTGCGCTGCGTGGGCGTGAGCAAGTGCCGCAAAGAAGATGGCGGCACCATGTGTCCCAGCTACATGGCCACCCGCGAAGAGAAGCACTCCACTCGAGGTCGCGCGCGCCTGCTCTTTGAAATGCTGCGCGGAGACCCACTCGAAGGCGGCTGGAAAAATGAATATGTAAAAGAGGCGCTCGATCTTTGCCTGGCCTGCAAGGCCTGCAAGAGCGAATGCCCCATCCAGGTCGATATGGCCACACACAAAGCAGAATTTCTGGCCCACTACTATGAAGATAAGCAGCGCCCGCGCGCCGCTTATGCCATGGGTTTGATATCCCGCTGGGCCAAGCTGGTCCGTGTAGCGCCGTGGCTGGTGAACCTGCTGGGGCGCACTCCCGGAATTTCCAACCTGATGAAATTTTTCGGCGGCATCTCGCAAAAGCGCCATATGCCGAAATTCACGCGGCTGCTGTTCACTGACTGGTTCCGTCGCCGTTCGCTGCGCAACATCAGTTATCCCAAAGTTATTTTGTGGCCAGACACGTTCAGCAACAACTTCAATCCTGAAATCGCCAAAGCTGCCGTGGAAGTGCTGGAGCACGCCGGCTATCAGGTGAAAATTCCTGATTCATCCGTCTGCTGTGGGCGTCCGCTTTATGACTTTGGCATGCTCGACGAAGCCCGCGCCACGCTTCTGCATACGCTCTCTGCTCTGCGCGCCGACATCGCTGCCGGAACGCCGATCATTGGCCTGGAGCCAAGCTGCGTCTCCGTCTTCCGCGACGAGATGACCAACCTGCTCGGCAAAAATAATCAGGAGGCGCAAAAGCTGAAGGCGCAGACTTATCTCTTCAGCGAATTTCTCATCAACAAGGCCGACTACCATCCGCCACAGCTCAAGCGCAAAGCGCTGGTACATGGCCACTGCCATCACAAGTCGGTTTTGAAATTCGATTCTGAATCTGAATTGCTCAAACGCATCGGCCTCGATTATCAGGTGCTCGACTCCGGCTGCTGTGGCATGGCCGGATCGTTTGGCTTTGAGGCGGATAAGTACGACGTATCAGTCAAGATCGGCGAACGCACCCTGCTGCCAGCCGTGCGCGCCGCTGCCGCCGACACGCTGATCATCACCGACGGCTTCAGCTGTTATCAGCAAATTGAAGGCATGACCGGCCGCAAAGCACTGCACATTTCAGAAATTTTGCAGATGGCAATTCAGTCTGGTACTCCTATCGCAACAGAAAAAGATTCGCCGCAGATCCACGAAAAAAAGATTTATGCAGAGGCGCGCAGATGAGCCAGGTCGAAGAAGTATGCGAGATATTGTGCGCGAGTAGACCTGAGGGACCTCGTGCTTCACCAATCCACAATCTCCATCCATCCATTCCGCTTCTCCCCACGACCCGCCATCCCGAAGTCTAGCGAGGGAACTGCTCCGCTGGTCTTAAGGGCTGGTTACGAATGAAGCATAAAGTGCATCGTTATTTGGACGGGTTCATCCAGAGGCGGGGTGTTGAGGGAATTTGGGTTGACTTTGAAAGTAGCGGGAGCAGATCCCTCGCTACACTTCGGGATGATGGGTCGTGAAGGGGAGCGGAAATGGATAGCTTTGGAGATTGTGGCGTTGAGAGTGCCGCCGCTAATTACCCCGCCAACTGCAACTCAGCCGGCTCATATTTCGGCACGCTGATCTTTAACTTCTCGCCCAGCGCCAGAAAGCGTTCCTGCCAATCGCGCGAATCCGCATCCTGCCGGCTGGCTATCTCAGAAAAATTGTTGCGGAAGATGGCGTAATAAAGGTTCTGCGCGCGCCACCAATCCACGGGAAACGGAGTCATGGGCACAAGGCTGGTGAGCACATTCGCGCGCTCCAGTGTTTCCATATCGCGCGGCTTCCCTTGCAGGCGTTGCAGCAGGCGGGTCAGGCTGTTGCTGGCGGCAAAGCCAATGCCGGCTTCGTCCAGCCGTATGCCTTCGCGCTTCACCATCTCCATGAGCATGGCAATCCGCACAAAATCTACCGGATCATTTTCAAACGTGTGCTTCAGATCATTGTTCAAAACAAATTCAGCCGTGAAGCGCAGAACGTCCGGCACCGGCTGGTTCATCTCTTTCAGGAACCGCAGCAGCGAGCCGTGCTTTTCATAAATCTCGTGGTAAGCAGCTTCAGCGTCCTGCAGCGTGCGGGAGAGCACCATATCCAAAATGCGCTTCTGCTCATCTTTGAAGAGCGACTTCAGCGAATAGCGCAGCTCGCCAAAATGTTCGTCCAGCAGTCGCAGCGCTTCGGCAAAGTCGCTGCCGGAAAATGCCGCCATGGTTTCTGTCACCAGTCCGGCGTGATCATCATCCTGGCTCGCCGGGCGCACACCCGCCTGCAAATCCTGATCGCCCAGATAGACGGCGGCAAAATCAATCTCCAGTGACTCCCGCGTAATGCGCGAGGTCACATGCGTACGTCCCAGCGCCAGCTTGGCTATGCCTGAATCAGTGTGGTAAGCGTCAATCGTCTTGATGTCATAGCAATATTGCGGAACTACATCGTCGCCATCAAACATTGCGCTGATGGCAAAGTGCGCCCCCACTTTGCACAGGTCAACAAACGCGGGCCTGATCCACCTGTTATAGATCGTCGCGCCATCGCCCAACTCAGAGAGATTGCTCTTGGCCATCGCTAGTTGCTCAAGAAATTCCGGTTCCAGGTCCACGTTGCCGGTCTCACGCGCCAGTTGGACCACGCGTCCGGCATATTGCATCACCTGCACGGTTTCAATGCCGCTGAGTTCGTCAAAGAACCAGCCACAGCTGGTGTACATGAGCATGGCATGCCGCTGCATCTCTAGAAATTTCAATGCCGCTGTGGTTTCTTCCGGCGTAAGTTGATGGTGCGAGTGCTTTTCAAAAAACAGCCAGAGCGACTCTGGCGAGCGATCAAGAATTACATTAATGTAGTCATTGCGCGCCGCCCATGGATCGCGCAACACCTCAGCGGCTTTCTGCTCGAACAATTCTTCCGCGCGATCACGCAGATGGTCCAGCGCCGAGCGCAACGGCCCGCGCCACGATTGGTTCCAGCCCGTGCGACCGGAGTTGCAGCCGCAGTCGCTGCGCCAGCGTTCAATGCCGTGCGCGCAGCTCCATGAGGTGTTTTCGATAATCTGTACTTCATGCGTTGGGGGAAATTTTTCCAGAAACTCGCCGTAGTTGGAAAGCCGAATTGCCGGATCGGACTCAATGCAGTCCAGCGCGTAGGCCAGCGCCATGTCGCCATGTTTGTGATGATGGCCGTAGGTTTCGCCGTCCGTGGCAATGTGCATCATCTGCGGCCAGTCGCGCTTGTCAGAGAAGCCGCTTTTCAAGCGCTCAGAAAATTGCTGTCCGCAATTCAGCAGCTTCTCAAACGCTACTGCCTGCGAAATGGGCCCATCATAAAAGAAGAGATTGATCCGCTTGCCTGAAGGCAACTTCGCCAGATAAGCGCGGCTGGGATCGATGCGTCCGCCGCTTACGTCTTTCCAGCTGCGTCCGCCCACTTTGCGAACTCTGCCCGCCTGGCGCGGCGCCAGTACGGTAAATTTAATTCCCTGATCGGCCAGTGTTTCGAGTGTTGCAATGTCAACCGCAGTTTCCGGCAGCCATATACCTTCCGGCTTACGGCCAAAGCGATGTTCAAAATCGCGAATGCCCCACAGCGTCTGCGTGACTTTGTCGCGGTTGCTGGCCAGCGGCAGGATGATGTGGTTGTACGCCTGCGCTATGGCCGAGCCGTGTCCGGAAAAGCGTTTCTGACTCTCGCGGTCAGATTCCAGGATGCTTTCATACGTCTCAGGAGATTTTTCTTCCAGCCAGGAAAGCAGCGTGGGGCCAAAGTTAAAGCTGATGCGTCCGTAGTTATTGACGATCTGGCGGATGTAGCCGCGATCATCCAAAATGCGGGAAGAGCCGTTGGGCGCGTAACACTCCGCGGTGATGCGCTCATTCCAGTCGTGGTACGGATAAGCCGATTCCTGCCGTTCCACGGCTTCCAGCCACGGATTCTCCCGTGGTGGTTGGTAAAAGTGCGCGTGAATACAAATACAGCGTTCCATCAAATAGCCCGGCCCAGCTAACTGGAAACACACATGCCCGAAAGTGAGATGAGGGTTAAGTACCTAGTGGTGCCTGCGCGGCAAACTAAATTGAGGGAGTTCATAAAAAACGGTCTGAGTCGCCGCACCAGCGCGTTCGATGAAAACTTTTTCATGGACGCCGCTGCATGAATTTTCAAAAACAGGAGCAACGCTGCTTCAGGAGCTCACATCATTTGTAAACAGCACATCCCCCACCGGCCCCCTGTACGGAATCAGTGATAGTGCAAGAGGAAGTTCCTATGTTCAAGCTGCTTCGCTCCGTCTTGCTTGTTTACCTTGTAGTTAATACGGTAAATGGTTTCGCCGCCACCAATGCCAGTCCTGCTGCTCCCAGCATGCCTCTCGCTTTTGAAATTAACCGCGGCCAGGCCGCGCCTCAGGTCAAATATATGGCCCGCAGCCGTGAAGGTGCTTTGTTCTTTACCGATCAAGGTGTCACAGTGGCTGTGCCCCAGCTCGGCGCGTTTCGTATGCTGTTTGAAAATGCCGCACCGCCGCAGATCGTCGCCGAAGACAAGATGGTGGCAAAAAGCAATTATCTGAGCCACCAACCCGGCAGGTCGATCACAGGCGTGGAAAATTACAGCTCTCTTCTATATAGCGGTCTCTATTCTGGCATCGACGTAAAATTTTACGGACAGGACCGCCATCTGGAGCACGATTTCATTCTTGCTCCTGGCGCTGATTCCCGGCAGATTGCTTTAAGGATGGAAGGCATCAGCCACATCGCGCTGCAGCCTTCCGGAAATTTGGAGCTCACGCTGGGCAAAACAAATTTGTTTGAGACTGCGCCCGTTGCGTGGCAAATGGTGAATGGTCAGCACCAGCCTGTGCAGGCGAGCTGGCAGCTGCTGGGTGAGAACAAGCTCGGCATTCAACTTGGCAAATATGATCGCAGCCTGCCGGTCACGATCGATCCAGTGCTGGCTTACTCTACGCATCTGGGCGGCGCCACGGGACAAGATACTGACCTGCAAACCACATTTCCCGCCGATACTGCTATCTCCCACATCGGACTGGATGCCAATCACAACATTTATGTAAGCGGCACCACCTCGGCGGTGGATTACCCAACCACTGCCGGTGCTTTTGATCGCACTGCAAATCTTCAAGTGGTATTCCATGAAGACGCCACCACGCAAAGCGGCTTCATTTCAAAATTCGATCCTTCAGGAAAAATCCTGCTGTACTCCACTTTTTTGCGGGACTTCGTTGAAGTCATGTGGGTGGATTCAGCTGGCCACGTTTATAGCGCTGAAACAACTTCAGACGAATTTCCCGGCCCGGGCGATGGTTTTGACCAGGGAATGTTTGTCGATAAGCTGAGCCCGGACGGCTCAACTTTGCAATTCACCACAACGTTTGCCGCAGCAGTCGGCGCTGTTCCGCAGAGTTGTACAGCTTTTTCTGATTCCCGGCCTATGGGAATGATTTCTGACGACTCCGGCCACCTTTACCTGGTCGGATCTACCGAAAATCCTTGCCTGTCTGGCGTTACCGGTACTTTCCAGGCAACACTGCCGAATCCGAATGGAAGCGGGTTCATCGCGAAGTTTGATACCAACAAACCTCCCGCATCGTCACTGGTCTATAGCACCTATCTCGGCGGCAGCGCAGATGTCAGCTCGGCACAGGCCGTAGCCATTGACGCTTCTGGCAACGCCTATGTTGCCGGTACCACGGCGGCCTCGAATTTTCCCCATAGTGTGGCTTTCGGTACCGCAACCGGCAATTCTGCCTTTGTGATAAAACTCAATGCCACCGCAACGGGAGCGCTCTTTTCTACCCTTTTGAAGGGCTCGGATGCAGTGAGTGGCATTGCCATTGATTCCACACACAGTATTTATTTTGCAGGCAGTGCCCGCCCGGGTTATCCCACCACTGCAGGCGCATTTCAAACCAATATCACAAAAACCACCGCAACCTGTGCTAACGTCAATGGAAATATAGGTCCCTGTGCAGAGGGTTATGCCACCAAGTTGAATTCAACGGGCAATGGGCTGGTATTTTCCACGCTGCTGGGCGGTAAAAACAATGACGCTCTGAATGGATTTGGCATCAACAACGCCGGTATGTTCTTTGTTATCGGCAGTACCAGTTCTCCCAATTTCCCAACCACGGCAAGTGCCTTCAAACGTACGCTGCCGGCTGGCGCAACCAATACGTTTGTTACGGCTTTCCAGCCGGATGGCAAATCGCTTTACTACTCAACTCTGCTGGGCGGCAGCCACCAGACGGCCGGTTTGGCCGTCGCAGTTGATCCGGCATGGAATGCCTGGGTCGCGGGAAACACCACAGATGTGGATTATCCTGTAACGCCAGACGCTTTCCAGCCCGGTCTCAAGGGTAATAGTGACGGATTCATCGCCAAAGTCGTGATCGCCGGTGATCTGCGCCTGTTGATGCACGACAATATTTCCACCGTGGCGCGCAATGCTGTAGTCACTTTCTTTGCCCAGGTAACAAACCTTGGTCCGGACGGAAGTGACAACGTGGTTTTCAGCAATCCCATACCAGCGGGCTACAGCTTCGACAAAATATTTACCCAGTCCGCCACCTCCTGCACGACGCCAGCAGTGGGGGCAACTACCGGAACTGTAATTTGCAAAAAGACCCGGCTGGAAAACGGAGAGAGCTTCTGGGTGAATGTTTACCTGCGAGCGACAGCCGCTTCCGGATCGAACATTGTGGAGAAGGCCAGCACCAGCGCGCAGACGCAGGACCTGAGCCAGGGTAATAATAATGTTTCTCTAACGGCGCATGTTCAATAGAAAAACGTGCAGTAGCCAGACGAACCAGCTCACAACTCATGCGGCGAGATCTGAATCAAGGTCTCGCCGTTTTTTGTTTTGAAGATTTGTTTCCTGCGCGAGCCGCCACGCAAATTGCGCGGCGGCTTTTGCGGTTTGATATTTGGATCTACGTGACCTTAGTACATGATTGTGTACTGCTGGTTTGTTTTTTGCGCGTGAATAAAAATTTGCGGATAAAAATTGCTGCGTGCGTGCTATTGTTGCAGGTCAATTCAGGTTGGAAGATTTTCGGGAAACTTACTGGGAGAAACATTTTCAGAATATTTTTTCAATTTCTTGTTCTGAGGGTAGCTGAATTCGTCACAGTTTGTTTATAATCATCCGTTTTCATAAGTGACTTGAGCGCAACGGATTCCTGCAGTCTGCCGGGTCGCTTCAGCGGAGAAGTGCTTGCGGTTTTAACAAGGCGAACTTTTATATCTAATGGCACAGATCTTTCACCGTAGTGCAAATACTCTGGCGCGCGCCAGCATTCTTGGCGTAGTGCTTCTGCTTTCGGCTGTGGGCGCCGCGCTCATGGAATTTCAGCGCTCGCCGTATGTCACTACGCAGCATATTGCGCCGGAGCAGCCAATCCCGTTCAGCCATCAGCACCACGCAGGCGGCCTGGGCCTGGATTGCCGCTACTGCCACACATCGGTTGAAGATTCCAGCTTTGCCGGAATCCCGCCTACCAAGACCTGCATGAACTGCCATGCGCAGATATGGACCAGCGCCGCCATGCTTGAACCTATTCGTTATAGCTTCAGCAGTGGTGAGTCGCTCAAGTGGGTGCGCGTTCACGACCTGCCGGACTTTGTTTACTTCAATCACAGTATTCACATCGCCAAGGGCGTTGGCTGTTACAGCTGTCACGGCCAGGTGGATGAGATGCCCTTGATGTATGCGGAAAACACCCTGCAGATGGAATGGTGCCTGAATTGTCATCGCCAGCCGGAAAAGTTCCTGCGGCCGAAACAAGAAGTGTTCAACATGAAATATCAGCAGCCCAGCCCGGAGAGTCCGGTTGATGTAATGATTGGCGGCGAGAAGAAAACATTCACGAGCCAATTAATGCTGGGTACAGCGTTACGGAATGAATATCACCTGCGTACGTCGCAGGACATAACCAGTTGCTCCACTTGTCATAGATAGGGTGGAAACAATGGAAGAGAATGTCTAACAATAGCGATTCAAATCCCAATCTGATTTCCGCCGACCAGATCAAGCCGGCCAGCATGGAGCTGGAAACCGTGCGCAAGAAGCTTGCGGAAGCCAAAGGGCCAAAGTACTGGCGTACTTTGGAGGAGCTTGCTGACCAGAAAGCTTTTGGCGACCTGCTGGAGCGCGAATTTCCGCGCCAGGCTTCTGAATGGGTCGATCCGGTTTCGCGTCGCGGCTTTCTTAAGCTCGCAGGCGCTTCCATGGCGCTGGCTGGACTCGCCGGATGTACCCGGCAGCCGCTGGAGCAGATTCTGCCTTATGTCCGGCAGCCTGAGCAGCTGGTTCCCGGCAAGCCGATTTTTTATGCGACCGCCATGCCGTTCCATGGCCATGCGCTGCCGCTGCTGGTGGAGACACACGAATTTCGTCCGACCAAAATTGAAGGCAATCCCATGCATGCAGCCAGCATGGGCGCGACAGACTTGTTTGCCCAGGCTTCAATCCTGAATCTTTATGATCCTGATCGCTCCACCACCATCACTTATATGGGTGAAGGCAGCAATTGGGGCAGCTTCGCTATTGCATTTGGCGCTGAGATCCGCGCGCGCAAAGCTCTTCAAGGCGCTGGTGTGCGGTTCCTGACTGGAGCAGTAAGCTCGCCAACATTTGGCTGGCAGATGAAGCAGGTCCAGCAGGCTTTCCCGCAATCGAAGTGGCATCGCTGGGACCCAGTCAATCGCGACAATATGCGCGCCGGTTCCAAGCTGGCCTTCGGTGGATATTACGATCCTATCTACAAGTTTGAATCTGCGGCAATCGTTGTTTCGCTCGATGCTGACTTCCTTTCTGGTGCATGGTTCCCGGGTTTTGTCCGTTATGCCCGTGACTTCATGAACGGCCGCAAGCTGGATAAAGGCGACGAGATGAATCGCCTGTATGTTGCGGAGAGCGTGCCGAGCACGACCGGCGCAAAAGCCGATCATCGTCTGCCGTTGCGTCCTTCAGAAGTGGAAACAATTGCGCGTGCGCTGGCGGCAAAAGTTGGTGTTGGCGGCGTAACGGCTGGCAAGCTGAACGAAGCGCAGCAGGCCTGGGTAGATGCAGTGGCTGCCGATCTCTCTGCGCACAAAGGCAAATGCCTGGTAGTTCCGGGTGAATTTCAGTCGCCAGCGGTCTATGCCCTGGCGCACGCTATCAACGGCGCGCTGGGCAATGTTGGCCAGACCGTCAGCTATATCGATCCGGTAGAAGTCGATCCAGTGGAACACGGCCAGTCCATCCGCGAATTGATTGCGGACATGAATGCCGGCAAGGTTGAGACGCTGATTATGATTGGCGGTAACCCGGTTTTCAATGCGCCCGTGGACCTTGATTTCCATGGCGCCATGGACAAAGTAAAGCTGCGCATCCAGTTCTCCAGCTACAAAAATGAAACTACCGACCACGTGCATTGGCATGTGCCGGAGACGCACTATCTTGAAGCCTGGAGTGACGGGCATGCGTATGACGGCACGGCCAGCGTGATTCAGCCCATGATTGCGCCGCTGTATGATGGCAAGAGCGCGCATGAAGTGCTGGCTGCATTCACTGATCAAATGGGCGCGTCTTCGCATGACGTGGTGCAGACTTACTGGAAATCGCAACATCCGAATGCCGCTGATTTTGAAACCTGGTGGCGCACCGCGGTGCATGACGGTTTTGTCGCCGGCAGCGCATCAGTCGCCAAGCCGCTTTCGGCCAAGGTTGCAGGATTGCCGGCGCAGGCGGCAGTATCAGGTTCCGATACGTATGAGATTTCATTCCGTCCTGATCCAACAATTTACGACGGAACGTTTATTAATAACGCCTGGCTGCAGGAGACGCCCAAGCCGCTGAGCCGCAACACCTGGGACAATGTGGCCATGATCAGTCCGGCCATGGCGACAGCCTGGAAGTTGAATCAGTTAAGCGACCAGAACGATCACCAGTCAGACAATCAGCGCGTTCTGGAAATTGAGATTCAAGGCAGGAAAGTTGAAGTGCCGTACTGGCCGCAGCCCGGACATCCGGATGGCGCGATCACGCTTTTCCTTGGCTATGGCCAGACGAAGGCGGGACGTGTTGGCAGCGGAACCGGTTATGACGCCTATAAGGTGCGTCCCAGCGCCAATCAGTATGCACTTGCGGGCGCCAGCGCCAAAGTGCTGATGGACAAAGGCTGGGACCTGGCTGTAACGCAGGGCCATTTCACCATGGAAGATCGCGAGCCGGTCAAGGTCGCGACGCTGGAAGAGTTCCTGAAGAACAAGAATTTCGCCCACGAAAATAAAGACGAAGAGCCGCAGGATGATGGCGACAAGCAAGAATCTCTCTATCCCAATTTCAAAACCAAAGAGAATTTCTATCAGAAGTATGCCTGGGGCATGTCGATTGACCTGAACTCCTGCGTGGGCTGCCAGGCTTGTGCCGTGGCTTGCCAGGCGGAAAACAATATTTCTGTTGTCGGCAAGGAACAGGTGCAGCGTGGCCGTGAGATGCAGTGGATCCGCATTGACGCTTATTACGAGGGCGATCCGGCGAATCCCAGTATGTATTTCCAGCCAGTGAACTGCATGCAGTGTGAGGATGCGCCATGCGAGCCGGTCTGTCCGGTGGGCGCAACCACGCATTCAACAGAAGGTTTGAATGACATGGTTTACAACCGCTGCGTGGGTACGCGCTATTGCTCAAATAACTGCCCGTATAAAGTGCGCCGGTTTAATTTCTTCCTGTTTAATTCCATGCCCGGTACCGATTGGGATACGCCAAGCTTGAAGCTCGGACGCAACCCTGATGTCACAATCCGCAGCCGCGGCGTGATGGAAAAATGTACTTACTGTGTCCAGCGCATCACGCAGGCCCGCATTGCGTCAGAAAAAGAAGATCGCGATGTGCGTGACGGCGAAATCAAGACAGCCTGCGAGCAGGTTTGTCCGACCGGAGCAATCACGTTCGGCGACATCAATAACAAAGACAGCGCGGTGGCTAAGATCAAGAGCGGTCCGCGCAACTACCAGCTTTTGGCGGAATTGAATACGCGCCCACGCACCACTTATGTGGCGGCGGTGCGAAACCCCAATCCCAAACTAGCGTCTGGCACGGAGAAGGCATAGATGGCTGCACCAGACATACTGCCGCCTAAAGGTGTAAGGCCGCCGATCATCGGCCCTGGCCAGACCTTCGGCACGATTACAGACCGGATTGCCGGCATTATTCTCACCAAGCACACGCCCATCTTTTGGGTGCTGGTGGTGTTTATAGCGGCGGGACTTGCTGGCATGTTGCAGACAGCCATCGGCTACCTGCTCATGAAGGGCGTAGGCATCTGGGGTATTACCATCCCTATTGGGTGGGGCTTTGCCATTGTGAACTTTGTCTGGTGGATCGGTATTGGCCACGCCGGCACGCTGATCTCCGCCATTCTTTTGTTGTTCAAACAGACGTGGCGTACTTCAATCAACCGTTTTGCTGAAGCCATGACGATTTTCGCCGTCATGCAGGCCGGCCTGTTCCCGCTGATTCATACCGGGCGTCCGTGGCTGGCGGCATACTGGCTTTTTCCGATCCCCAATACCATGGGCATCTGGCCGCAGTTCCGCAGCCCGCTGATCTGGGACGTGTTCGCTGTGGCCACATATTTCACGGCGTCATTCCTCTTCTGGGGCATTGGACTTATCCCAGACTTTGCCACCATGCGCGATTCCGCCAAGACCCTGGTTGTCCGCCGTATTTATGGCGCACTGGCCATGGGCTGGCGCGGATCGGCCAAGCACTGGAACCGTTACGAGACGGCCTACATGTTGCTGGCTGGACTGTGCACGCCGCTGGTTCTTTCAGTACATAGCGTGGTGTCTTTGGATTTTGCTGTTTCAGTGGTTCCAGGATGGCACACCACATTCTTCCCGCCGTACTTTGTTGCCGGCGCAATTTACTCCGGCTTTGCCATGGTGCTGATGCTGGCGATTCCGTTCCGCTATCTCTACGGCATGCAGGATTTCATTACGCTGCGTCACCTGCAGAATGCCGCAAAAGTCATGCTGGCAACGGGCATGATTGTCGCTTATTCCTACGGCATGGAAATGTTTGTGGGCTGGTATAGCCAGGATAAATACGAACTGGCGATGGTAAGCAACCGTCTGCATGGACCGTATTCGCACTATTACTTCATGCTCATTCTCTGCAATATCCTGATCCCGCAATCGCTCTGGTTGAATAAAGTCCGTTCCACGCCGTGGATTCTCTTCCTGATTGCCATTGTGGTAAATACGGGCATGTGGCTGGAGCGCTTTGTGATTGTAGTGATGAGCCTGCAGCGCGATTACATTCCCAGTTCGTGGGGCATGTACTGGTTCACCAGGTGGGACATGATGATTTTTGTGGGAACCTGGGGGTTCTTCACCTTGCTGTTCTTCATCTTTATCCGGCTTATGCCGGCCATCTCCATCTTTGAAATGCGGACATTGATTCCGCAGGCGAAGGTGAAAGAATGACATCTGGACCTGGACCTATTTACGGACTGATGGCGGAATTTGAAACGCCTACCGAGCTGGTGGATGCAGCCAAGGGCGCTTATGCCGCCGGCTATAGAAAAATGGACACATACACCCCCTATCCGCTGGAAGAAGCGGCCGAGGCGATCGGCGCGCATCACAATCGCGTTTCATTGATTGTGTTGATTGGCGCCATGCTGGGCATGATCGGCGGATATTCGTTGCAATATTGGGTGTCAGCCGTCACGTATCCAATTAATGTCGGCGGCAAGCCGTTCCATTCATGGCCCGCTTTTATTCCGGTAACGTTTGAGTGCACCATTCTTGGCGCATGTCTGGCAGCTGTCTTTGGCATGCTGGCATTGAATGGGTTGCCGCAGCCGTATCATCCGGTGTTCAACTCGCCGAATTTTGTGCGCGCCAGCCGCGACAGATTTTTCCTGTGCATTGAAGCGCAGGACCCCAGGTTCAGCCTGGCTGATACCCGTAAGCTGCTGGAAGGTTTCAAGCCCGAGGAAATTACGGAGGTGCCGTATTAATCGTCCGGCACAAATCCGCGTTGCATGGCTGCTCTTTGCAGCCGCTGGCATGGCTGTGATTGGCGGCTGCCGCCAGGACATGCAGAACCAGCCCAAATTTATTCCGCTGCGATCGAGCGAGTTTTATGCTGATCGCAGGTCGGCCCGGTATCCGCTTCCCGGCACGGTTCCGCAGCTGGATGACAAGAATGTTGACCACGAGCAGCTTGATCCCGGCAGCTACTATCTAACGGGCAGACATGGCAACGTTTACGGCAACGAAATACCGCCGCAGCTGGGCGATCCGAACAGCGCCACAAATCGCGCGCAGCTTTTGGCCCGCGGCCAGCAGCGCTACAATATTTATTGCACTCCCTGCCACTCCATGGTGGGTGATGGCGACGGCATGATTGTGCAGCGCGGCTATAAGCGTCCGCCGTCCTTCCATGTGCAGCGGTTAAGAAATGCGCCGCTTGGCTGGTTCTATGACGTCATCAGCAATGGCTTTGGCGGCATGCCTGACTATGGTGCCCAGGTAAAACCGGCAGATCGCTGGGCGATTGCCGCCTATATCCGCGCGCTGCAACTGAGCCAGAATGCGGCTGACGCCGATGTTGCGCAGGCCGACCGCGATAAGTTGAGCAAACCTGAAGAAGAAGATGGAATCAAGATTCCTGATACCTCGATTAGCCCGCCACCCGCGAAATCCCAGGGAGGTGTAAAACCATGAGCGAAGTCTCTGTGCGTTTTACACCCAAGGATTTTGCGCCGCCCGCGTTTATTGACCGTCTGCGTTCGCGTTCGCTGGTTGTTGGCATTGTTTTTGTCGTGCTGGCTCTGGCCCTTGCGCTGGGCCGGCAGCAGTGGGACCTCTTTCTGCGTTCGTGGTTAATGTCCTTTATGTTCTGGCTGGGGCTTACCACTGGCTCGCTCGCTCTGCTCATGCTGCAATATGTGAGCGGCGGCAACTGGGGCCGGCTGGGACGCCGCATATGGGAAGCAGCCGCAGGCAACTGGTGGCTGATGTTTATTTTCTGGCTACCCATCGCCTTCGGGATCAAGCATCTTTATAAGTGGGCGACCATTCCTGGCGATCCAACCGATAAAGCTGCATTCCTCAAGCATCTGGGGCCGGACAAAATACATTACTACCTGAATATTCCGGGATTTTGGATTCGCGGCATCATCTATTTCGTTGGCTGGGCGCTGCTCTATACCATCCTTAAGCGCTGGTCTGTCCGCGAAGAGGCCGGCAATACCACTCCGGCGCAGTCAGTCTTTATCCAGAACCTGAGTGGATTCGGAATTGTATTTTTCGGTTTCAGCATCACCTTCGCCTCCATTGACTGGACCATGTCGCTCTATCCTGAGTGGTGGTCAACAGTCTGGGGCATGCTGTTTATGGTGGGCCAGGTTCTTACCGCGTTCTGCTTCACCATCTGGCTTTTCACGCGGCTTTCCGCTGTAGAGCCGGTCTCGCGCATTTTTAAGATTGAGTATCTGCATGACTTTGGCAAATTGATGTTTGCTTTTGTCGTGCTCTGGGCCTATCTCTCGTTCTCGCAGTGGATCATTATGTGGTCCGGCAACCTGCTTTCAGAGATACGCTGGTACGTAATGCGGCTGCAAAATGGCTGGCAATATTTCGGGACCATCCTGATCTTTGTGCACTTTGTGTTTCCGTTTGCCCTGCTGCTTTCCCGCAACACCAAGCGCAGCCGGAATCGTATTGTAGCCATCTGTTTCCTCGTTCTTTTTATGCGCATGGTCGATCTGTTCTGGCTGACCGCTCCCAATTTTTATCCTGGAGGCGTACAGGGTGGCCTGGAAAATTTCCACCTGCTGGATGCAGCCATGTATGTGATCTGTCCCATCGGCATGGGTGGAATCTGGCTGTTCTTCTTTTATCAGCGGTTGAGCAAGCGTTCGCTTATGCCGGTAAATGATCCTGAGTTTGCAGAAATGCTGGAAGCGAAACACCATGGATAAAGATAAATTCGAAACTCAATCCGGCGGCCATGTAAAGCAGGGGCACGACGAGAGCGATGTAAGTGTTCGCGGCATCGTATGGTCTGGCGTGTTTCTTGCCGTCAGCGGCTTCTTTGCGTTTGTGCTCATGATCGGAATGATCTACGGCCTGGAAAAGTGGGAAAAAAGCCAGGAGCCCAGGCTCACGCCCATGGAGCAGCAGATGAAGGCTGAGCGGGAAGCGCCCCGGGAGGGTCTGGGCAAGGAAATTCCAGACAGCCATGGCGAAGTGAAGCCGGCGCCCGATTGGTATGGACGCGGCAAAATGGAAGACCATCTGCGCCGCACGGTTAAAGACACTTCTCCGCTTCTGCAATATGACGACGAACACGATATGAATGGCTTCCTTCATTCAGAAGAAAAATGGCTCGATAGCACCGGCAAATCTTCTGACGGCAGCATCCATATTCCAGTCAGCCACGCCATGGACATTCTGGCGCAACGCGGATTGCCGCAGGTAAGCGGTCCATTTCAGCTATCGAATGTGGGAGCAGCCAGTGCGGCGTATCCATCGGGCGCTGCCGGTGATGGCAGCCAGACAATGCGCAATCCAGCAGGAGGTACCAGGTAAGTGAAGTTCAGCAGCACAATTCGAAACGTGACGATTGCCGCAATGCTGGCAGTCTGCGCGTCAGCTTCAGGATGGGCGCAGGCCGCGCCTAAGCTTCAACCGGGCGACGCTGTCGCCAATCAGAAGCCATCGATCTTGGACCAGGTTGGGCTTGATCAGCGCTTGAACCAGCAGGTTCCCTTAAACCTGACTTTCAATGACGAGACGGGGCAGGCTGTACAGCTGCAGCAATATTTTGGAGCGAAGCCGGTTATCCTGATCATGGTTTATTATCAGTGCCCCATGCTATGCACGCAGGTGCTCACTGGATTTACCGGATCTCTGAACGGAATTGTGCGCTTCAATGTTGGGCGCGACTTTAACGTGGTAACGGTAAGCATTGATCCGCGTGATGCGCCTGCGGATGCAGCCAAAGCCAAGAAAACTTATCTGCAGCGCTATCGCCGCGCGGGAGCGGCTGAAGGCTGGCATTTTCTTACCGGCAAAAAAGACCAGATTGATGCGCTGGCCCAGGCCGTGGGTTTCCGCTACGCATGGGACCCGCAGATCCAGCAATATGCGCACGCCAGCGGCATTATGCTCCTCACGCCGGATGGGCGTGTGGCGCAGTATTATTACGGAATTGAGTATGCCCCGCGCGACATACAGCTGGGGCTGATTGAAGCGTCAAAGGGAAAAATTGGCAGCGTGGTGGACCAGGTATTGCTTTACTGTTATCACTACGATCCGACGCAGGGTAAATACGGTGTTGCTATTTTCAATATTTTGCGTCTCAGTGCGCTTGCCACTGTATTGATGGTGGGCGGTTTTATGGTAATTATGTTTCGCCGGGATTCGCTTGCTGCCCAGAAGGGCCGCATAACCAGGACAGCCGAATAGATGCATTTGAACTTTCCCATTTTTCCGGACCAGGCCTCGAGCATGGCGCAGCAGGTGGATTACCTCTACCTGTTCCTGGTGTTGATCACCACCTTTTTCTCGCTGCTCATTGCCATTCTCATTCTCTTTTTTGCCATCAAGTACCGGCGCACTCCGGAGCGGCAGGCTGAGCAAATTCACGGCTCAACGCTGCTGGAGATCGTCTGGACCGTAATTCCTTTGGGCATCTCCATGGTCATTTTTGTATGGGGCGCGCTCATTTATTACCACATGGAACGTGCGCCGCAGAACCCGCTGGAGATTTACGGCGTAGCCAAACAATGGATGTGGAAGTTCCAGCATCCCAACGGACAGCGTGAGATCAACGCTCTGCACGTGCCTATTGGGCGCGATGTGAAAGTCACAATGATTTCGCAGGACGTGATTCACAGCTTCTTTGTTCCGGCCTTTCGCGTGAAACAAGATGTGCTGCCGAACCGCTACGTCTTTACCTGGTTCAAGGCCACGGTCCCCGGAACGTATCACCTCTTCTGCTCGCAATATTGCGGCACAAAACATTCAGGCATGGTGGGCGAAGTTGTCGCCATGACTCCGGAAGATTACACCACATGGCTGGCCAGCGGCAAGGCTGAAGGCTCACTCGCGTCCTTGGGTGAGAAAGCGTTTCAGCAATATGGCTGCACCACCTGCCACCGCCCGGACTCCGGCGCACGCGGACCAAATCTTGAAGGCCTGTATGGCCGACCAGTTCGCCTGACGGATAATCGCGTGGTGCTGGCGGACGACAATTACATTCGCGAATCGATTCTGGAGCCGAACGCCAAAGTTGTTTCCGGCTTCCAGTCCATCATGCCCACATTCCGCGGCGTAGTGAGCGAAGATGAAATCATCGCTATCAGCGAATACATCAAGCACCTGGCGCCGCAGGAAGCGAATCCACTGAACAACCGCACCTCGCCAACGCAGATTCGTGACAGTGAAGTGCCAAACATTCAGAAACAGAATGAGCAGCAAACGCAACCGACCCCGCAGGGAACGAGGCCTGCGAATCCATCTGGGAAGAAACCATGAGTACCGCGACGCAGATCGTTAAGCCAGTAATGCCGGAAAAGCATTACTTGAACGACAATTACGGAATCAGATCGTGGCTGCTGACCAAAGACCATAAGCGGATCGCGATCCTATATCTGTTTTCCATCACGGTCTTCTTTTTTATCGGCGGCCTTTTTGCAGCGCTGATCCGCCTGCATCTGCTTACGCCCAACGGCGAAATGTTCCAGGCCGACACCTATAACCGCCTGTTCACCATGCACGGCGTGAACATGATTTTCTTTTTCCTGATTCCGTCTGTGCCCGCGGTGCTCGGCAATTTCCTGGTCCCCATCATGATCGGGACCAAGGACCTGGCATTTCCCAAGATCAACCTGCTGAGTTGGTATCTCTATATTGGCGGCGCCACATTTTCACTCATTGCGCTGGTCAGCGGCGGCGTGGACACAGGTTGGACCTTCTACGCACCGCTCAGCTCCGGTTACGTAAAAAGCCCGGTCATCGTAATGGCTGTCGGCATTTTTATCGTCGGATTTTCGTCGATCTTTACCGGACTGAATTTCATCGTCACCGTGCATCGCATGCGCGCTCCCGGCATGACCTGGGGACGCCTGCCGCTTTTTGTCTGGTCCAACTACGCAGCCAGCCTCATCATGGTTCTGGGCACCCCCGTTATCGCCATCACTTTGGTCTTGCTGGCGCTGGAGCGTGGCTTCCACATTGGCATCTTTGATCCCAAGCTGGGCGGCGATCCGGTGCTCTTCCAGCACATGTTCTGGTTTTACTCGCACCCGGCGGTTTACATCATGATTTTGCCCGGCATGGGCGTGATCAGTG
Source organism: Candidatus Angelobacter sp. (assembly GCA_036502105.1). Lineage (GTDB taxonomy): Bacteria > Acidobacteriota > Terriglobia > Terriglobales > Acidobacteriaceae > Angelobacter. The sequence continues at coordinate 77 of DASXZE010000286.1, read as the reverse complement.
AAGTCGTTACCTGCTTCTCCCGCAAGCGGATTTTCGGCTATTCCTTTATCGCATTCTCCAGTATCGCCATTGCCGTG
>DASXZE010000285.1:0-3461 GCA_036502105.1 Candidatus Angelobacter sp. | reverse complement strand
CTTTGATAACCCGACGATCACCGGCGGCTCCGGCTCTGCGACCTTGACCGTATCGACCGCCACTACCACTCCAGCTAGCAATGACACGATCACCGTCACGGCCTCGGACACAGCGAATAATGTTTCTCAGAATCTTTCTGTGACTGCTTCAATTCAGAGCGCGGCTGCAACCGTCAGCGCTCTCATGCCCGAAAGCGCTGTCGTTCGCACTGGATGCGTAAGTACGCCGGCAGGCTCTAACACTCAGCGCGTCAGCTTTACCATCTCGCCGCCGACAACTGGCTTTACGGCGACTTTTTCCGCTACGCCTTCTTCATCGGCCATGGACGCAGCTTTGGGCTTCTTTGCGCCGGCTTCCAGCAAAGCAGCTTTGAGCAGCTTGATCACTTTCAATCCGAGCGGACTGATTCAGGTCCGCGACGGCGACAAACTTATCCCATCTACCGTCACTTATGCCGCTGGTGAAACATATCAGTTCCGATTGGTGGAAAATCTGCCGGCAACTACATATTCCGTTTTCGTCACGGCGCCAGGCGCAGCTGAGGTCCCATTGGGAACTAATCTTCAGCTTCCTTCCGAACAGCGCAGAGCAACAACCATGACCGGCTGGGGACAGCTAGTGAACGCTCCCGAGGGTGCGACGCTCAGTGTCTGCAGTTTCTCTGTTCAGTAGCCGTAATCAGATGGCTGCTTTGATCTGAAGAGCTATGGAGCGGGACACGGCTTGAGACCATCTTGCTGTGTAATTCACGTTGAGTGTTTAAAGGTTTTTTAATGCCAACCCTGAGTTTCAACTCCTAGCGCTCCAGAAACGCTCCAATTTTCTCATTCAGGAACTTCAAATCCTCCGGGTTTGGCCCTGCCCCAGCTGTATGCCCCCAGAGTGACGGAATCGGGGTGAGCGTAACCGTCGACATGAATCCCGCTTCATAGCGCGCATCGCCTATGGGGAAATAAAGGTCCGTCTCTGACGGCATATACAAAAACGGTGTCTTGATTGACCGTAGCGCTTTCTCTACGTCGCCGTTAAAACCCGGCGTCGCGCCCACATCGTGTTTCTCCCACGTGCGGCATTGCAAAATCAGGTTGTTCGCATCCGCGCCGGGAATAAAGTTCGTCCGGAACTCGTGCAGCGTCTGTTCAAATGTTGTACCCGGCGGCGAAGAAGCTTTCCATAATTCTTTGCGCCACCATTCCTGGGAAAACAGCCATGCCGTCCATACCGTGGCAAAAGCTTCCAGGCCTTTGGTCGGCGGCGCGGTGTAATCGCCATTTTGGAATGCCGCGTCGGCCGTGAGTGCGGCTATCTGTCCTTCCAGTCGTACCACCCCATGAGGATAAGTTTTTGCCGTGCCTGATGTAGCTACAATCTTGTCCGCGAAATCCGGATAACTCACTGCCCACTGGAACGCCTGTTGCGCTCCCATGGAGAACCCTACAATCGCGCGCAGATGCTTGACCTTCAATTCTTCCGTTAGCAACCGATGCACCGCTTCCACGTTGTCGCGAATCGTCGTCACGGGAAAGCGCGGACCATGAAAGGGCTCTGGCGTGTTGCTGGGCGAAGATGAATGCCCATTGCCGAAAAGCTCGGTTGCCACCAGGAAAAGCTTTGAGGTATCCAGCGCGCGGCCTGGGCCGATCAGGAATTCATAGCCATGGCAGTCCGCCATGTAGTGCGACGGCAATAAAACCGCGTTGTCATGGGCTGCGTTTAAATGGCCGAAGGTTCCGTAAACCACCCGTGCCTGCGGCAGCGTAACGCCACTTTCCGTCTTGAAGTTGGCGATAACAAATTCGTGGATCTCAGGCTTCTCTGCCGTGTCCTTGATCGCATCCTGCGCTTGCGCCGGAGCCTCTTTATTACCCGGATCGTGGCTCTGCGCGTTCTTACTCTGCGTGTCTTTTGTGGCCTTCGTGCTGCTGCTTTGCGGCTGATCGGCTGCCATTAACCCGGAAATACCTGTCAGCAATACCATCAACGCAACCAGATTCTTCATCATGATCTTCTCCAATGCAGCCGCCTATGCTATCACCTTGTGCGTTTCACGGTTTTGCCATGCTTTCCCGTTGTTCCGAAATGCCTCTACCTGAGAGTTGCCATCCCGAGAGGTCCGTAAATTTGGCTGCGCTTTCGGGTCCAATTTACGCCCGGTTTTGGCGGTGAATGGGCACAGCAGCCAAGGACCCGAGGGATCGGCTCCGCTGCAGTTGCGGCCAAAAATACATTTCGTACTCGTTTTGGGTCACGCCATCTCAGTCATAACGACGCCGTAATAGATGTTCGATCACCCGATCCAAAATCAGTGTCATCAGTTTATGTGTGGTAAAAATTCTTTTCCTCTGCTTTCTCCGTTCCTCTGCGTTTCAAGGTTTTGCTATTCTCCGTGTCTCCGTGTCTCCGTGCCTCGTGGTAGGTGTTCCGATCACCCGATCTCCGTTTCATTTAGAATTCTTCTTCATCTATGAACCGTCCTCTTGTTCTTATCATTCTCGATGGCTGGGGTTATGCGCCGCCTTCCAAAGCTAATGCGATTGCGCTGGCGCGCAAACCCAATTATGACCGCCTGCTCACCGAATATCCCAACACACTGATCCACACCAGTGGACGCTTTGTCGGCCTGCCGCAAGGGCAAATGGGCAACAGCGAAGTAGGGCACTTAAATATCGGAGCCGGGCGCGTGGTTTACATGGACATCACCAAGATCGACCTGATGATTGAAAAAGGCGATTTCTATAGCAATCCCGTATTGCTGGAGGCCATGAAAAACGCTCGCAGCGGTGGCCGGCAGCTTCATCTTTTCGGGCTGCTCTCAGATGGCGGCGTGCATTCTCACCAGAACCATCTTTACGCGCTGCTGCGCATGGCCAAACAGAGCGGCGTGGACCGCACCTACGTTCACTGCTTCATGGATGGGCGCGACACGCTGCCCACCAATGGCGCGGTTTACCTCCAGCAGTTGCAACAGAAAATGCGTGAGCTTGGCGGCAAGATCGCCAGCGTGAGCGGACGCTACTACGCCATGGACCGCGACAAGAAGTGGGAACGCGAGCTCAAGGCCTTTGATGCCATGGTCGCCGGGAAGGCTGAAGGCGGAGAATTTGTCGATCCCGTGCAGGGTGTGAAAGATTCATATAACCGCGACGTGACCGACGAGTTCATCATCCCTTTCACCTGCGTGGATAATCGCGGTCTGCCGGTGGCAACCATTCGCGATGACGATTCGGTCATCAACTTTAATTTCCGTGCCGATCGTGCCCGCCAGATCACTCGATGCCTGGCCCGCGAAAGCGGCCTCACCGCGCAGGGCGGACGTGACCTGCCCGATGCCGAAGCGCTTGACGCGGTAATCCCGCGCAGCCGTGTCCCCAAAAACCTGAAGTACATCTGCATGACGCAATACGACAAGCAGTTCACCTTGCCCTTTGTGGTGCAGCCGGATTCGCTGAAAAATATTCTG
>DASXZE010000284.1:0-49541 GCA_036502105.1 Candidatus Angelobacter sp. | reverse complement strand
TCGCCATCGGCATGGTCACCACCCATGACCTCGCGCTCACATCTCTGGAAGAAGTTTTTCCCAACCAGGTCCGCAACGCGCATTTCCAGGAGCGCTTTGAGGCTGACAAACTTTCTTTTGATTACTGCCTGCGCCCCGGCGTGGTCACCACCAGCAACGGACTCGAATTAATGAAATCCATTGGTCTTGACGTCTCCTAGCGAAAAATCCATCATTGAAAAGCAAAATTATTTTACGTTTTTCTCGCCTCAATCTCTGCAACATCTCATTGCACACATATCTGCAACCCAGCGATGAGAGTTTTTAATGAAACGCTAATCCACTTCTAAGTCCTTGCTGTTCAAATGAACAAGCATCAGCAGTTGCACAGGCAGGCCGTCAGTTTCGGCCTGAAGCTGCATTGCCCAGAGATTAAAGACTAAAGATTTAAAGATTAAAGACTGCCCAGTCTTCATTTTAAGAAGCCGCGCTTGCCATGAATGCGTTCGATTTTGATTTTCGAGCCGTGGCCTCAGTGCGCCTGCTCGCAGCGCTTTGCTTGCAGTATTCGAAGAAGCCAGGGCAGAAGTATCCAGCTGTAACAAGCTTGCTGGTTGCGATTTGCGGGTGAAGATTTAAGAAACGCACGGAGTGGTGTGATGGTTGGGAGTGCCCTAAGGCAAGGGCAGATGTGCTGGTTCAATTTCACGGTCCCGCTAACTGTGTGATTGATATCAGCTGACTGCTCTGTATCGCCTGCGCTGGTCCGCTCGAATCGGTGCGGCGGCCGCCTGGGCCAGGAGACGGTAGCACGACTGCGGCGCGTTTGGACCGGAAAGCTTTTACTCCCCCAATAGCGTCGACGGAACGAAGATCAACGGGGCGTCCGCAGGGTGTAACCATCCAGCAAAGGACGCTTACGCGGATCTCGTATGCGCGTTGCCCTATCCCCTAAACTGCGGTAGGCAGTAGCCATCACCCGGGGAGGCTGGTCTTTTTCTCCACCAGCCTCTCTTTAATTTTCTTCTTTGAGTCTGCAGTCTTTCTGTACACGCGCCGCGGTTAAACCAAATCAACCACCATCAATACGTCATCCTGAGGGTCGTAAGCGAAACGCGTGCTGTCTTCAGCGCGTGAGCAGACCCGAAGGACCTTGTGCTCTCATGCACGCGCATTGAAGCCGTTCTCTACAACATCTCTTCTTAATTTTCTTGATTCTGCACACGCTTAGCGAGTGAAAATAAATCAATAACTGTAAAAACGTCATCCTGAGGTCCGTAACGAACGTGCGCCCCCATAAGTTGGCCCCATTCGTCCCCGGATTCGTATCAGGGCACGGGCTTTAGCCGTGCCGTAAGTTGCTAAGTGGGTGTGGGCTTTAGCCCCTGAGACTTTTACCACACAGGGCAAAAGGCAGTTATCTCGCCAGCTTTTGCCACGATGGGCAGAAGCGCGTGAGTAGCCCCGAAGGACCTTGCGCTCTCATGCGCAAAAAAGCCACGCCAGCCATCAAATCCGCTGCTGATGTTGCAGCGAACTTGAAAATGACTGGCGCAATCCACACGTAACGGAGCGCTATTTCGCCGCCGCCGGCTCATTCCGCAAATAGCTATCCGATTTATTCAGCCAATCCTGGCGTGGCGGATAAAAAATATCAATATCAATCGTGTCTTCCACGGCCTCAGCCTTGTGCGGCATATGCGGAGGAATACAGAGCACCTCGCCGGCCTTCACAATAATCTCTTTGCCATCAATCCAGAACTTAAGCGCGCCTTCCACAATGTATGTAAGCTGCTCGTTCAGGTGGCTGTGCTCCGGTACCACGCAGCCCTTCTTCAGCAGCACGCGCGCCAGCATCAACTGTTCGCCCGTGATTATCTGGCGATCCAGCAACGGATTCAGCTTTTCCAGTTCAACGTCAGTCCAGCGAATGTGTTTTAGCATGGCAATATTTTATCGGAGATTAGGGCCCGGCGGCATCTTTCGGTGTATCGCGCCAGCGGCTTACATTTAGAAACAGCATCAACCCAGTCCCGCTCCAGCGGTGCGCCTGATAATAGCCCGGTACGTTTTCGCGTTTCACGCAAAATGAAAGAGGTAGGTCTGGGATTTATCCCAGACTGAGCGAAGCGAAAAGCCGGGAGAGTATAGAAACGGTTTTTCCATGCGCCGCAGGCTTGCGCGCAGCGAAGCGGAGCGCACACAAAAAATTATCGCTGCGTGACCGTCAGCTTGTGATATCCAACCGTCGCAACATCAATGCGGTTTGGCAGCTGAAATTCGGAATCAATCCCAATGTTGGGATATTTCGGGCTGATGTATTTGCTCACAAAAAATTCCAGCGCCATGCGGGGGACGCTGAATCCATCAATCGTTACTTCATGCACGCTTACCTTGCCCTGGCCCGCGTTGCCGACAGCACTGGCTTCCACGCGCACATCGTGCTGGCCGCTGAAAACAGAGAGCATGGGATTGGCTGACCGTTGTCCGCCGCGAATCTCATCGAAATCCACGTTAAGAAACGCCGTCACTACTCCCGATCGGCCTTCCATCCGCAACTTCTTTACGCCCTTCGGCAGCTCAATATGGTCTGAAGCAATGTAGTCATTGACCTCTTCTTCAGTCATCACCGTGGGCATCGGGTCCGGACGCGCCTGTTCCCCGTTCTGCCGAATATGGTCCAGCTTCGCCTGCATGCTGTCAGCCAGGCGGTGCCCCGCGGCAGAGTTCGCCTGCACAGGCAAAGGCGGCTGCGCAGCCGCAGGGCCTTCTTTGGCAATAAAGATTACGCTGCCAACCAGCAATATCGTTAACAGGATGCGCGAGATCATTTTGTGTGCGCGGGAGCAGCCTGGGCAGTCATCGGCTGCGGCGTAATCTGAGGTTTCGCCAGCGCTCCTGTAATTTCCCACTGGGTGCCGGTGGTGCTCATCTTAAGCTTAGCCTGCTCGTTCGCCAGGGATATTGTTCCGCTCATGGTATAGATGCGGTTCTCTGTCTTAAATTTGCTTGGCGCAACTTTTAAAGCCTGTTGGGCCATCTCCACTGTGCCCTGCGCGCCGTTGAATTTCAAGGGTTTGCCGGCATCCAGGGCCAGCATGTGTGACGTGCCATTGCTCACCTGAAAATCGGCTTTGCCGGTGGCGCTGGAAAACATCTCTTGCGGAGTTTTACCCTCAAAATGGGCCGTGTATGTGACCTGCGTCTTGCCTGCGATCCACTCTGCAATCTGTCCAGCCACAGACTCCGGCGCGCCCATGTGGTCCAGCGCAACACTTTCGAGTGATCCCGTTCCGGTATAGCTCGGCTGCGCTCCGGTCCAGTCCAGCTTCCACTCGCCTTGCGTTGATCCGCCACCAACTTTTGCAGCTACGTGATTCACCAACAGCGAACGGTCGCCAACTTCAACATGCGCGCTAAATTTTTCCAGCGGAATGTCCGCCACTTTGAATTCGCCGACAGCCAGGGTTCCGGCTGCTCTGAAGTCAGGCAGCTTGTTGTCTGAGCCAGAAAGAAATGGCAGGCTCCATCCTTTTTCCGTAAAGCCCAGAAGCCCGGCTACATCCGCCACTGCCAATGACTCTGTGTGCAGATCAAACTGCAGCGGACACGGCGCGTTATCTTTGCAGTTCATCGGAGTGCTCACGGAGCCGGTAAAGCCCACCGCGTTGTGCTCAAACTGCGCATTCATGTGGCTCAGTGTGAAGCCGGTATCAGTAAGCTGTGCGTCTGCTTCCGTAAGAATCAGGCGGTCTTTTAAGCCAGGAATCCACGCCGCCACGTTCTGCAGATGCGCCGTTCCGTGCAGCTTGGGCGCAGCAAAATTTGCCCACGGCCCACTCACGTTCAAGTCCACCTGCGCTGAAGCCGTTGTGTTCGTGATCGGAGAACGGAAGCCCGTGGTCCGGCCAAATGCCAGCAAGCGCTCCAGCGGAACCATGCCCTTGGCGCTCACAAAGTAGCCGCTGCCATCCATGCTGCCCTGGATCTCCAGCGTTGTCGCGGTTCCCATCTGTACCGAGAATGCGTCAATCGTGAGCGACGTCGGCTCAAACGCGGCTGTGGGCGGAATAGTTGGAGTGGCCGCAACTGGCGCGCTTGGCGCGCCAGACTTTTTTCTCTTCACCACAGGAAGCCCGGGCGTATCGCCCGCGCCGATATGGAATCGCACGGCGCTTACCGCAAACGGTTTGTCGCCAGCCGAGGCTTGCATGGTGAACGGCGAGGTCATGCCGATTCCATGGAAATCGCGCACGCCCGCATGCCAATGGAAACCGAAGCCGGCATTCAGGTCGCCGGTAGCGGTAAAGTCATCCGGGAAAGATCGCCGCGCCTGCCGCGCCAGCGCCGCCAGCAGTGACAAGGGCACGCGGGTCGCCGTCATTGAAAGATCATAGTTTTGCACTTCCGGAGCAAAATGCGCGGTAATTACAAGGCCGCCTGTTCCCAGAGGCGTGTCGCACTTCAATCCCAGAATGCCTTTCGCGTAATCGCCCAGGCAGCGCGTCTGCACCTGTGGCATCACGTTGCGATTAATATCAAACCGGCGGAACTCATTCAGGTTCGCCGTGGCGTTAATCTTTAGATCGGCCAGCGGCCCGGCAATCTGTGCGTCCACATCCAGCCCGCCGCGCCAGCCTTTGTCCTGCCCCACCAGCAAGCTGGTGAATTGGCCGAGTTGTGCTTTCTCCCATGAGAATTGCAGCTTCACCGGCATGTCACGCAACGTGGCAGAGCGCTGTACGTCGCCTTCCAGCCTGACTGTGCCAGTGTCATTTAAATTCATGTCCGTTCGCACGGGATGCCCTTCAAGCCGCACGTGCCATCTGTCCTCTGAAGCCAGCCAGAATGCAAAATCAGTATTTGTCAGAGCGTAAGGCTTTTTCTCCGGCCCCACTTTCAAGTTGATGCGGCCGGCACTGGCTTGAATGTATGGGAAGCGCGAACGCTGCTCTGCACTGCGTTTTGCCGTGGGCGCTGTTGGTACTTGCTCCACGCGCAACAGCAAAGATTCCAGGTTCCAGTGTCCGCCGGAATAAACCAGGTTCAAGCTCGGCGGAGCAGCATCGTCGGTCAGGTCAAGGTTGGCGATTTCCAGCCGGCCCTGCCACAAAGAAGTCAGGCGCAGGTCAGCCGTGACCTTGCCGCACAGCAGCAACGGTTCCGCACTGAACGCCGGATCATCCATCACCTTGAAATCGTATAGATCAAATCCCGGACGTGGAAACAGACGGTATTTTACCGACCCTATTTTCACTTCCCTGCCCAGCGCCGTGCTCAGCGCGGAAGCGAGCCGCTTGCTGAAGCGCGCGCCATTGATGTTGGGCGGCAGAAAGATGCATAGCGCCAGCACCACCAGCACCACCGCAGCGATTTTTCTTTTTGAATAAGCCAAGATCAACGCACCAGCCGGAAGAGCCGGTTCCATCGGGTTATCCCAAAAAAATGGGTCGTGATATGCACAAACGCAGCCATGCGCTCCGCCATTGGCTTGGGCTCGCCGTTATCTTCCGGCACGTCGAGCGACCAGAAAATAACCAGCGGACGGCCAATAATATTCTCTCTTGGCACAAAGCCCCAATAACGGCTGTCCAGACTGTTATCGCGATTATCACCCATGGCAAAGTAATGGTCCGGAGGAACTACCACGTCGCCCCTGTCAATGCTCTGCCGCAGCGTCCGCTCCCAGCCGGGTGAAAACTGGCTTTCGCCATATTCAATTGCCTGGGGAAATTCGTCGCGATACGGATCAAAATCGCCCCGGCGCTCCACCACGTATGGCTCCGATTGCTTCACGCCATTCAGGTAAACAATGCCTTCGTGCAAACGAATCCGGTCTCCCGGAATGGCCACAATGCGTTTTACCAGATACATTCCCGGCTCGGCGGGAGCCAGAAATACCGCCGTGTCTCCGCGATGAATTTCGCGGTACGGCATCAGCCAGTTTTTCCTGCCCACCGGCGTCAGCCGATCGACAAATACATGGTCGCCCACCAGCAGCGTCCGCTCCATGGAGCGCGAGGGAATTTCGAAATGCTGGACAATAAACGTGAGGATAAAAAGCCCCACCACCAGCACAGACGAAATGCCGGCAATCGATTCCGGCAGAGTCTCTTTGTGGCGCTCCGGCTTTTCCTGTTTTTGATCTTTGCTGAATAATGGCAAAAAGCTAGTCCTGGCTGAATCTCTGGCTGAAATCTTTCCGGCTGAATTCTTTTTTGGCCGAAATTCCTAAAGATCAGCGAACTCTATGGAACATCCTGCTCCAGCGTGTCTCATCAAAAAAATGAATGATCACGTGGACCAGGAAGCCTATACGGTCTTCCATGGAAGTTCGTTCGTACTGGTCTTTCGGCGTTTCAAATGACCAATAAATAAAGAGCGGCCGGCCAATAACATTTTCTCTGGGAATAAAGCCCCAGTAGCGGCTGTCCAGGCTCACGTCGCGATTGTCGCCCATGCCAAAAAAGTTGTCCGGCGGAACTACCAGCTCGCTATTCTTGATGTGGTCGCGCATCACCAGCGGCCATGTTGCGCTCACTTCGCCTTCAGGCGGTGCCGTAGGAAACTGGTCGCGATATGGGTTATAGCTGTTGGGATCATGGGTCACATAAGGTTCATTCAGCAATTCGCCATTCCGGTAAACCTTGCCATCGCGCAGATGGAGGCGGTCTCCCGGCACGCCAATAATTCGCTTCACCACATACATCCCCGGATTGTCCGGATGCAGAAAAACAATAATGTCGCCGTGCTTGATCTCGCGATACGGAATCAGCGGCCCAACGTATCCCGCCTTGGCCGTTGGCGTAAGCCGGTCCACGAATACGTGGTCGCCGACGAGCAGCGTCTTCACCATGGATTCTGAAGGAATCTCAAATGCCTGCAGAATAAACGTAATAATAAAAAGCCCTGAAACCAGCACGCCCGCTATTCCGGCAATGGATTCAGAAAGGCTCTCTTTTTTCTTTTCCGCTTTTGCGTCTTTTGTTTTATCGGTTTTATCGATCAAACGGGTTATTCCCTGACAAAAGTTTTTGTATCTACGAGTTTCTATCTACGAATGAAAGCTAGCGAACCAGGCGAAATGTCCTGTCCCACCGGGCTATTTGCAGCAGATGGGCAAGCATTTGTCCCGGATGGATAAGTTTATCATTTGGGCGCTCCTGTTCCGAGCCTTTCACTGATAGATAGATCACCAGCGGCCTACCCACAATGTTGGCCCGGGGGACAAATCCCCAATAGCGGCTGTCCAGACTATTGTCGCGATTGTCACCCATTACAAAGTAATGGTCCGGCGGCACGATCAGTTCGCCATTGTCCACATGCTGTGACAACTCATTGCGCCAGTGCCGATCAATCTCTCGCGAGTAGCCTTGCTGCGCCGGGAAGTTATCGCGATAGCCATCATAAAAATGTTGCGCATGGATCACATAGTCTTCCTGCAGAGGCTCGCCATTCCGGTAAACAACTTTGTTGCGCAACCGTATATGGTCGCCCGGCAGCCCAATCACCCGCTTCACCAGAAACTGTGATGGGTCCACCGGAAAATAAAAAACAACAATGTCTCCGCGTTGAATCTCTCTGTACGGCAACAGCCAGCGGCCCACGCCTTCAGAGAAATGAATTTTATCTACCAGCAGAAAGTCGCCCACCAGCAGCGTGTTCTCCATGGAGCCAGAAGGGATTTGAAACGCCTGCACAATAAACGTGATCACAAAAATGCTGAGGATCACCACGGTAAAAAATGTCTGCGTGCCAAAGAGATCACGCGGCCCATGGTGATGGGGAATTGGTTCCGGCGCCGGTGTCACTTCTGCTGTTTCAGCCGGCGTAGTGGCGGCCGCAGGTGTTGGCTCTACCTCGGCTGATGCGGTAGCTTCTACCGGCGTAGTGGCAGCAGATGTCGGTTCAGCGCCGGCTGACGCGGCCTGCTCGCCCGGCTCAGGATTTAAGACTGGTGCAGGCTGGTCACCAGCCGCAGAGTTCAAGACTGTCTCAGGCGGTGTTTGTTCCTGATCACTCACGCGTGTTCTGCCTGTCCGCGCAGATGCTCCAAGGCCTGCTTGGCAGCAAGTTGTTCTGCTTTCTTTTTTGTCCCGCCTTCAGCCCGGACAACATATTCCGGCTTGCTTTGCCCTTGCATATAGATTCGCGCTTCCACCGTAAAGGTCTTCCGATGGTCCGGTCCATCTTCTTTTACCGTGGCATAGACCGGCTGCTGCCGCCCGCTGGATTGCAAAAGCTCCTGCAACGCGGACTTATAATCCGCCAGGCTGAATTCACTCTCGCCTTCGGCGGTAATCGTTTCCAGTTCAGACTGCAGAATCTGCTGGATAATAAATTCTCGCGTCTTCTCCAGGCCTGCATCCAGATACATGGCGGCGATCACAGCTTCAATCGCGTCAGAAAGCAGCGTGCCTTTTGACCGTCCGCCGCTACGCTCTTCTCCGCGTCCCAGCCGCAGGTACTGGCCGATCCCCATTCTGGTCGCCACATGCACCAGATGCTCCGCGCTTACCAGGTGAGCTTTCAGTTTGGAGAGCTGGCCTTCATGAAATGTAGGAAATCGTTCAAACAGTAGTTGGCTGGTCACCAGGCCAAGAACGGCGTCGCCCAGAAATTCAAATTGCTCGTTGTCCAGCTTCTCTGCGGCGGCATCTGCGCCGGCGGCCTTGGATTCCTCATGCGCGTAAGAGCTGTGCGTGAGCGCACGCTCAAGCCTCTCCGGGCGCTTAAAGGTGTGTCCCAGCGCGGCTTCCAATACAGAGAGATCGGACTTCATGGCCATTGTGCTCACTGCGGCTCCGTTGCTTCTCCATCGTGCGTGACCTTCACCAGGCCAGCCAGCCGCTCATTTTCCACTTCAGCCAGCTTCTGCAGATCAGGATCAGAGCTGGCCAGCTGCAGGGCTTGCTTGATGGAGTTAAGCGCCGCTGCATATTTCTTTCGATGATCCTGCGCCAGCGCCAGATGGTACCAGACATAAGGATCAGGATGAATTTTTGCCAGCGCCGCGGCCTGTCCCAGGTCTTTTTCCGCGCCGGCGTCGTCGCCCGTTTTCAGTTTCATGATGCCCAGCGCTGAATATGCCATGGCCTGCAAGGTGGACTTATAAATTTGCGTTGTCTTGGCCGGGCCAGAGTAGCTGGCTTCCGCAATCTGGATAGCCCGCGCCGCGTTGCGCTTAACGGTCCCAACTTTGTCCGCTTTGTCAGTGTCTCGATCATCCAATCCATTGGCCAGCGCCGTGGCTGTAAGCACCAGCGCCAGCGGATTGTCTGGATCAAGCTCAAGAACCTTGTTTCCCATGGCCAGCATCTTGTCTGAGTTGTTGGCGCGCTGGTAGAGCAGCATGGCGCTGGAATAAAGATAGCGGCGCAGTTCGCTGGTGGGATATTTATTGGCAAAATCATCGGCCGCAGCTTCTTCATTGGCTGCGACGGTCAACGCATACGCGGCGTTAAAATCGTTGCGCTCCTGCTGGCTCCTGGCCTGAGGACGGTATGCCTCCTGGGTCGCCTGTGTCTGATTTTCTGGTTTAGGCGAATGCGCCTGGGCTTGAATTGCGGTAAAAACCAATGCCGCCAAACCTGCGAGAACTCGCATCCAGCGCGGGAATCCCGCTGGTGCGCTATCCACAGGCTCTGTGTGCTCTTCACTCATAAATGCGTTACTTCGGCGGCTGCGGCTTTGCTGCGTCTGGCGCTACCTGATTCAATGTCTGCAATCTTGTAAGTTCGCCCTGCGCCAACACCGCCAGTTCAGGATCAGATCCAGCATATTGCACTGCCTTACTCACTGAAGCCAGCGCCTCTGGATATTTCTTCTGGTGGTCCTGGGCCAGCGCCAAATGGTACCAGACATACGGATCAGGCTGGCTTGAATTCGCATCGGCCGCGGTCTTTAATTCTTTCTCCGCTCCGGCATCGTCGCCGCTCTTAAGCGCCACAATCCCCAGCGCGGAATGCGCCATGGATTGCAATGTTCTCTTGTAAGCCGCCAGCTGCTCCGGGGAAACATTCGCGCCGGGAGCAAAGTCAGAGTTAATCGTCTCCAGCGCATGGTCGCTGTTCTTTTTGATCATCGCCACTTTCTTTGCGCGATCTGTATCAGTGTCAGCCAAAGTGTCGGCCAGCACTGTAGCGGTCAGTACCAGCGCCACTGGATTGTCCGGATCAAGCTGTAAAACTTTTTCGCCCATCGCCTCTATCTTGGGCTTGTTGTTTTCCGTCTGGTACTCATGCATGGCCTTGGAGTAAAGAAATGACTTGAGCTCGCTGTCAGGATATTTGGCCGCGAAATCTTCCGCCGCTTTCTCTGAAGCTGCGCCACCACTCACCGCGTAAGCCGCGTTGTAATCGGCAAATTCAGGCTTGGTCTTGGCCTGCGGGACATGCTTCCCAGCCGGCTGTGCCGGTTTGCTTGAACCGCTGCCCTGCTGTTGCGCCATTGCCGCAGCGCTGACGCATAGAAAGCCCAGCAGCAACGCAGGAAACCACATATTTTTCATGAACTTTTTCATTGCTTTGCTGCTTTCCCCGCCTGATAGGGCGATGTTAAGCCTCTCTCCGCGGCCGCTCTGGTATCAGCCGCAGGATCGCCCGCTGCCAGCGCTGCTTTATAGTGCTCCACGGCCGCGTCACGGTTCTGCTGGATATCAAAGATCCGGCCCAGATAGATATGGCTCCAGGCGAGAATTCTTGGGTCTTTTACTGACTGCACTGCCTGTTCAAAATCAACGCGGGCATCTTCCATTTTGCCAGAGAGCGTGGCGATTCGGGCCAGAATGAACGCCGCATGCCCTGGCGCGTCCCCGCCATGGTTGTGCTGGATCACTTCATTGGCAATCTTCCGCGCGCCTTCACGATCTCCTGCCGCCAGCTTCTGGTCTGCCAGATTCAGGGCCTGTTCTTCATCCGGCGCATGTTGTACTGCGCTTACAATTTCCGGCTCGGCCTGCTCGCGGAACACCACTTCCCGGGCATGTTTTCTTTCCCGGTCCAGGTTCACTGCATGCAGTATGTTGCCGTAGGCATCTTTCATGCCGGTGGACTCTTTTTCAAAATCACTCAACTGGTCGTAGAAAAAACGCGTCAGCACAAATCCTTCTTCCACTGACCGCTGCACGTAAGCGTTGCGTGCCTGCTCATTGGACTTGGGTATCGTGGTGCGCGCTTCAATGGCGCGGATCAGGCACTCATTCACCATCAGGGAAATATCATTTTTGAACGCTTCCGACATGGGCGCCTTGCCCAGGTCTTCAAGAATTGGCTCCAACTCTTTCAGCGCGGTTCCATGCAATTGCGCCAGCGGATCAAGCACAAAGTGAAGATACGTATGCCGAATCTCCGGAAACCGCACGTGCCCTTCGCGGTCCGGCGAGATCACCATATAGTAGTTGCTGCCAAAATTTCTGGAATCTATCTGTGCCGGCGAAAGCAGTGGTTCAAGGTAAAGCACAAACCTCTGTCCCGGATAGTTATTGAAAGCCAGTTTCAGATAAAGATCGGCCTGCGTCAGCGCCTGGGAAACCGGGTCGTGCAATTGCTTGACCAGCCCCAGATATTCCGGCTGATGTTTCAGCCACAGAGCATGCAGGTCTGCCGCACTATAAAACTTCCGCAGCAGTGACACGATGCCCAGAACGTGCGCGGCGTCCGGGGCCAGGTCAGCCTCTGAAAGTGTGGGAGCAAATGCCGGTGGCGGCCCTAAATCAAGCGCCAGAGAAAGATACGGCGTGACGTCATTGTCCCGCCCCGGTTGCTGGTGTTCAATCCAGAACTGGCAAATGGCGTTGCGCGCCTGTTTTGCTTCCGCCGATTGCTGCACCGCACTCTGCAACTCCGCCCGGATCGTCTGGCGAAACGGCATGGACGCTTCCAAGCCTGCGTCATAGCCGCAGCTGTTCAGCGCCGCTGCCAGGCTGAAGAATGTCTCGCTGACTTCCAGCTGTGCTTTGGTGGCCTGGGCCACGCAGATGCCGGAAGCCGCAGTGAACAACAGCAGAAAGCCGAGAAATGGTTGAAGTTTCCGCCTCAGGGTTCCCCTCCAAATGTTTGGGAAACTTAAGTTTAGGCCAGAAAAACAGAAAGGGTCAAACACTCTGGTTTGACCCTTTAAAGCTTGACCCTTTAAAACCTGACCTCTTTGAAGACGACCCTTTCAAAATATGGCCCCTCGCAAAAGAAAGCAAAAGAAAGCCCGCCGTTGCTAGCCTTTTACGTTGATACGGGAAAACGACATAATGGCTTTCCCTGAAACAGGATGGCCAAAGGACTGTGCGGGCACAAAAATCGTGAACAGCAGGGCCCGGTTCAACTGCTCCCGGACTTCTGCGTCATCGCGCCCGGAAATGATGCGATAGTTTTCCACGCGTCCGCCGGAATCCACATAGGTCTCAATGACAACCGGTGAATCCAGGCTCAACTGGTTTTCAGGATACTCAGAGAGCTGCAAGCGCGGCGGCGTATAAAAATTTGACGGCACATCGTCATGGGCGCTGACCTGCGCTGGAATCAGCAGCACCATCAATACGCCAAAAAAGACCACGGCGGAAACCACGCCGGCGGTGGCCGGGAACATCATGCCGCGGAAGGCATTTTCCACCCGCAGAGCATAATGCTGGAACAAGCTCAACGAACTGCGGGAACGTTCATTCGAAATAGCTACGCGAAGTTTGAGCGCCAGGTCAGAGGGGGGCTGCCGGCGGCCGAGTGACGCAACTAAAGCGTGCGTGTTTTCCAAAAGAGCAAATTCTTTCTGGCATTGCGCGCATTGCTCCAGATGGCCGGAGATTTCGTGCATCTCCGTGCCGCTGACCGCGCGGTCCATATACGATGAGAGCAGGGGCTGTGCCTCTGTACACCTCATGACTGTGCCTCCAATTCTGATTGGGCCGGCGAACGGTAAATAGACCCCGGCTTTTCCCCCACCTCAGAACCCATTTCTTTCACGAAAGTTTCCAGCCGTTTCTTGAGTGCATTGCGGCCGCGAATCAGCCGGGACTTTACCGTTCCCAGCGAAATCTGTAAAACTTCAGCTATCTCTTCATACGCCAGCCCTTCAATATCGCGCAGTACTACCGTTGTACGATAAGGCTCGGCGATTTGTTTCAGCTCCAGCTCCACCCGCGCACGAATCTCCTCATGGGCAAAAATCTCCAGCGGCGATTCACCTTTATCAGCCAGCGTGTCACGCAGGCCAAAAGAATTTCCCCCCTGGTCAGGCTGCGATTCCATGGAAGTCTCTTTGCTCTTGTGCCGGAACCACCAGCGCCTCTGGTTAGAAGCTTCATGGATAGCGATCCGGTAGAGCCATGTCTTCAGGCTGCATTCGCCATTGAAGCGGTTCATGCCGCGAAAGACTTTCAGGAAAACTTCCTGGGTGGTGTCCGCGGCATCTGCAGGGTCGGTCAGAATGCGGTACACCAAGCTGTAAATCGGCTGATGATAGTGGGTAACAAGCCAGTGATAAGCCTCTTCGGAGCCGGCCTTGAGGTCGGCAACAATAGAAGCTTCTTCGGCCCTTACGCCGATTGCGCTGGCAATATTTCCCAATGCTGTTACTCCCGCCATTTTTCGCATGGCGTCACCCCAATTTTCTCAAGATATGGGCGCCGCTACAACCATTTAGGTGGTGACGGCGGTAACCCATCCTTCGGGATACAGCAATTACTTCAATTAGATAGACCCCATCCCGGGGCAACAAGTTCCATAAACTTGTTTTTAGTGAGGGGCGGCTGCGGATTGGGCGGGCGCGGACTGGGGCGTGGCAGCAGGATGGGTGGCTTTTTTCCTGGCCGCTGGTTTTGCCGGTTTCTTGGCCGGCGGATCGTCATCATTGATCACAATCACCTTTTTCCCCGGCACCTGGGTCTGGACAGCCGCGTTCATGGCAGCCTGCCGGCTTGCCGCCTCCAGCCTTCCCGCTGATTCAGATATATATATGGATAGGCTCTGGCGGGCCGTCTCCAGCGCCGCGCAATCTGCCGCCAGCGGATCAAATTCTTCCTTTTTTCCCAGACCACCGGCAACGTCAGCCAGGTAATTCAGGTTTTCGTAGATCACGTTCAGATTGTGATAAAGCTTGAAAGTCGCGGAAACGCTGCCCTTGCTGGATTGCACATTCGTCACCAGCGCCGGCACTGCATTGGCAATGCTCTTCTGCAAAGATTCCCCAATATGCTCGAGCTGCTGTTTCTGGTCAGGGTCAGTTTTCCATCTGTCCACGCGCAGCTTGCCAATATCCACACTGGCTGAGTTGGTGGACTGCTGCACCTGCAGCAAAACAGCATTCAGGTTCACCGACCCACCTTGTGCTTGTGCGGGCTGGGCAGGCGCGGCCTGCATTTGGGACTGCGGCTGGGTCTGCGCATTGGCGCCAGTCCCGGCAAAGAACAAAAGAGCAATGATCGCTATTAAGGCAGTTTTCATGGGGGAACACTCCTGCACTCATTTGAGATGACGCTCATGGGCCTTAGGGTTACTTCACTTCATCCCTTTAGAATGGTCCTGCTGCCATGAGCACATCCAAACGCAACCTAACAGGATACACAAAAGCAGCAGCCGCGCTGCGCGAACATGCCGATGCCGGTAAAGCGGCCATCTCCCGCGGGTTCTTCAAAGATACCGGTGACGACGTTTTTCTGGGTGTGCGCACTCCGCAGATTCGCAGGGTGGCCCGCGAATTTCACGCGCTCCCGCTGGCCGATATACGCAAGCTGATGCACTCCACCATCCATGAAGAGCGTTCCCTGGCGCATGACATTTTGCGGCTGCGCTTTGAAAAAGGCGGTAAAGGTAATGATCAGCAGCAAAAACAAATTTTCGATTTTTACATCAGGAACCGTGCCGCCATCCGCACATGGGACGGCGTGGATGACAGCGCTCCATACATTGTCGGGCGCTATCTGCTCAAACGGGACAAAAAGCTGCTCTATGATCTCGCAAAGTCGCCCCGCTTGTGGGACCGCAGAATCGCCATGGTCGCAACCTGGTGGTTCATCCGCAACGGCCAATGCGAGGACACACTCAAGCTCGCCGCCCTACTGCTGCGCGATAAAGAAGATCTCATTCATAAAGCCACAGGCTGGATGCTGCGCGAAGCGGGAAAGTGTAACGTAAAAGTATTGCGGCGATTCCTGAAGTCGAATTACCGGAGCATGCCCCGCACCATGCTTCGCTATGCCATTGAACGCTTCCCGGCCAGCGAAAGAATGCGCTTCTTACAGAAGTAGTATTTTGAACGGGCCAGCTTTACCGGCATAAAAAGCGGCTTCTGCGTCGAACAAAACCCAAACCAATATGGTTGCCTCATTTTGCCTTGTTTACTCATTCATAACACCGGTTAAGAATTGTGAACTAGCGCCAAACAGCGAAACTATTGCCCAGATATGCACTCTAATTAAGTAACTGCACAGGTAAAAGCATATTGAGGAGGGGGCTATGAAAAAGGCTCTACATATATCTTTGGCTACAGTTCTTGCTTTGGGAACAGCGGGTATGGCATTTGCCGGATCGGCTGACCAGAACGCCCAGAATACAGACTCGCGCATGGAGCAGCGGCTCTCCGGCCAGGTCCGCCATGAGCTTTTGATGATGCCGCGATTCTCTATCTTTGATAATTTGGCCTACCGCGTGAACGGCAGCACCGTAACGCTGGTCGGCCAGGTCCGCAACGCATTCCTTAAAGATGAGGCGGAGAAATCTGTAAAACATCTGGAAGGCGTGGAGCGCGTGGACAATCAGATTGAAGTGCTTCCAGCTTCATTCAATGACGATCGCATTCGCCGCCAGGTGGCGCGCGCCGTATTTACCGATCCCCGGCTGTCCATGTACGCCAGCCAGCCCGTGCCTCCGATTCACATTATCGTGAAAAACGGTCATGTGAATCTTGAAGGCGTGGTCCGCACCAAGACCGACAGTGATGATGCCTTCATCCGCGCGAACGGCGTATTCGGCGTCTTCTCCGTGCAGAACAATCTGCAGGTGGAGCACCCAACAAAAAGCTAACACAACGAATGGAGAATTTCTGGGTAGCCGGTTGCGAAGAATCAAAGCAGCCAGCTATCCATTTTCTTTTCTCTCGATTTTTCCGCTCTCTAGCTCTTTTGCGAAGACCTGTCGAGGTTTCGCCAACGCAACTCCATTCGCGTCCAATGCTTCTCACTTAGCTGGGAGAATAAAAATGGCAACCAAGAAAAAAGCTGGTGCAAAGAAAAAGTCTTCTGGCCGCAAATATGGGAAGGCCGCAGGCAAGTCAGTGAAGAGCGCGATGCATCGCGAAAAGAAGGGTACGCTTCGTTCCGGTAAAGGTGGCAACGGTGGAAAAGTAACCAGCCGCAAGCAGGCGATCGCCATCGGACTCTCTGAAGCGCGCAAAAAAGGCGCGAAGGTGCCGAAGAAGAAATCTGCCTGATTGACGCAGATACATTCTGCTCAGAACACTCAGCCAAAACAAAACGGCGAAGCCCTTTACTCTGGCTTCGCCATTTTTATTTTCAAGCATCAACTTTTCTAATCAGATCATCTCTCGCACCTTATCCGCAATCTGCGTAGCAACAATCTTTTTGCTATTCGGTTCACCCCGCATCAATGACTCAGTAAATTTAACTGCCTGATCAAATGTCACCTTCGCCGGCATGGGCGCTTCAAAAGGATCGACCACGGCTTCAATCAAGACAGGTCCGCCAAAATTGGCTGCCAGAGCGCGGTCAAGAATCGCGCCGCATTCTTTCGGATCATCAATGCGGAAGCCAGTTGCTCCGCAAGCTTCTGCAAATTTCACAAAGTCAATGGGCGCAAGATCAACCGCATATTCAGGATTGCCCAGGAAAACCATCTGCTCCCACTTGATCTGACCCAGCGTATTGTTTTTGATGATGACCACAATGATCGGCAGCTTGTATTTGACGGCCGTTACCAGTTCCGCCATAAGCATGCTGAAGCCGCCGTCGCCAACAAAGGCCACACACTGGCGGTCAGGATAAGCCAGCTGCGCGGCTGAAGTGTATGGCAGTCCGCAAGCCATGGTAGCCAGGGTGCCCGAGCAGGAATACATCTGTCCGCGTTTAGCAAGAATGTGGCGCGCCCACCAGGTGGTAATGGTGCCGCTATCTGAGCTCACAATGGCGTCACTGCGCAAACGCAGGCCAAGTTCGTGGGCAATCATTTGCGGCTTCATGGGTTTTTCCATATTACCGGAGCGTTTGCTCAAAACTTCCCACCACTCTTTCATTCCCTTCTGCGCTTTTTCCAGGAAGCTGCGGTCTTCATTGCGATTCAATAATGGCAGCAGCGCTTCCAGCGTGCGGCGACTGTCACCAACCAAGCCCACTTCCACGTCGTAGCGCAAGCCGATGCGCGCCGGATCCAGATCAATCTGGATTGCTTTGGCTTTGCCCGGCTTAGGCATGAATTCGATATAAGGAAATGACGACCCGACCATCAGCAGTGTGTCGCAGTTTTCCAGTGCTTCCTGCGAAGGCTTGGTGCCCAGCAGCCCGATGCCGCCGGTAGTAAATGGGCTGTCATCAGGAACAGCGGCTTTACCCAGCAGTGCTTTGATAATTGGAGCGCCTAGCTTGTCTGCTATTTGCTCCAATTCATCTGTAGCGTGTAGTGCGCCCTGTCCGGCCAGAATTGCAATCTTCTTGCCTTCATTCAACAGGTCCGCGGCACGGCGCAACTCGGCTTCCTTGGGAATATGTCCGCCCTCGGCGTGAATATAGGAAACATGCCCTTGTATGTTGCGCTTGGACGCTGTCTTGCGCTCGGCTTTCATATCCTGAATGTCCGTTGGGAAAGCGATGTGCGAAACTTTGTGATACGCGATAGCTGTGCGGCAGGCGAGTTCCGTCACATTTTCAACATGGGTTGGACCCATCACGCGCGTGTTGTATGCGGCCACGTCCATGAAAAGACGGTCAAGGGCCACATCCTGCTGGGTAAATGTGTCATTCAGATCGTGAAAAGGCAGACCAGTAATAGCCATCACGGGAGCGCCATCCAGTTTGGCGTCATAAAGTCCATTCAGCAGGTGAATTCCTCCTGGACCTGAGGTGGCCACGCAAACTCCCAGCTTTCCAGTGAACTTGGCATAGGCGCAGGCCATAAAAGCTGCTGCTTCTTCGTGGCGGACCTGGATAAATCTGATCTGCTCCTGGTGCGTTCGCAGGGCTTCCATGATTCCATTTACGCCGTCACCGGGTATGCCGAAGACAATATCCACGCCCCAGTCGATAAGTCCTTCAATTAGAACGTCAGCAGCAGTTTTGGCCATAATAAAGATCGCTCCTTCTTTTCCTTATATTTGTTCACTAGGATGCGAAGGACTAACACGCTGTTTTCGCAACGTGATGCAAGAAAGAGAGCGGCAGGATTTTTCTACTGTTTTTCAACTCTATGAGAGTAAAACCGCTTTCCCACAGGTGCGGAAGTGGACAGCATAAAGTACAATAGTAAAAAAGGGTGGGCGCAACTGAGCTCTCCTCTATAAATTGATTCCCCGGAGGTGCTCATGGCAGGAAGCTCTCGTACAACATTCGCGAAGAGACAGAAAGAGCGTGCGCGGCAGGAAAAGCAGGCAGAAAAGGCCCAGCGCAAGCAGCAGCGCAAACAGGACCAGCCAGACCTGCAAGATGCAGGGGCCGCGGCCGCTGAAGAAAAGAAAGATCTGACCATCACTTTGGATGAAGAAGGCCTGCCCCAGGGTTTCGGCTTTCACGATTTTTAAACCCTCCTTACTGCGGACAACTGACTTAAGGTGTAGTATTGACCTTAGTAGTTCAGTTGTCCTCGACATCAGATAGACACAACTCCCGCTTTTGTCCTGCCTATTTCTGCTGAGAACAGCCTCAATCAAGCACAACGACAAAGGAGTCGCAGTGAAGAAGATTTACGTTGGCAATTTCTCTTTCCACATGACAGAAACAGAGCTCAGAGCATTGTTTGAGCCATTTGGCAGCATTGAAAGCGCGTCAGTAGCAACCGATCGTGAAACCGGCCGGTCGCGTGGTTTTGGTTTTGTCCAGATGCAGAATGACGCTGAAGCAGAAAAAGCCATGGCAGCACTCAATGGCAAAGATTCCGGCGGCCGCGCACTTACTGTGAATGAAGCCCGGCCCCAGGCCCCCCGCAGCGGTTTTGGCGGCGGAGGCGGTGGCCGTGATCGCGGACCACGCAGAGAGCCACGTTGGTAAGACCCAGCGTTGCAAGACGTTTACGGGGAACCAAGGAAGCTGTCATCAGCCCTGAATCTCCTACTCCCCTTTTCGTTACGGAAACCGTTGTCTGCGCCAAGTGCGGGCAGCGGTTTGCTATCCGCACTGATGAGGGCTCGCACGACACTGAGCTTGCCAAAAAACAAGCCTCGTGGGTAGCCGACCAGCTTGTATGGGACCACATTCAGGAACGGAAGCATCAGGGAACAATTGAACTACCCGCTCTTTAATGGATGCTTTCTGAGTAAAAGCAAGTAAAATGGCTCGTAATACTTTTAATCGTTTGAACTAAGGGACCGCGGCTGGCTCCTGTTTTTGCTGTTTTGCCAGCCCAGGATTTTGACTATGGCGATAGAGAATAACGGAGCAGCGGTAGCCAGGGCAGAAGGCCACGGTGCTGTTTTTACCGCACTGCGCAAGCTTTTGAAGCCATATGAAGCCGATCTGGCCATCAGGATTGACAAGCCAGGCAACTGCTATCTGGAAACCAAGTCCTCCAGCATGAACGGCCGGCGCATGTTCTTTGCTGGCGCCAAGATCAAGAAAAACTATGTCAGCTTCTATCTCCCAGCGTTGTATATGTTCCCTGACCTCTCTGACCGAATCTCCCCTCCGCTGAAGAAGCTTATGCAAGGGCAAGCCTGCTTCAACTTTACCGTCGCCAACCAGGACTGGTTTGAAGAATTGGGCCGGCTGACTCAGGCCGGATTCCAGAAGCTCAAGAGCGAATCGTTGCTCTAAACCGAGCCAAGCCATTGAAAAATAAGCCATCTAGTCAGCAATGTAGCCCGGACTAGAATTGCACCATAAATTGTGATAGACTGATCTTGCTTTAGATCTGTGGTTGCAGGGCCCCTTTAAACCGGGATCTGGTCAAGGATGCCCAACTTTTACGTACCTCCAATTGTCTACGGCGAAAATTGAAAATTATCGGCATGAGATCACTCTGCCTCGGACGTTTCTAAAACGTCTCTGCCAGCACCGCCGCCGATCCAGGAAAGCAACTTAGAATTGTTGACATTTAAAGAATTACCAATATCTCCCTATCTACAGGACCGTCTAAAATCGTCCAACTTTGTAACTCCCACTGAAGTCCAGAATGCTGCCATCCCCCATGCCGCCAACGGCAAGGATGTTGTAGCTACAGCACAAACAGGCACCGGCAAAACGCTGGCGTTTCTTGTCCCTGTTATGGACAAACTGATGCTGCAAAAAGAATCACGTCCCGGGGCCCTTGTACTGGTTCCCACACGTGAACTGGCATTGCAGATTGGCAAACAATATGAACAGCTGCGCGGCAAGAAGCTTCCGGCAGCGGCCCTGCTCATCGGCGGCGTGGCCGAAGGAGCGCAGATTCGCGCTATGCGCGCTGGAGCCAAGCTGGTTATCGCTACTCCAGGCCGTTTTGAAGACTTGCTTGACCGTGAACTCATTTCTCTGGACGGCGTGAAAACGCTGATCCTGGACGAAGTGGACAGAATGCTGGACATGGGCTTTATTCCGGCAATCCGCAGGATTGTGAGCCAGTTGCCCAGGCAGCGGCAGACACTGTGCTTCTCCGCCACGCTTGAACCTTCAGTTGAGCACCTGATTCACGATTACGTTCGCGGACCAGTACGTCTTTCCTTTGGTTCAACCAAGAAAGCATCAGAATCCGTAGAGCTTACGGCTTATGAAGTCCACACTGACCAGAAGCTGTCATTGTTGAAGCGTCTGCTGACTGAGCAGTCAGGCCGTACTCTTATCTTTGTTCGCACCAAGAGAGCAACGGACCGTGTAGCCGAGAAGCTGAAACGCCAAGGCATGGACGTTGGCGTGCTGCACGGAGACAGATCGCAGTCTCAGCGCAACAGCGCTTTAACGGCCTTCCAGCATGGCAAATCGCGGGTGCTCGTGGCTACTGACGTGGCTTCACGCGGCATACACGTGGACGACATCGCCCAGGTCATTAATTATGATCTGCCGGCCATTCCTGAGGATTTCATCCATCGGGTAGGCCGCACCGGACGCGCAGGCGCCACGGGAAGCGCTGTAACCTTCTTTTCCAGCTCTGAGCGCTCTGACCTGGCTCGGCTGGAACGGACGCTTCAGCTCAAGATGCGCCGGGAACGCGCTGATTCTGACCTGACCAGGGAAGAACGCGCCATGCCGGTGGATGTGTCATCTTTGACGCCAGTACCGGCAAAACCGGGCGCCAGAATGCAGCGCCTGCCGGGCGAAGTGCTTCAGCGCTATACGGTTTAGCCGTGTCTTAGCTTTGAGATAACCTTAGGGGAGGGGCATGTACCATGCTCTTCCCCATATTTGTTATAGAAACACCGGAAAAAGCGTGATTCTATGGGATGCAATTGACAGATTCTCCTATAGAATAAAACAATGTCCACACAAAATGATCCCAAGGCCGATTTGCTGGTAAAAACTGCCGATTTTTACCGGCGCTCAATTGCCAACTACGGGCAATTTACACGAACGGAACGGAAGCCACGCACCAAGAAACAACTGGAACAAAGACTCCAAACCATTCTTCAGGAAATTGATTCCCTGAAGACCAAGCCCGTAGCTTCCTGAGATTCCGGATTTTTTGAACGAGAGGGTTGTTTTTACCGCTCTGGGCCATTCCCGGATTGGATTGCAAGCGTTCAACCTTGGACGTAAAGCAGGCCGCTGCCGGTTAATCTTTAAAAGGCGATAGAGTCTTTTGGGAATGTAACGGCATCGAAGCTAAAAGCACCACTCATTGTGTGATCTTGAAATTGAAGCGATTTTTTGCTCGCCCCCATTTCGCGAGAGGTAACTGTTGGCCACCCACGATAAATTCGACCCCGATTGGAAGCTAGTGAATTCTGACGATGAAGACAAAGGCTACCTCACCCAAAGTGAGGCTAGCGGTTTTATTGGCGTGGAAGTTCCTACAGCCGATGACATAGACGATCTGGTGATGACCCTGGATACAGAAGGCATCGACTTGCAGGAAGGAGAATTACCTTCACAACGCAGCAGAAGGCAGACCGGCTTTGGTCTGGACGATCAGGAAGAGCTTGACACCGCCGCCGCTCCCAGCGCACTGGATAAAACCAGCGATCCTGTAAGACTTTACCTGCGCGAGATGGGCACAGTTCCCCTGCTCACCCGCCAGGGCGAAATTGAAATTGCCAAGCGTTTTGAGCGCGGACACCTGCGCGTCCTCAAAGCCATCTCTCGCTGCCCTATCGTCATTCGTGAAGTAAAAACCATGGGCGCAGACCTGGAGTCCGGCGCTCGATCGGTAAAAGAAATGGTAATCTTCAATGAAGAAGATGTCACCGATGATGTAGTAGCAGCACGCGCGCAGGCGACCATCACAGAAGTAAAAAAGATGGTGGACCATTTCAACAAAGCGCAGAAGCTGGAAGAAAAGCTGGATGGCATCAGCAAGAAACAGAATCCCAAGCCTTATCGCCGCTGCCTCTGGAAGCTGAGCCGGGAAAGAGTCGCCGTCTCTCGCGTGATTCGCTCTTTCAAATACACGCACCCGGAACGCAAGCGCCTGATTGACCGGGTGATATCCACCACAGACACCATGCGCTCCTTGGATCGCCAATCCCAGCGGCTGGAAAAGAAATACGAGAGCACCCGCAACGAAGAACATCGCGCGGAGTACAAGCGGCAGCAGAAAAATTGTACTGCTGACCTGAAACAACTGGAGCAGGAAGCCGGTGTCTCGTTCAAGGAACTCTCGCGCACGCAGCGTGAAATCGTTCAAGGCAATGTGGACGCAGAATACGCCAAGCGCGAACTGGTGGAAGCCAACCTGCGCCTTGTAGTTTCGATTGCCAAGAAATACACCAATCGCGGACTGCAATTTCTTGACCTGATCCAGGAAGGCAACATGGGCCTGATGAAGGCCGTGGACAAATTTGAATATCGCCGTGGCTATAAATTCTCCACGTACGCTACGTGGTGGATCCGCCAGGCGGTAACGCGCGCTATTTCTGATCAGGCACGCACCATCCGCGTTCCCGTTCACATGATCGAGAACATCAACAAGCTGCTTCGCGCTTCCCGGCAGCTGGTGCAGGAGCTGGGCCGTGAACCATCGTCAGAAGAAGTGGCGCAGCGCATGGACATTCCGGTTTCTACCGTCCGCAAAGTCTTAAAGATCGCGCAGCAGCCCATCTCTCTTGAGAGCCGCGTAGGTGAAGAAGAAGATTCACGCCTGGGCGATTTCATTCAGGATACTGCCGGCGTTTCACCCGCGGACGCCATGATCCGCGTGAACCTGAAAGAGCAGACCGCCAGCGTTCTGCGCACGCTCAACCCGCGCGAAGAGCGGATCATCAAGATGCGCTTTGGCCTTGAAGATGGCTCCGAACACACACTGGAAGAAGTTGGACAAAACTTCCAGGTAACGCGCGAACGCATTCGCCAGATTGAAGTAAAGGCTCTGCGCAAGCTGCGCCATCCTTCACGCTCGCGTAGGCTGAGGGCGTTTGTTGATCGCAAAACATTCGACAATGGCAACGGTTAAAACTTTCGCTTTTGTTGGCTTAAATCAGGGGTCCAGTGGGGCAGGTAAATCGTTGTGCCCAGCTCGCATGTGATTGTTAATTTGGGCTGGAGAATTTACGCATTCGCAGTGCAAAAGCACCTCGAACGACGCAAACAATCAGAAGTTCAAAATATAATTGTCAATTTGCTTTTCCCTCGCACCAAAGTCGCTGTCATTTGCCCACGCTTCCACGAAAACGATCAGACACGGCCAGGAATACCTCGTGATCTCAGGCTATCCTGATTAGAATATAAAAATGGCAAACCTGAAGGATGAAATCCAGAATAACGACGCCAAGGATGCGAGCGTGGTGAAAGTTGACATGAAACTGGAAGTCGTCGTCATTCCTGTTTCGGATGTTGATCGCGCAAAGGAGTTCTACGCGAGGCTCGGGTGGAGACTCGACGCAGACCTTGTCTTTGGCCGCGATTCCCGCTTGATCCAGTTCACGCCTCCCGGCTCCGGATGCTCCATCCAATTCGGCAAGAATTTATTTGGCAAGAGCATTGCGTCAGGCGGCCCCGGTTCGGCCCAGGGCCTGTATCTGATCGTCTCTGACATTGAGGCCGCGCGCAATGAACTCATCGCGCGCGGAGTCGCCGCAAGCGAGGTGTTCCACTGTGCCGAGGATTTGGCTTGCAGATTTCCTGGCAATGACGGACGGATCAGCGGCCTGAGCCCTGAACATGGCAGTTACGGATCGTTCGTCAGCTTCAGCGATCCGGATGGCAACGGCTGGCTCCTGCAAGAAGTCACGAAACGGTTTCCTGGACGTGTCGATTCTGGCGCGACTTCGTTCGGCTCCCCAAGGGACCTGGCGAGCGCACTACGTCGTGCAGCCGCCGCCCACGGCAACCATGAAAAACGCATCGGCGCAGCCGACCCGAACTGGCCTGACTGGTATGCCGAGTACCTGGTACGCGAGCAGTCCGGCGAAGAGCTGCCGCAGTGAATTACCATTATCACGCGCGCAAACTATTGTCGGCTTCTCTGATGTTCGCATCATTCTTATTGCTGGGCCATCTGCTGCTCGCGCAGGCCCAAACTCAGAGAAAGGAATTTCCTGTGCCGCAGACTTTCTATCGCACCATACAAATAGACGGAGTCTCTATTTTCTACCGCGAAGCCGACCCGAAAGATGCGCCCACACTCCTCCTGCTGCATGGACTTCCCTCTTCATCGCGGATGTTCGAGCCTCTGTTTGACCGGCTTTCTGACCGCTACCACCTCATCGCTCCGGACTACCCTGGCTTTGGACATAGCGACTGGCCAGACCCGAAGAAATTTGCATACACCTTTGACCACTACGCCGAGGTCATGAATCACTTCACTCAGGCCCTTGGGCTTTCGCACTATACACTTTACATGCAGGATTACGGCGGCCCCGTGGGATTCCGCATGGTATTGGCGCATCCAGAGCGCGTTGTAGCTCTCATCGTTCAGGATGCTGTCTCACACAATGAGGGCCTGGGTGCGAATTGGAAGGCGCGCCGTGCATTCTGGGCTGACCGCGCCGCCAATGAAAGCGCGCTGCGCACGAATCTACTTTCCCTGCCAACTACACGGACACGCCACGTCGGCGACGATCCTAACCTCGATCGCTATAATCCTGATCTCTGGACTGACGAATTCTATTTTCTCAACCAGCCCGGCCAGGCAGAAATTCAGAGCGACCTGTTCTACGACTATCGAACGAACGTTGACTCCTATCCCAAGTGGCAGGCCTGGATGCGCGAGAAACAGCCGCGCCTGCTGGTGATCTGGGGCAAGCATGACCTCTCATTTGATCTGTCAGAACCTGAAGCATATCGTAAGGATGTGCCGAAGGCTGAAGTTCACGTTCTTGACGCGGGCCATTTCGCACTCGATACTGCGGCAGATGAAATTGCACAGATGGTTCGCGGATTCATGAAGTAGCGGCAGCTTAGTTGACGCAAAGCAGATCAATTCAGGAGGCGGGTTATGCCCAAGATGAAAGCAGTGCAGGTCCCAAAACCCGGAGCTGACTTTGAAATTGTCGAGCGGGAAATTCCAGAACCTGGTCCGGGGCAGGTGAGGATTCGCGTTCAAGCCTGCGGAGTGTGCCACAGCGACGTAATCACCAAAGAAGGCGTATTTCCGATTTCCTATCCGCGTGTACCCGGTCATGAAGTGGCTGGCGTCATCGATGCACTTGGGGCAGGTGTTCAAGTCTGGAAGAAAGGCCAGCGCGTTGGAGTCGGCTGGCACGGCGGCCAGGACGGAACTTGTCTTGCATGCAGAAGAGGGGATTTCGTGAATTGCGCGAATGTGCAGATTTGCGGAGTCAGTTATGACGGTGGCTACCAGGAATTCATGGTGGCGCCCGTGGAAGCCCTGGCCCACATGCCCGAATCTTTTGACGCCGCAGAAGCCGCCCCGCTGATGTGCGCCGGCATTACAACCTTCAATGCTCTTCGGCACAGCGGTGCATTGCCGAGCGACCTGGTTGCCATCCAGGGGATTGGCGGGCTTGGCCATCTGGGAGTTCAGTTCGCCAAAAAATTTGGATACCGCGTGGCTGCCATAGGTCGCGGCCCAGGTAACGCGACACTGGCGAAAAAACTCGGCGCAGATATTTATATCGACAGCGCCGCGGGAGATCCGGCAGTTGAATTGCAGAAACTAGGCGGCGCAAGCGCGATTCTGGCGACTGCACCCAGCGGTAAATCGATGTCGGCCCTGATCGGCGGCTTGGGAGTAAATGGCACGCTTATGGTGGTAGGAGCTCCATCCGACCCCATCGAGATGGCGGCTGCCCAGCTGATATTTGGCAGGAAGCGAATCCACGGGTGGTCTGCGGGAATCCCAACTGATTCTGAAGATACGCTCCGCTTTGCGGAGATGACCGGCGTTCGCGCCATGATTGAAAAGTATCCGCTTGAAAAGGCTGCTGAAGCCTACGCTCGAATGATGAGCGGGCAGGCGGAGTTCAGGGTCGTCCTGACTATGTGAGATCAGTTACGAATATATGGGATGACAGTTTCGCCAATCCTTGAGGAGGCTGGTAATGAAGCTTACAAATAAGATATCGCGCCGTGGACTGTTGACCATTGCCGGCTTTTCCGCGGGAGCGACGCTACTTGCCCAGCCTTCACTCTTTGCAGCTGCCAGCGGATTACGCCGGCTATGGTGAATTCCGCAACCAGCGCAAAGAACGCATCGTTCGGACCGCTGAAGCAGATCGATGCCGGTGCGCTGAATGTCAGCTACGCGGAAGCCGGTCCTGCTAACGGGCGCGGTAATTCTGCTGCACGGCTGGCCTTACGATATTTACAGTTTTGTCGATGTAGCACCTCTGCTGGCATCTGCTGGATACAGAGTGATTGTCCCGTATCTGCGGGGCTATGGTTCCACGCGTTTTCTTTCGAATGACGCGGTTAGAAACGGACAACAGGGGGCGCTCGCCGTCGATGCCATCGCTTTGATGGATGCGCTCAAAATTGAAAAGGCCGTCATTGCCGGTTTTGATTGGGGAGCGCGGACTGCCGATATCGTTGCGGCAATCTGGCCAGAACGATGCAAGGCACTCGTCTCTGTGAGCGGCTATCTGATCGGAACCAGGAAGCCGGCAAGACGCCCTTGCCACCAAACGCGGAACTGCAGTGGTGGTACCAATATTATTTTGCAACCGAACGCGGGCGCGCGGGCTATGACAAATACAGGCGTGACTTTGCCAAACTCATCTGGCAGCTTGCTTCGCCAAAATGGTCTTTTACTGACGCCACTTTGGATCGCAGCGCAGAATCCTTCAACAACCCTGATCATGTTGCCATTGTGGTCCACAACTATCGTTGGCGGCTTGGACTCGCTGAAGGCGAGCCGAAATTTGACGACCTGGAAAAGAAACTTGCCCAGGGACCGGCTATCACTGTTCCCGCGATTACGATGGAAGGCGATGCCAATGGCGCGCCTCATCTGGAACCCGCGGCCTATCGCAATAAATTCTCGGGCAGATATGAGCACCGGACCATCGACAGTGGTGTCGGGCACAACCTGCCGCAAGAGGCACCTGAGGCTTTCAGCAAAGCGATCGTCGATGTTGACCGCTTCTGATCCGTGGACCAACTCGCTGAGTAGTTATTCAAAGGAAAATTATGTCGCACCCATTACTCAGGTTCGGATTATGGATTTCCCCACGGGATGCCCGCCTGGATCTTGCTGACTGTATGCCTTCCCAAAGCATGGGTGGCATTCCTCTTATCGATCGAGGAACGATTGTCGGTGCAATTGCTTAGTTCGGGAGTCACTGACTCCCAGAACGAAGTCGTGAGCAAGGCAGGCGCGGCAACAAGTTGCTTCGCCGATGAATCACCGCCATAACTTGCCGGCGAGCCAGTGATCCACACTGAACACTCCCGGACCAGAGCAGATCAGCCAGATAAAGAAGAGCACATACAGGGATTCCGGAAGGTAGAGGAAATCGTCGAGCCAGTTAAGATGTGAAAGTCCTTTAGGCAGGGTGGAAACCGCGCTGGTCAGGGTGGCGACAATCATGTCGATCAATAAAGCCACGGAGGCCAGGCTCGAAAGCAAGCCGACGGCCAGCAAGGATCCGCAAACGAACTCGACACCCGATACGAAATAAGCCGTAAGGCGGGGAAACGGGACTTTGGCCTTAACGAGCGTATCGTAAACAGGATTCGTGCCGCCGGCGACAAACAATTTGTTGGCCCCGGAGATGGCGAAGAACAGCCCGAGCGAAACGCGTACCAGCAGGATGGCATATTGTTCCAAGTCACTGCTACCCAGCAGCGCAAACTGAACCAACCGTTTCCAATCCATCTCTCCAACTCCCTCCGAGGATGTGCTCTAGCGTACCCCCGTATCGTGCAAATTCCGGCTTCTCTGCTGACCGCGGCCCGAGCGGTGATGTGTCGTTCGCTCCAATGGCTGCGCCAAGCGGAGTTCCGCAAGTATTTATCCGTATCCCGTCCGCCAGCGTTAACCGTATGTCACGTCGGTGCTTTGTCCGACCTCGATAATATATCCGTCAGGATCCCGGATGTAACAGCGCGTCTCGCCGTACTTGGGGATCGGCTCCGTGATGAACTCAGCTCCTCGACTTTTCCATAATGCATAGCACGCTTGAATATCCGCAACGCGGAAATTCATAAAGCTGTTGATGTGATTCGGGTCAGGGACGGTGAGCGTTACCGTCGGCTTATCCGGAGTCGGCCCGCCCCCAACGTTCAGAATCATCCAGATATTCGCAAGCTGAAGGTACGCAGGCGCATTGCCGTCACCCAGGCTCAGAATGCGAGCGCCGAAGACCTTTTCATAGTAGCGAGCCGATCGCTCAATGTCGGCGACGGTGAGAAAATGCGCGATGCTGATTCCCTCCCGCGGGGGCATCTCATAACTCTTTTGTTCGATTTGTACTGCGTTCATTGACAACTCCAATTCCGATAAAACAATGCTCATCTGCTAATTCTCGTTATTCCGTGTTCATATATGTTACCGGCTAAGCCTGGCGAGGAAGCCAAAATAGTTGGACCCGATGTATCCCGCGATACTTCGGTCTGTCTTTTCCGCTCTGATTCGCGGAATAGAGATGGTGCCTGGTGTGCAGGCGCCTTGAAATTATCCCTCCATCCGTTCGACCCATTGAGCGCGCGATGCGGGAGCCAAGAATGGATCCGCAAAGTACTGTGTTTCCCGCGCAACTTTGTCTTCTCTGAACTCCATGATGCTAACGGTGTAGGACGGCTTGCCATCGTATGTCAGGATGAATTCAGTGACCCAAAGATCACCACTGCCGATGATTCGTCGGACGGCAAACCGCTTTTTGCTCGGCTGATTGGCGCGTTGGCTCTGTATGTTGCGCCGGCCGCGCGTTCGCTCGCCTGATTGCGGGTATTCCAGCACCGCATCCTCATGATAGATGCGGTGCTCCGTTTCAAAATCGTTGGCATCAGACGCCGCCCAATGCTGATCCAATGCCGCACGGATCTCTTGATCTCGCGCTCCAGGATATTGCTCCTTCTTTTGTTGATCGTTCATGTTGAACCTTCATTTTCGACAAGAAGCTAAATGCTTAGCGGAATCGGGTGTGCAACTTCTCAGGTCGTCCTGTTTCTTCAATCACTCAAAAGTCTACACCGGGCCATGTTGCCAGGGAGAATGATCTTGACGTCTGCCTATACGCGACGGCAAATTCGTCTTGCCAATTGGCCGACGGCTTCCATTGCGTGATGCGGCGGAAGCCCAGGTGCTGGGAGAAAAAGGCGGGCATAGGGAAGATTCCAATTTCTGGCCAAATTAAATTCTAGAACTGGAACTGCTGTGGGCGGGGCCATGTTACATATCCATTCGGCTTTAAATGATGGACATTAACGCGTGTGTCATTCCTGATCACCGTTAATGATGGTGGCCATGGACGGCTTTTCCCGTCGAAGCTCTCCAAAACGTTTATTTTCTCGACACAGAAAGGCGTTCTGAGCGCTGCTGAACAAGAAACTCCAGGTACTGGGCCATACCTGCTCCCGTTTTAGCGGATATTTTCAACACCTGCATTCCGGGACGCACGGCCTGGATATTGGCCATCGCTGCAGGCTCATCAAATTCTACCGCCTCAGCCAGATCCATTTTGGTAATGATCGCAACATCAGCGCTATTGAAGATAGTCGGATACTTTAGTGGCTTATCTTCCCCTTCCGTGACTGAGAGCAATACCAGCCGCAAATCTTCGCCCAGATCGTAAGAAGATGGGCAGACTAAATTGCCAACATTTTCAATAAATAGAAAATCCAGATCACCTGTGTCCCAGTCCTGCAAAGCAGTCTGCACCATGGCGGCTTCCAGATGGCACAGCGTGCCCGTGGTAATTTGCTTCACCGGGGCCAGACTGCGGGCCAACCGCGCCGCATCATTGTCTGTGGCCAGATCCCCGACAAGCGCTGCCACACGGAACTGCGAACGCAGTAGCCGCAACGTATTTTCAAGAAAAGCAGTCTTGCCTGTACCCGGACTTGAAACAAGGCTCACCACAAACGTGTCCCGCCCACGGAACTCATTGCGCAAGGCACGAGCCACAAGATCATTCTGTTTAAGTACGTTTTTCCGCACTTCCAGCAGGCGAGGTTGCGGATTGGCTCTTACGTCACTCTTGAGATCGCTCATTGTATCTCCAGTGCTGTTACTTCCATTTCCTTACCATGCACCACGGTAGGAGTAGTGGCTCCGCATTCCGGACAAATAAACCACTGCATGGATTGCAACTTGCGGTTGACATTGCATACCGCGCAAAACACTTCTACCGGTACCTCTTCGATAATCAGTTGCGAGCCTTCCAGCACCGTGCCGTCGCAAGCCATTCCGTAAGACGAGAGCAACGCGTCTTTAACGACGCCGGACAGCATCCCCAGTTTGAGATGAACCGCGCTTACTCGCACATTGCGAAGCTGCGCTTCTTCTTGCGCCATCTCAACAATGCTCATGGCAATCGAAAGCTCATGCATGCGATGACTCCACTGCCTTCAGGGACTCATGCTTATCAGTGAAGGCTGCCAGTGCCGCCTGTCCCAGGCTGATGCCGCCATCATTGGCAGGGACAGCGTGATTCGTCCAGATCGTAAGTCGCTCATCGACAAGTAGTGCCTTCAAGTCTTCCAGCAAAAGTTCATTCTGGAAGACGCCGCCAGACAATACAGCCGTGTCAATGTTCGTCGTACGTGAGAGTTGTTTAAGAGCGTCACTCAGGCCCTGTGCGACGCCGCGTTGGAATGCCCGCGCAATCTCTTGCGGTCTGCGTCCACGAAGTCGATCTTGAACCATGGCATCAATCAGTGGGCGGAAATCCAGTTCGTTGCTAATCAGCGGAAAAGGATAAGCGTCGTACGAAGAAGAGCTTCGTGCGGTTTGTTCCAGCCACATTGCCGCCTGGCCTTCAAAAGTAATCTCGCGTGTGAATCCCAGGAGTGCGGCTGCCGTATCAAACAGTCTCCCTACCGAAGTGGTGCCAAAGCAGCGGACACCTTTATCAATAAGCTGTCGCCCCACCGTGTAACGGTGATCAAAAGCAAAAGGCGCGGAGAGCATATTTGGCAAGCCCTCAATCTGCACCAGAAATCCTGCGGCTGCCTGTACGGGATAGCGAGCGGCAGCATCGCCTCCGGGAAGCGCTACCTGTCGAAGATGCGCAATGCGATTAAAGCCAGTTTTTAGGCTGCCGGCAAAAATTTCACCGCCCCAGATCGTGCCATCGTCGCCGTATCCGGTGCCATCAAAGCTCACGCCTAAGACCTGCTTCTCCCATGCACCGCGCTCCGCCAGCACTGAAGCAATATGAGCGCGATGGTGTTGCACGCTGATCGTGTTGCGCGCGGGCAGCGCCAAAGCATGGGTAGTTGAGAGATACTGCGGATGCGCGTCGTGGGCAATCAGAAGATCATTTTTATCTACCTCATACATGGAAATCAGATCTTCAATCACTCCCGCAAAAGCGCGGTGCGCCTGATAGTGCTCAAGGTCCCCAATATGCTGGCTGACAAAAGCCTGCCCATCCACCACTAACGTGACTGTATTTTTGAGGTCCGAGCCAATGGCTAGAATCGGCCCAGCCACCGGCAACTTTACTACTGCACTCGGAGCATAGCCGCGTGCGCGTCGAAGTATAGACGGACCAAATGCGCCTGCCCGAGCAACTGAATCATCCACGCGCCGCGCGATGGGACGTTCACCAACGAGAAAAGCATCGGCAATTCCGCCCAGCCGATCGATGGCGTCGCCGTCTTCATAGGCGATTGGCTCGCTGGAGCGGTTGGCGCTGGTCATTACCAGAATTTCTGGAGCTCCCGCTGCAAAAAGCAGATGATGCAGCGGAGTATAAGGCAGCATTACCCCAAGTTCATTGTTGTCCGGAGCTACTCCGGCAATTTCCTGTTTCGCCTTCGCCAGCACAATGGGCCGGGCCACGGACGTAAGCAAAGCTTCAGCGTCTGCAGACAGCTTCACCAATCTGCGCGCATCTTCCAGTTTCCTTACCATGATTGCGAACGGCTTTTCTTTGCGATACTTGCGTTCACGCATGGCTATCACAGCATCGGCGTTCAATGCGTCGCACGCCAGGTGATAGCCGCCAAGGCCTTTGATGGCAATGATTTTTCCTTCGCGAAGAAGCTGCGCCGTTGCGGCAACTGCCTTCTCACCGCGTGCGGTTTCCAGCGATCCTTCACGCAGATAAAATCCCGGTCCGCAGCTTGCGCAAGCCACCGGTTGTGCGTGAAAGCGCCGATTCAAAGGATCGTGATACTCACGGCTGCAATATTCCCCCTCAGCCAGCTGCCAGTCTTTCATCGTGGTATTGGGCCGATCATAGGGCAAGCCCAGAATCACGGTGTAGCGTGGCCCACAATTGGTGCAGTTAATATAAGGATAAAGATAGCGGTGATCACTGGGATCAAACAGCTCGGTTAAGCAGCCATCGCACACCGGCAGATCAGGAGATATGCCTGCGGTTGGGCGAGCCAAATGCATGCTCTCACGGATGGTGAATTCACCCAGCCCTTCCGGTTGCGCGTCTTCAATCTGAATCTCAGCGATCTGCGCGGCCTGCGGCGGACTGCTCTTTAGTTCGCTAATAAAATCATGTAGCCGCTCTTCGCTACCTTCAAGATGGATCTCAACGCCCTGCTCCCCGTTCAACACCCAGCCAGCGAGCGTATTCGCCTGCGCCAGCCTATAAACAAACGGACGGAAGCCCACTCCCTGTACAACTCCGCGCACGCGAATGGAACAGGCATTAAGCATGGTCATTCCACCGGACATCCATGGCCCTGCCAGCCAATCTGCAGCACCTTGCCGTTTTCCACCAGCACTGGAACTTTGCGCAGGCTGCTGTCAAGCTCGCGCATGCGCTGGCGCGCATCGAGATCGGCTTCCACGTCATACTCAATAAAATCTTTGCGATTGAATTCAAGCCAGTCTCGCATGTCCTGTGTGTAAGGGCAATGCGCCGTGCCGTAGAGTTCAAAATTAGCCATGAGAAATAACCTCAAGCATTTCTCGCATCGTGTGATACACCGAGGCCTGTATCTCCTGTATGCGAGGGATGTAATCACAATGCAAAACAATTGGTATGTCAGCCAGCCCGCGCCGCAACACCTCTCCCCCGTCATATCCTAACAGCGCCACGGTGAGCATCTTTCTTTTGCGTGCTTCTTCCAGCGCCATGGTGATATTGCGCGACCCGCCGCTAGTAGAAATTCCTACAGCAACGTCTTCCGGACGGGCCTGGGCAATCAACTGGCGCAGGAAAATGACTTCTGTCCCAATATCATTGGCCACAGCAGTTATATTTGCCGGCTCCATGGCCAGCGATATCGCCGGCACAGGCCGATAGCCTGCGGGAGGTTCTACACAGTCCAACGCAAAATCATTCGCGTCAGTCGCAGAGCCGCCGTTGCCAAAAATAATCAGCTTGCCGCCGCGCTTCAGCCGCTCATGGATCGCCAGCACTGCATTTGCAATTTGCTCAGACTCTTCGCGCGCCACGCGCT
Source organism: Candidatus Angelobacter sp. (assembly GCA_036502105.1). Lineage (GTDB taxonomy): Bacteria > Acidobacteriota > Terriglobia > Terriglobales > Acidobacteriaceae > Angelobacter. Next base: position 15,298 of record DASXZE010000284.1, on the reverse strand, counting down.
CGCGTAATGCCGAATCATCCCGCACCTTCATCTGGATGGACTCCGCAACCTGGGCAACCACATCGTTCGTCTCCTGTTTCTGCTGTCCTAAATAAGGATAGAGAAATGCCGATTCACCCACGTCATGGCCCAGCTCACGGTGCTCAAAGAAAACATGCACTGTCTCCCACAGCGTGTGATAAAGAATCTCAATCAGTTCCTGATGAATGAACGGATCTTGCGTAGGAGTTTCCAGCGCGAACGATCCCTTCGTGCCCGGCAAGGCAAAAGTCATAGCTTCGCGCAACTGCGCTGATGCCAGCGCGTCCGCGACCTGATGATCGCCCTGCGGAGGACCAAAACCCATCACCATGTCTTCAGGCTGGAGAATCGCTTCCATCCACGGACGAAAGCTGAGTGAGAGATCAAGAGCCGGAAGCGCCCGCTTGCCCACAATCACCGGATGCACAAACTCCACGGAGACATGTTGCGCGTCAGTTGCGTAAGGGCCGCGCCCAAAAGCGATCAGCCGTCCGCCTTTGAGAAACCGCTCAGACATCTCCCGGCAGGCATGGGCCAACGGCAATGCATTGCGGAAGAAATACTCTTCGATGATCGGATTGCGAGCAAGCAACCGATCTTTTATCTGCGTGGCAAGCTGAGTCGCGATTTCAGGTTTGGAAGTTGTCAGCATGGCTGAATACTCAGTCAACAGATGCGAGGCAGCGGATCTCCCACTAGCATGTCGATAATCCGGCTTCCTCCATATTTGGTTGTAACCAGAACCGCTGAAGCAGGTTGTTCGCGTACCTCACCAATGATTCTTGCCCCGTCGCCGCCTTCTGCCAGGGTTAAAGCATTCATCGCAGCGTCAGCGTACTCTCCGGCAACCACGGCAAGAAACTGGCCTTCATTTGCTATGTGCAGTGGATCCAGCCCCAGCAATTCGCAGGCTCCGCGCACTTCATCGCGCACGGGCAGTTGTTCTTCAAAAATCGTGATGCTCAGCCCGCAATCGTGCGCCAGCTCATTCAGAGATGTAGCTACACCGCCGCGAGTTGGATCGCGCATCCAGCGAATCCCCGGCGCAGCTTCTTTGGCCAGCGCCTTGACGAGTGGAAGAATGCAACGCGTATCAGAGCGCAAGTCAGCTTCAAAATCCAGATCGCCACGCGCTAACAAGATAGTGATGCCATGATCGCCGATTGGCCCTGAGAGAATTACTTTATCGCCCACACGAACGGACATTGCATCAATTCGCACGCCGGACAGCATTTCTCCCACTCCTGTGGTGCTGATGTACATCTTGTCAGCCTTGCCGTGCTCCACAACTTTTGTGTCGCCGCCAACAATCGATACACCAGCTCGCGCCGCAGCTTCAGCCATCGCGCGCACTTCAGCTTCAAGCACGGCTGTGGGCAAGCCTTCCTCAAGAACGAATGTAGTGACCAGCGCTTTTCCCACTGCGCCTGAAACTGCCAGATCATTCATGGTGCCGTTGACGGCGAGTTCACCAATAGATCCACCGGGAAACCGCAGCGGCTTAACAACAAAACTGTCTGTGGTGATAGCCATGGGTGCGCCATTGATCTGCACCTGTGCCGCGTCGGTCAGTGATTGCGGCAGAGCGCCGGAGAGGATCGGAACAAATAATCCTTCCACCAGTTTGCGGCTGGCTTTGCCGCCAGCGCCGTGCGCCATTTCTATCTGTGGGTCACGAAAGCGCACCACGGGCAGCGCAGTTTTAATAGCGGCCTTCGATTCGTTCAGGCCGCGGTCTGAATGCTGGTCAGAAGATTCTTGCGGTGTTCGTAACTGTGATACGCTGCGCATGAGCCCTCGGTTGAAACCATTAACGCGCCAATTGGATGTTCTGGTGTGCACTCACGGCCAAACAATTTGCATTGCGCCGGTTTGAGCACACCCTTTAAAACCTCACCACACTGAGCTGCCCGGGGATCGGTCACGCGTATGCCGGGAACATGGAAACGCTGCTCCGTATCCCACTGCGCGTATTCATCGCGTATGCGCAAGGCCGATTGCGAAATAAAACCCAGCCCGCGCCACTCAAAATACGGACGCAGTTCGAAGACCTCTGCCATGGCCCGCAATGCCGCGCGATTCCCTTCCCACGGCACTACGCGCTTATACTGATTTTCAACTTTCGATTCTCCAGCCCGCATCTGGCGCAGAATCATTACGATGGACTGCAACATGTCCAGCGGCTCAAAGCCGGAGACGACAATTGGCTTGCCTTCATTCACGGCAATCCATTCATACGGGCGGCATCCGATCACCGTGGAAACATGTCCGGGACCAATAAACGCATCCAGCCGCATGTCAGGTGAATCAAGAATTGCCCGGATCGCGGGAATAATTGTTACGTGATTGCAGAAGACAGAAAAATTTTGGATGCCTTCAGCCCTGGCGCGCATGAGCGTCAGCGCAGTGGAAGGCCCCGTGGTCTCAAAACCAATGGCGAAAAACATGACATGCTTTTCAGGATTATTGCGCGCCAGCTTCAATGCGTCTGACGGCGAATACACAATGCGAACATCAATCCCCCGGGCCTTGTGTTCCAGAGGACTGCCCTGCGTTCCCGGCACGCGCATCATGTCACCAAAGGCGGCGAAGATCACGTTGGGTTCTTGCGCAACCGCAAGACCATCGTCAATCCGCCCCATGGGCAGCACGCAGACAGGGCAGCCAGGGCCGTGAATTAATTCAATGTTTGCAGGAAGTATGTCCTTCAATCCAAACCGATAGATTGCATGCGTGTGTCCGCCGCACACTTCCATCAACCGGTAATGCTTTGCCGGATCCGCCAGCCGGCGCACTTCTTCCGCTGTTTTGGTAATAATTTCCGGATCGCGAAACTCATCGACAAAACGCATTCATTCCTCCGGACAACTTAAATGCTTCTTACAATCAGTTCGGCTTCGTTCTTAAATCTTCCAGTCCTGGGCCTGGCTTTGGGCCTTCCAATCCAGGATCTTCAAATCCATAGCCTTCCACTTCCTGCATGGCCTGTTCGGCTTCGCCAAGCACGGCCAGCATGCGCATCTGGTCAAGCGCATCAGCTTCACTGATCTTGGACATGGCAAAACCAACATGAATAAGAACCCAGTCTCCGGGAACCGGCATGTCATCCTGCAAAAGGCCAAGATCCACCTTGCGACGCACACCAACCACTTCAACGGTCCCCAAAGTCGGAGTTCCGTGAACTATATCGATTATCTTTCCTGGAATTGCCAGGCACATAATTGGACTCCGCTCAAAATATCTTCGACTTCAGGCTTATGTCAGCTCAACCCAGCCTGGACTCACCGCTCCTGCATGGCACTTAAGGATTCTTCTCAATACTTCGTGAGTCTTGCCAGGTGCCATCCAGAATCCGCTGCACCACGCTCTCAACCACGCGGACAGCTTCATCCAGCGCAGCCTCAACCGGAACACTCAATCCCATCTGTCCTTGCTCGCCGCCCAGCGTCTCCGGCTCACAGCCAATCACCAGCAAGCGCTTCAATGGCGCATTCATCGATTTTGCCATGCGAATCACGTTCATCGGATCCATGCCGTGTGAATCCACTACTTCGCTTGCTGCATTTGCATCGGTGGCATTCAGATCAGGCTCAATCACGCAAACCGTTCCTGCTGGTTGCCCCTGTGGACATGCATCCACAAGAATGGTTGTGTCATAGCCATCCTGCAATGCATAGACAAGATCAAGCCCGCGAATGCCGAAGTCTATGACGCGCACCTGTTCGGGTAATGGCCTGGCAGACAAACGCTTTACCACTTCCACACCAAAAGCATCGTCACCCATAAAAATATTGCCGATGCCTGCCACCAGAATGACCGGCTTCTGCTTAGCCATTTTTTTCTGCCCGGCAGTTTCAGGTAGCGGTTCAACCTCAGTTACATCAAAAAAGAAACGGTGCCCAGGCTGGCGGAGCATGCCCAGGTCGCGTCCGGGATCGTCGTCCAGTACGACGCAAACATGCATCTTGCCTTCATAATCCTGCTCAAGCGCTTCGATGGTGGCCAACTGCCCGCGCAAAGCAATGTCCATAATGTCCCCGCCTTCGCGGGGGCAAAGACGCACACGGTCGCCGGCTCTGACTATCTCGCCGTTCATCTCCACATGATCAACAACGTTTTTGTCTTCCAGAAGTTGCCACTCCCACTCATTCATGAAGCCTCCTCTTTCAGAGGGCGCAACGCGCGCACTACCCCGTGCAGTTTCATAAGCTGCTCAGGGGGAAGCGCTTCGGTTCGCTCCAGAATCTGGCGGGTCTTGTCGTCTGATTCGCGCATCTCGCGCTTTTCGTCTTCCGTCAGGGTCATGATGCGGAGGGAAAGGATCTCGTCAATTTCCGTTCCATCAAACAAGTCGCCTGCGCTTTCCGGAGCGATCTGGGGATAGTCATAAAGAATGATGGGCGATGAAAGCAACGTGTCCTTCTCATCTGCGTTGCCCACCAGAACCGGCCACGTGCCAATGTTGTTGCACGCGGCAACTTGAGTTTTCAGATCCTCCGGCGGCTCCAGGAGTGAGATAAACTTTCCCGTCTTGGCTCCAAGCACCACATGCGCCGAAAGGAGAGATGACGCTAATGCCTGATCACGGCTGACCTGATCTGCCATGGCAAAAGGAGTCAGGTTTTTTGTGCGTACAGTTACGCGGAAGAGATCGCTGCCGTGCGAATGGGCCACAAATTCAACACCGATATTTAATTCTTTGTGCTCCCGCACGATCACGCCGTGGATAGAGCCATCCTGGCTGCGAAGCATTTCAACTTGAGTACCAGCGGGAAAACTGAATTGGCGCAGCGTTGGCTCAAGAGTCAGAGAATCTCCGTATAACAGATGCAGGGATATCTCACGTTCTACGGCTTCCTGCCCAGGCTGAAAAGCTTTTCCATCTATTTCCAGCCGCTCCACCAAATTGAATCCTGTACCGCCGCCATCAGGTAAATCCCTGGCGGCCGTCGCAAATTTACCGATGGATCTTTCTACGAGTTGCAAAAACCTGACGCGCACTTCCAGCGCCGGAATCACAGCGCCGGCTACAAGACACTCTGTTTGTGACATGCTGGCATCGGCGCCGCTTTGAGCTTCAGCATAAGCAGGCGGATACAGCACGCCAAAATTCCAGCGTTGCTTGTTCTTTACCGACGAAGAGCGGTAGGGATAAAGCATATAGCCTTCATAGAGCACTGCCCTGGCGATCTGGTCCACAATGCCAACGTTCATTTCGCCACCGCCTCTTCGGCTGGAACCAATGTCTCGATTAATGCTTCCCACGTGGGGATTCCCTGTTGCGTCTTATATTGATTAAGCCGATCAAACACGTCACGGCGTAGGCACAGCCACGCGGTGTTGGGATAATAAGTCTCCATCATTTGACGCCAGATTTTTAGCGGTAGTTTGAATCTGGATTCATGCTGCCATGAGATAGGCGCGACTTGAAGCAGTCCGTCGGGCTGCGCATAAAAAACCGTTCCGCTGAATTGAAGCAAGATCGGTATGTCGCCTTCATTCAGGCCTTCAAAGTACTTGGTGGTGGCCACATTGAAATCAAACGTACACGGCACGGGGAGTTCCACCACCGTACTATCTTTAAATCCCGGCACCACCACGTTGACATGCGTCCAGAGCAAATTGCGGAGAGTCTGGCCCCAGCGCTCAGGTTCGCCGAAAAGATCGAGCATGCATTTTTGTTCTTCCGAAGAATAACGGCGACGGGTTACATCCAGAAGAATCTGGCAGCGAAGAGCGATGGTATGAATACTCTCCTCGGCTGGCTGATTTTTGATGCGGAGTTTAAATGCCAAAGACGGCGCAGCCGCAAACGGCATAACAACAGCCTCTTCAACATGGAAGGCAAGTTCAGGCATGCGGCTCCTCATTATTTACTACGATTGCTTTTTGCCGTAATGCAGTAAAGTAATTGCCGATTTCCTGCCAGACTTCAGTTCCGCCGGAAAGCCCCCGCCACTGCGAACGTATGAGGCCTACCAGTTTGTAACATTCATCCATGGGTGCAATAAAATATTCGGCCTTGGTGGCCTCGCGGGCATGCCCAACCCGGTTCACCAGCAATGCCTCTACATCTGGTTTCATGCCGCGCAACGCTGGATTTTCCTCCACAATCTCATTCCACATATCCATGGAAAGCAATGATTCCACTGCCCCTGCCGGACTCGGATAGAGCGTGACAACTCTGTTCTCAATACTGAAAAAAAAGAAAAACGCCATATTAATGGGAATCATAAGTGCGTCCCATTGAGAGTCAGTCATATGAAACGATTCCAGAAATTGAGGATCACGCGGCACGCGTTTGTATTTGCCATTGGCACCGCCGTCAAAGAGCAGAGCACAGGCTCCGCAGGCACACAGCAACTTACGGGCGGCAAGCTCAATCAAATGCGGATGCTCATGCTCAAGGGCAGCACTGCAAAGTTCACAGCGCTCAATAGCAGGGCGCTTGCGGGCAAACTGGCGAAGAATTCCAAATGCACTCGCCATCGGAGTGGCATTCTCCGCTTGCGCCATCGGGTTGGGTAATAGCGGCTTCCCGTCCACGCTTAGTCTCCGGCTTTGCTTTCCAACAGATTTGCGGCAGTAGCCTGGTTCATTAATTGATCAATGTTTACAAAACCGTTGGCGCTTCTGGACTCAAGGCCTTCAATCACCAGTGACTCAACTTCCGGCGCCGCTTGATAAATTGCGTCTTCTATTTCCGCGCGCACGGTTGCAGCAGTCGAGGCGCAAGCGTGGGCATTTGTATGGGCACTTATCTGAACCGCTTGATGATCGGCACTAAGTAGTTGAACTTCTACGTCCTGCTTGCGCAGCTTGACTGCAACTTGCTCAACTGCTCGCGCCACTCTGGTTTGTATATCGTCTGGATGCAGCCCATGAAGTACCAGCAGGCTGCTAACCATTGGATCGCGCCCAAGTTGCTCGATGATCTCTGCTCCGGCAATCCCGTGGGCAAAAGCTATCTCCATCATTCGCTCCATGCCGTCAGCATGAAGCGCCATGATGAGTTGCGTAAGCTCGCGGGCCGAGGCCTGCGCCTTTTTGTCTGCTATTTCATCCAGACCAGAGATGAGCTGCCCGATGTTCTGGAGCCGTTCACGAAATCCCTTTTCATCGACCACGCGTCACCTTCTGAAATGCGGAGTGAGGAGAACTAGGTTCCATATTGCATGCCGAACATTGGAGAGTGATGCGTCTCCAGCGTCTTCCCGTTGCCGAGATACATGTGCACACCGCATGGCAGACAAGGATCAAAGCTCCGCACAGCGCGCATAATATCGATCCCCTTGAATCTATCCGGACCGTTCTCTTCAAAAATTGGCGTGTTCTGCACCGCATCCTCATAGGGGCCGGGTGTGCCGTAAATATCACGCGGATTGGCATTCCACGGCGTGGGAGGATATGGATGATAATTGGCGATCTTTCCTTTACGAATGACTACATGGTGTGAGAGCACGCCGCGGACAGCCTCATGAAAGCCGCATCCAATGGCTTCGTCTGGAACCTTAAAGTCGGTCCAGGTGCGCGTGCGGCCCGCATGCAATTCTGCCAGCGCCTTCTCCACAAAATGCAGCGCGCAGCAAGCTGCATAAACCTGAAAATAAGTGCGCGCGCGATCACGCTCAATCGCGTTGCTCCATTTAGGAATCTTCCATTCAAACTCAACTTCAGGCAGTGACGTAGTTTTGGGGAGATACATCTTCACGCTGCTGCCGGTAGATTTTATGTAGCCAATATCCACCAGGCCGGCAAGCGCGGTTGACCACAAACGGGCAATTGGTCCACCGCCCGTATCAAGAGCTAGATGGTCTTTCGTCCGCTTGTCATACCAGCGCGGCGACATGACCCAGGTATATTTTTTATCGAAATCACGCTTCTGCGGCCGGGGAATCGTCGTCTGGTTCCAGGGATGGTTCTGGTCCACTGGATTGCCGAGCGGGTCCCTTGATACAAAAGTTTCCTGATTTTGCCAGTCATCGTAGTAAGAACTACCCAGCAAGATGCGGATATTCAGATTTATGTCCACCAAATCCGTAGTGACAAGCTTGCCATCGACGACGATTCCCGGGGTAACAAACATTTTGCGTCCCCAATCAGTCATGTTTTTGTAGGTGTAGTCACAGTATTTTGGATCGTTGAACGATCCCCAACAGGCCAGCAGTACGCGACGCTGGCCGACCTTCTCATAGCCCGGCAGCGCTTCATAGAAAAAATTAAACAAGTCGTCATGCAGTGGAACTACCTTTTTCATGAATTCCACATACTTCATGAGACGCACCAGGTAATCCGTAAAAAGCTGAACAGTAGGCACGGTTCCCACGCCACCCGGATAAAGAGTGGAAGGATGCACGTGGCGGCCTTCCATCAGGCAAAACATCTCGCGGGTAAGACGGCTCATCTGCAACGCTTCTTTATAAAAAGCGCCTGTAAAGGGATTCAGAGCTCGCATAATGTCCGCAATCGTTTTGTATCCGTGTAGTTTGGCTCCCGGCGCTTCAGTTTTCTCCGCCTTGGCGAACACGCCGGGATTTGTCTCTTTCACCATCTGCTCGCAGAAGTCCACACCGACCAGGTTGTCCTGAAAAATATTATGGTCAAACATGTACTCAGCGGCTTCGCCAAGATTCACGATCCATTCCGCAATATCAGGCGGACGAATTCCAAAAGCCATGTTCTGCGCATAGGTGGCACAGGTGGCGTGGTTGTCTCCACAGATTCCGCAGATACGGCTGGTAATAAAGTGAGCGTCGCGCGGATCTTTGCCCTTCATGAAAATGCTATAGCCGCGGAAAATTGAAGACGTGCTGTGGCACTCCGCGACCTGGCGATTAGCAAAATCAATCTTGGTAAAAATACCCAGGCTCCCGACAATGCGGGTAATCGGATCCCAGTTCATTTCCACCAGTTGTTTTGGCTTAAGAGGAATTTCTTGTTCCGTAGAAGTAATAGTGCCCATCGCGAAGCTCCTTATCGGTATCGGTTAATAGGACTTTGGGTGATAGCCGGTGGTGAGTTTAGTCCGGGGATGCCGCCACTTTGGCTCTTTGTTAACAGTGGAATTTGTAATGGAGCGCAGCAGACGGATGGCTTTCCCATAAGGCGCAATCGCGGTGCCTGATATTTTGGATCCCGGAGGCGCATCCATAAATGGCATGAACTTATCGGGAAAGCCAGGCATGGTGCAGCCGATACAGATGCCGCCCACATTGGGGCAGCCGCCGATGCCCGCCATCCATCCGCGTTTGGGGACGTTGCAATTTACAACAGGGCCCCAGCAGCCAAGCTTCACCAGGCATTTGGGCGAACCATAATTTTCCGCGAAGTCAGCTTGCTCATAATATCCAGCGCGATCACAGCCATCATGCACTGTGGCTCCAAAAAGCCACTTCGGACGAAGCTGCTCATCGAGCGGGATCATCGGCGCCAGTCCTGCGACCTGATATAGAAGATAGAGCACCGTCTCCATAAAGTTATCCGGCTGCACCGGACAGCCCGGAACATTCACAATCGGCAACCCTGCTTTTGATTTCCATCCCCACCCCAGATAATCCGCCAGCCCCATGCACCCGGTAGGATTTCCTTCCATCGCATGAATCCCACCATAGGCCGCACATGTGCCGATGGCGACCACCGCTAATGCTTTGGGGGCCAGCCGATCAATCCAGGTATTGGTGGTTATAGGTTGTCCAGTCTTGTCATCCGTTCCCACTGCTGCCCAGTAGCCTTCCTGCTTAATCTTCTCGTTCGGAATGGAACCTTCCACCACCAGCACAAAAGGATCCAGTCTTCCCTGCGCGGCCTGATGATAAAAACTCAGGAACTCGCCGCCGTTTTCATAAGCCAGAACTGGATTGTGCAAATGGACTTTAGGAAGGCCCGGGATTGCCCCCAGCAATACATCTTCAACGCTGGGCTGCATCGCAGCAGTAATTGAAACCGAATCCCCGTCGCAACCTAATCCAGCGGTGATCCAGACTATATGTATTTCCGCAACAGCCGGAGCTTTTTGAGTTTTCCGGCCATAAGGTAGCTCTGCCATAGCGCATCTCCTTGCTCAGGACTTTCTCGCTATACGAATCACAACCAGAATCGATTGCGACCCGTGGGTGAATCCAGCTCGACAGCCGCAATTCACGAATAAAAAATGCAGGAATATCGGAATCCGAGAAATGGACTCTAATAAAAATCTGATGCACTTATTAATCGGAAGGTGTCTTGTTGTGTACCAAATAAAAAGTACGGCCAATAAAAATTGGGCGGCACCTTAGTTTGGAGTCATAGGGGATTAAGAAACAATAGACTGACATTTGCGAAAGAGGATCACCGAGAATTAAAAGCATCCAGAGATGCTGGTGCAGCGGGTAATCAAGCGCCTGTAGCAGCTTCTCTGAATGAGTGATTGATCAACTTCGCAAACTATTTTCCAGAATTATTGCTGTAATTACATGCTGGAGATCTTGATATAGCGTTTGATGTCTGGAAGCATGCTAAAAAATAATATTGCGCTCAGTGAGGCGGTGGTCCATAGAATGGTTTTCTTCATTGCTCTCTCCTTAGGCACTCTTGCCTTTCTGCTACGATGCCGCAGCTGTAGCGGTGGTTATCTGTCGTACTCAGGAGCTACCGCTACTTGCGATTGCTGATTCTCACACGCCAAAGCCGGCACATCGCAGAGTAGAATTTGCGATATCGAGTTGCCCATGCCTGTCAGTACCCTCGCTGGCGCGGATGAGTTTTTTGACCATACGCGTTCTTCACTCATGCTTAAGACGCAGAAGGTCAGCATTCGTGCTTAGTGATTGCGCTGCCAGCATAGCGCCGTATTGATTCCGCCAAACCCCATGCTCAAAGTCAGCGCATTTCCAATCGAATAATCGATCGGCGTGTTCCTTACCCAATTCTGATCTGGATCAATGGGGTTTTCGAGATTGTTAGTGGGATGTAACCGGCCGGCCTTCATCTGCAGGAGAGTCGCAATCACTTCAACCGTTCCAGCAGCGGTCAAGCCATGACCGATCAGAGACTTGGTTGCATTCAGATAGGCATCCGTCACGCCGCAGGCATGCAGGGCCTTCAGTTCCGTTTCGTCACCCAGAAGAGACCCGGTACCGTGCGGATTGACGTAGTCGACCTGAACAGAAGGCCATCCGGATGCCCCAAGCGCATTCCGAATCGCCCGTGTTTCCCCTTCCAGGGATGGGTCAGAATTGCGATTGCCGTCCATTGCGATTCCCCAGCCATGTAAAACGGCATATGGCTCTACATCGCGACGCTGGCTCGACTGCAATGACTCGATAACCACAGCGCCGCAGGATTCGCCAAATATGAATCCGTCGTGATCGCGGTCAAAAGGCCGGCACGCGAGCGATGGCTCACTGGCATAGCGGTCAGAGCCCATGGCGCCGAGTGCGCGCAGACCCTGGCATTCCCAATACGACAAATCCATTAATGCGCCCAACGCAATGCAAACCTCAACTTGATTGGCCAGCACTGCTTGCGCGGCTTGAATAATTGCCAATTGACCGCTCGCTGACGCGCCGCCCACCGTATACGCCAGCCCGCGGATCCCAAACTGCGCTGTGCAAAAGCCGCACAGATCTGAATCCATGAATGACAGCGCATAGGTCGGCCGCAGGAACATGGAACGATCACGATAGCTTTCATGAGTCTGCACCAACTCGCGCTGCTGAATGTTAGAGCCGCCCACGATCAGACCGATGCGGCGCGGATCAACGTCAGACAACCGCGCCTCGTGCCACGCTTCCTGCAGAACCACCAGCGCAGCCTGCGCGGAGAACGAAGCGGCGCGCAATGTCTGCCGGGGTATTTCCGGCGGAAACGCGATCTCGCCGATTTCGGCGCCAAGAAAGGCGGACCCACGCTGGCGCCCGGGGCGCTGCATTACACTGAAGGCCGTCTTCCCCTCAAGCAAGGCACTGGCGAATTCAGATTTGCCCTGCCCGATGGCCGAGATGACGCCAATCCCGGTAATGACTGGTTTAGGCAGCATTAATTTTCTGGAGAAACAAATCGGCTAAATCGCCGATGTTCTTGGGCCCGAACAGTTCGACGCGGGAAACCGCCAAGCCAAGCGATTCCTGCACGAGCATCGCAATTTCAGCGCGATCCACGGAGTTGGCGCCCAGATCGACCAGCCGGTCGGACGCCACGAATTGATGAGCGTTAAGCCCAGGTAATATGTCTCGTGTATGCTGCGCGATGAGATCCAGCAAGTCGGTCCTGGTCATTGCACGCTCGCGGCTTTGGTATCTGCCATGTCCCTGGATTCACGAACGTAGAGCCGATCAGGTCGCGCAAGAGAAACGGGTCTCTTGACCGCGGAAGGTTTAATCAACACCTTCGCGGTTGACGAAGCACTCAAAAGCGTGTTCGGGCGGCAACCGCCTACGCGCATTGGGGGGCAAGGTAAGTTCTTTCAAGACTTCTCCAGCCCTTCCTTTCCGTCAGATCACGCCATGCTGAGTTGGACAGCTGCCTCTGTAATTGCTCATGAATATCCAGGATGGCTTTCGCAAACGCTTGCGTACGGCACGGCGTCGGCGGTAAGTGTTGCGAGGGTGACAGGTCGTAAGCACTTCCCTTCGGACGTCGCTGTTGGTAGCGTGCTGGGATGGCTGGTTGGTCGCCAGGTTTATGACAGGCACCATGACTCCGAACTTGATGATAGCGCCTATGGCAGTTTCATCCCTGAAGGGCGCCGCTTTGAAGGCCCCCAGACCGGGACTACCTACGTATCAATTGACAGTTGGGTTTACGCGGAATTTGACCGGCTCGAAGCCCTCGGATATATCAACACTGCCGAAACCGGTATGCGCCCTTGGACTCGCCAAGAATGCGCGCGCCTCGTAGAAGAAGCTGGCCAAGCAATTGAATTACACGATTCAAGTCCATGGGCCTCTACTTATGCGCAACTTGCGGCCGAGTTCGCTCCCGAAATTAAGGGAAAGCAGACACAGCCCGGAGCATGGCTCGAAGATGTCTACACCCGCATCGGATTTCTATCGGGCACTCCTCTTACCGATGATTATCACTTCGCGAAGACCTTTACCGACGATTTCGGACGGCCCTTTGGACGTGGAGTGAACGAAATCACCGGCACTTCGATGCGCGCGGTTGTCGGTCCGCTTGCCTTTTACGCCAGAGGGGAATATCAGCATGCCGGCACGGTGCCTCTGCTCGACGCCCCGGCCCAACAGGCAATTACTAACCTTGAAGGGCTACCATTCGCGCCACCGCAGAGAACTGATTCACTCGACCGGTTCCGATTGCTTGACGCTTACGTGTCGTACAACTTTCACAATAATGTGATTTCATTCGGCAACCAGACCTTATGGTGGGGGCCTGGCGCTGACGGCCCATTTCTAGCCAGCAACAATGCAGAGCCGCTGCCGATGCTTCGCATCTCAAGAGCGAAGCCCTTTGAACTCCCCTGGATATTTCGCCTCATTGGCAAAATACGCCTCGAGGCATTCTGGGGTCAGCTGGAAGGTCAGCAGTTCGTATCATTTGTGAATGGTGCCGGCATCCGGCAAGTGGTGAGTGCGCCGCTTCATCCTCATCCCTTTATTCAAGGCGAAAAGATCTCGTTCAAGCCAACCAGCAATCTTGAATTCGGTTTTGGAGCAACCGCGATCCTGAGCGGTCCGGGATTCCCTTTGACTCTACACAGCCTTTTGCGTAGCTATTCCCCGACCGGAAATACCATTCCGGGTGAACCCACCGATCCGGGAGACCGCCGCTCGGCTTTTGATTTTTCTTATCGAGTACCGTGGCTTCGGGACTGGCTTACGTTTTACGGAGACTCTTTCACCGAAGACGAATACTCGCCGATTTCCTTTCCGCGAAAGTCAGCATTTCGCAGCGGCCTTTATATGCCACGAATTCCCAAGGTCGCGAAGCTCGATCTAAGGGCCGAAGGCATCTACACTGACATACCTAATTTACGAGGAATCGGAGTCGCCTATTTCAATGTACATTATCTAAGTGGCTACACGAATTACGGGCAAATTATCGGCAATGCAATTGGCCGTGAAGGCCGCGGCGTAAACGGCTGGTCCACATACCGTTTCAATGCGACCGATAATGTGCAATTCCACTACCGAAACCAGCACGTGAATCCAGCCTTCCTCGAAGGCGGCTACTTACAAGATTTTGACTTGAGCGGAACCGTGGTGAAATGGGGTGGTCTGGCTTTGACTGGCGCAGCAACATATGAGCACTGGAGTTTTCCGTTGTTATCCGCGACGCCCAAAACCGACATTGGTGTCTCTCTACAGGTCAGCTATCGACCGCTGCATGGACTTAAGCTTTCTAGGGCAAATTAAAAAGTAGTGTCGCACGTTCGCCCAAATACCTTCTCTTTGCGAATCGCGATCAAATAGCTGACAAAGCGATGGATTTAAACTCCACCTCTATCAACCGTCAGACTCAGAATCCTCGAATGTTGAGATGAACTTGCCCAAGTCCTGGAGGGCATCCGTCGGCTCACGTACAAGCAATATCTAATGCTCACGGTGGGATCGCAAGGCCACTACGAATGGCTGGTCACTGACGAACAATTCGACCTCCTGCAACTCTGCCCGGAAATGCGTACTCGGAAAATTCATCGCAGCCACCTCAATCGACAGCAGCCAGATGATGCCCACTGACAAGGAGATGGCGGCTGGTTGGTACAGCCGTAAAAAGATTGCGTACAGCCCCAAGATTCAACATGCAGAAGAGTTATCGCGTGAAGGTTGGGATGAGTGGTACATCTTCAACAATCCCACAGACCTCGGGACGAGCCACCTTCAAGAGAACATCTTCGAGGTACCGGGAGGGCGCGGACACCTCAGCGTATTCGTGAACTATTGTTTTGCCTTGCATCAACCTGAGATGGAAAGCATCTCCACCCTATTCTGGCAGCAGATGGATTGGGTTCGCGCGGAGTCCTACGTAGCGGGTAACGATTATCTGAATTTTGTGAGTATGAACAAGGTTCTTTTCGCCAGTGTCCACGATGCTGTAAAAGCCCTCGGCATGTGCTGATTTCCATGGTTCTTGAAACATCGCAATGCACTTGCCACCGTAGTTCGTGGAGGCTCATAAACCCAGGGCCTCCACTTGCGCCTCGGTTTCGTAGCCAAGCCAGTGTGCAACCTCATGCCAGACGACCCGTTTCACTTCGGCCGACAAATCTCCTTTTGAACACCGCAGAATGGGGCCGCGAAAAACAAATATCAAGTCGGGGGCATATTTAACCTGGGCATAG
>DASXZE010000283.1:0-14140 GCA_036502105.1 Candidatus Angelobacter sp. | reverse complement strand
GGTTAAGTGACCTTTCAGAATTTCGCGCTTTAACAAAAATTCACAATTCGGGATACCTAGGTGCGTAGGTATATGGAATTAAGTATGTAATCATAGAGTTAAGAATTGTAAACTTATGATAATTAAGGTACGAAAGTAATGGAACCTTAGTTGCCACTAGGCATGCCATAGACAGATGGGGGGCACTGGGGGTCGTATTGGGGTATAGGGCCTTCCTGTTGTCATTTTCCAACCAAAATGGAGAGAAAATGAATAAGCTGCGTTACTTCGCATCGTTATTTGCGATTACGCTGTCACTGGTATGGGGCATCCCTTCTGTGGGACAGGTCGTTAAGGGCTCGATTTCGGGCACGGTAGTCGACCCACAGGGAGCGGTGGTACCTGGTGCACAGGTAAAAGCGAAAAACATAGACACAGGGGTCGCATTTACAACAACAACAGACGGTGCAGGCGTTTACCGTTTGAACCTGCTTCCGATTGGAAGCTATAACGTTGAGGTTTCCGCGAAAGGCTTTAAGACAGTAGAGTCAACCAGCGTAGTGGTAGGCGTTGGAAAGGACGCTGGCATGGGTTCAATCCACATGTCAGTGGGTGAGGCCTCAACTACAGTGGAGGTTGTTGGCGAGGCGCCGCTTATTGAAACAACGCAGGCGCAGGTAAGCAGCACGTTTTCCGGTCTTGCGTTAAGCACGTTCGCGGGGATTCAGGAAAATGAAGGACTGGACCGTCTGGCACTGTTTGTTCCTGGCGTGGTGGCCACCCGCAGCGACAACTTTTCCAATACAAATGGCGGTGGCTTCTCCAGTAACGGTCTTCGCGGCCGCAACAATGACCAGGAAATCGATGGTCAGAACAACAACGATAATAGCGTTGGTGGACCGGGTCTTTTCCTTTCCAACGTTGAATTCGTGCAGCAATATGTAATTGTCACGAATAATTTTGGTCCAGAGTACGGACGCAATGCCGGCTCGGTGGTCAACATTATCACCAAGTCAGGCAGCAATGCGTGGCACGGCAGCATCTTTGGATATGAAAATAATTCCTATCTGAATGCGCTGACCAATACGCAAAAGAACACGAACCAGCCCGGAGCTGTACCCGCTTCCATCTCTCCTACAGGCGCTTGCCCCTCGACGAATCCGCTTTGCAATCCGTTCAGCGGCCCGCCACGCAGCAATAACGAATTCACCGGCATGACCCTTGGTGGCCCGATAGTGAAGAACAGGGTGTTTTCATTTTTCGGTTTCGATAACCAGATAGTGGAAGCCAATACGGTCTATACCAGCACCAGTCCCACGCCAACTCCGCAAGGATTGGCGAAACTGGCCGCCTGTTTCCCTACTGGTACCGGCGCTGCCGCAGTTGCCGCTCTCAGCACTTTTGGCCCCTGGGGTATCAAAGCTGGCAATCCTACGATCAGGCCCATTACAACGGCTACGCCTGCCACGGGATGCGCTGCAATTCTTTCAGGCCCCGCGAACCCGGCGAATGTCGCAAACGACTTCGACGGCATCACGCGCGTTCTGGGAACTCCTTCTCATGGGTATGATTTTGTTGAAAAGGTGGATGCCCAAATTACGCCCAATGACAGCTTCACGGGGCGTTATCTTTTCAACCGTGGAAACAGCTTCAACACTCAGGACAACGGCGCTGCGGGTTATGTAACCAATGTTCTGGCATTGAGCCAGAGTACATTGCTTAGCTGGACCCATAACTTCTCATCGCACATGGTGAATGAGACGCGTCTGGCATTTGGCCGCTTGAATGTTGGATTCGGCGGAAACACGATTGGCAACACTGACCCAACGCCAGCCAATCTTACTACGGCACTGGCTTCCATTGGCATCACGGGAGGACTGGGCTTTGGTCCGGCCAACAATTTGCCACAGGCCCGCCTGGTCAACACCTGGCAGGGACAAGACAACTGGAATTACGTTCTGGGCAAGCACCAGTTGAAAGCGGGAACGAACTTTACCTACCAACGGTCGCCGAACACATTCCTGCCTGCGATCAATGGAATTTATACGTTTAGCAACTACACGAATTTCTTCGCCAACACGCCTGCCGCAATTACCGTTGCGCAGGGTAATCCGGTCAGCGATTTCCGCGAGTACGATACGTTCATTTACGGTGGCGACGACTGGAAAATCAGCCGGAACCTTACCTTAAACCTGGGACTGACCTGGTCCTACTATGGACAGCCTGCCAATCTTTTCCATGACCAGACTCTGGCCCGCGAGAGCGGCTCGGGTGGTTTCTGGAATCCGGCACTGCCTATCGGAGTTCGGACATCTCCTGAGTTGCCAGCACCGAAGAACAGCTTTGGACCTTCAGTCGGCTTTGCCTATTCACCGGAATGGGGAGGCTTTATGACGGGCCATGGCAAGACCGTGTTCCGTGGCGGCTTCCGCGAACTCTATGACCCGGCGTTTTATAACATCTACCTGAACATTGCCAGCGCGACACCGCAGGTATTCAACCAATCCATCGCCAGTCCTGGCACACACCCGCTGCCGGCTGCTCCAACCGGTCCTAACGTTCGCACATTGCTGGCCCCCTCGTTTACGCTGGGAGCCTTTGATCCCCGGACGTTTAATGAGAGCAACGTCAGCAGTAACTTCTCTCCAGATCGCGTCTATAGCTGGACTTTTGGGTTTGAGCGCCAGATCGGCAAGAACTCTGCTTTTGAGGCGCGCTATGCAGGCAATCGAGGGACCAACCTGTTCCAGTCGATTGATGCCAACCCATTTGTGGGTACCGCTGCTAACCCTGGCCTGGCCCAGGTTTTTCCAACCCTGATTCCATCAGGGGTCACCGGCTGTACTGCTACACAGCAGCTTCTTGGTCCCGGACAGACAACAGGCACGGATATCGGCCGCGTTGCCTGCGGTACGGGCTCACTCCGCAGCCGCACCAACACCTCCTACTCTGACTACCATGCTTTGCAGTTGGAGTTCAGGTCAAACAATTTGTTCAAACAGCTGACCGTCAGGGCTGGGTACACGTTTGCCAAGACCACGGACAACGTGAGCGAAATTTTCGGCACAAACACTGCGGGAAACAACGTGGCGTTTGCGCAGAACCAGTTTGACTTCACCAAGGGCGAGCATTCACTTTCCGGCCTGAACATCCCGAATGCTTTCACCGTCAGCTTTGTTGAACAGTTGCCGTTCTACCGTGAACAGCATGGATTGTTCGGCCATATCCTGGGCGGCTGGCAGATTTCAGCTGACTATGTTCTGGCTTCAGGACAACCCTATACCGTCCAGCAGTTGGCTGATGCGCGCGTTTCCGACGCTGCACTCACCAATGCGGGTGGTTTCTCCATAGCTAATTTTGGTAATTTCTATGACAATTCCTTCGTCGCTAATTTCGTTGGCGGCGTGGACTCTGCCCGTGCATTCATCGGCAATAATAGTGCTCCCGCAAACACGGTGGGCATTTTTGCCGGTGACTATTGCCTGGCCTTCCTTGGGACGGTACCTGCTGCAGGTCAAACCAGAAATCCAACGATCTGCAACACCGCAAACCTGAGCCCAACCACACTCTTGAGCCTGAATTCCTTAAACAACGGTGGCAATATTGTTCCAATCACCAATGCGAACGTTCGGTTCATTGTGAATGCGCGATTTGCCCAGCAGATATTTGGTACTCCGTTTGGCAACTCTCCGCGAAACGCTTTGGTGGATGCTCCATCCAACATTGCCAACATGTCTGTGATGAAAGGCTTCAAACTCGGTGAACGGGCCAATTTTGAAATGCGCTTGACGGCAAACAACGTCTTAAACCATTTCAACTTTGCCAACGTAGATCCTTTCCTGGATGATGCTGGAAAGGGACAGTTCGGCACCGATTTTGCCAATCCGAAAGTGACTGCCGCCGGTGGGCGTACAGTCTTCGTCGGAGCACGCGTCAGCTTCTAACCAACAGTTAAACCTAACCAAAGATCGCTCCTTGATCTGGCCCGCCGGTTGCAAAACCGGCGGGCTTATTTTTTGGGCAATGAAAATTCTGCAAAGGTTTATTGCGAAGGGGCGTCTGCGGCGTGCTTTTTAAGCTTGATCTGCCGTTGCTTTGATTTTGGCCACGCTTTTGGCGAACGCGCCGCCGGCCAGCGCCAGCACTACAGGAAAACATTCCAGCATGTAGCGCGGTTCAGGGTTTTCCAGGCTGCTCAGGAACATGGATCGCAGAAGAATGAAGCTGACTACAAAGACGCCGGCAAGGCCGAGCTTCCACTGCATCCAGCCGCGGAAACAGGCGAGCAAAAAGAATAAATTCAGCGCGGCCCAGAATATTGCGAACGCGCTTTCTTTAGGGTGTTCACTAAAATTCCACCAGCGCGTGTCAACATACAGAATCTCAGTGCGCGGACGCAGCCACATATCGGCGGTGCGCAAGAAAGGCAGCCAGATGGTATAGCGCATGGGATTGTATTCCACGCGGGAGCGGGCAATGGCATCAAACTCGGCGTCCAGATCGGCATCGACAGAAAGCTGTTCGTTATAGCGTGCAATCAGGGCCTGCGTTTTTTGATATTGCGGAAGCCCGTCAAAGGCGCGTTCCGGCAGATCGTCAGGATTTACCGGCTCACCCGATACATGCCAGTACACGTCTTCCACGGAAACGTAATCCACCATCCAGGTTTTTACCCAGTGATCAAAGCCGTGGGGAACAAACTCTCCGGGATCGTTGGCATATCTTGAAGCCAGCGGCTGCCAGAGATGAAATACGCGCCAGTTGCGGACAGCCCACGGCGCCAGAGGTCCCAGGCTGACCACTGCCAGTAGAACACCTGCTACCAGCACCTGGCGCTTGTTTGATTTGCGGAAAAATAAAATGAGCATGGCCAGACCAAGGGCAGCCAGCACCAGCCCGTTGTCAGGACGCATAAAAATAGCGGCGGCGCTCCACAGGCCGGTGACGATCCAAAGATGCCACTCGGGGGTTTCTTGTTCGAGCGCTTTCAAACCGCGCACGCCGTAATAAAAAGCATGGGCCAGGCAAAAGATTGAGAGTGTTTCAGAAAGCGGCGCGGCCACGTAGTTCGCAGTGAAAGGACAGAGCGCGGCCAGCAGGTATGCGGCTTTGGCGGCGCGTTCATTCATCAGCTCAAGGGCCAGCGCGGCGATTACCAGACAACTGTTGAGATCGATGAGCGCCTGCATGACCATGACGGCGGTGTAATGCTCACGGCCAAAAATCTTAAACATCACCACCAGAAATGCCGGATAGCCGGGCAGGCGGATGAGCGTGGGTCGCACCATGCCATTGTCTGTGAGCCCGAAAATGCCGTGGTCCATCCAGTTCTTGGCGATGTCGCCATAGACCAGCGTGTCTCCGGCGATGTGGGGAAAGCGGAATACAAAGATGAGCCGCAGGGCCAGTCCTGCGATTGTCGCCAGCAGAAAGAAGAGCCAGTTGCGCCGTACAAATTCAATAAGTGTCTTCATGGAATAGAGAGGCCAGTGTAAAGGCGGGACTTCAGTCATTCAACTGTAATGGTAAATCTCACCGCTGAGGCGCGGAGAAAACAATTTACCAGCGAATTTCGCGAATAAACACGAATTTTTCTTGGTGATGTTTTTGATTCGTGTTGATTCGTGGCTAGATCATCTTCGTGGCAACAGGGATCCTTCGCTCCGCTTCGGGATTTTAGAAAGCGAACCCAACGCATTGACCTGCCGTGCCGTGCCGCTTACGATAGTTGGTACTGATCCTGCCATGGCAAAATCAATCTTTTATGATCCGGAACGGAAGCGATGGGGCCGCTTGCGCGTCCTGTTTAGCGTGCTGGGCGCGGTCATCAGCGCGCTGGTGCTGTTTTTCATCGTCACCGTTTTTGTGCAGGCAGACCCGCTGCCGCACGTGCTTATGCCGGAGCAGAAACGCAATCTTAGGGCGATAAAAGAAATTGAGCATCGCCACCGGACGAAAGCAAAAAATACCCATCGCAAAACCAAGGCGCGGCCGTCAGAAGTTGTGCTGAATACGGATGAAGGTATCCGCGCGGCCTATTACGTGACGTGGGACGCTGCGAGTTTTGTTTCCTTAAAAGAATATTATCCGCAGATCGATATTCTCTTTCCGGAATGGCTGCACATGCTCAGCCCGGATGGCCATTTGCAGGGCTTTGACTACCTGACGCATCCGTTTACCGTGATTGAAAACGGCAGCGTGCATTCCACGGATGATCGCGTGATGCCTTTTCTGCGCTCTGAAAAATCAGACATGGAAGTTTTTCCGCTGGTCAATAATTTTGATCCGGTACACAAAGAGTGGCAGAGCAGCATTGGGCCGTTTCTGGATAATCCTGAGTCGCGGCAGACTTTCCGCACGCAGCTTCTGCTTTTCTTGAAGAGCGATAACTTCAAGGGCGCTTCCCTGGACTTTGAAGAAATTCCGCTGAAATCACAGCCCGGTTTTTTAGCGCTGATACAAGAGCTGGGCCAGGACCTGCATGCGCGCGGCCTGCGGCTTTATGTGAACGTTCCGGTTTCAGATAAAGACTATAACTATGCGGCGCTGGCGGCCGCGTCTGACGGACTGGTGATCATGAATTATGACCAGCATCAGGTGACCAGCCAGCCTGGGCCGGTAGCGGCGCAAGACTGGTTTACCGCCAATCTCAAAGATGCAATCAAAGATATTCCCAAGACCAAGATCATCTGCGCCATTGGCAGTTATGGCTATGACTGGGCAACCTCCTCCAAGACAAAACGCGTTGTGAACGTGGACACGAACAACGTTCAGGAATCATGGCTGCACGCGACTGAGTCCGGTTCAGATATTGATCTTGATCCGGATTCGCTCAATCCTCATTTTGGTTATGAGGAAGAAAATGGCGTGAAGCACGAGGTGTGGTATCTGGATGCCGTGACGGCGCTCAACCAGATGCGCGCGGCGCGCGAAGAAGGCATAAGAACTTTTGCACTGTGGCGACTGGGATCAGAAGACCGCTCTCTGTGGAAGGTCTGGGACAATCCCAACGACGCGAATGCTGAAGAGAAGATCAAGGTGGTGCCTTCCGGTGAAGATGTTGACCGTGAAGGCAACGGCGAAATTCTTATCATTCAGCGCCAGCCCAGCCCGGGCGAACGCACGTTCACCGTGGACCCAGACACAAAATTTATCACCACAGAAAAAATGACGGTGTTGCCGCAGCCCTACCAGATCAGGGAATATGGCTGGAAGGAAAAAGAAGTCGCCATAACTTTTGATGACGGGCCGGATCCCAGCAACACGCCGAAGATTCTTGACATCCTGAAAAAAGAAAATGCTAAGGCCACTTTTTTCCTGATCGGCCTGCAGACGCAGAAATTTCCCGGCCTGGCGCGACGCATTTATGACGAAGGCAATGACATTGGCAACCATACCTTTACGCATCCGGACATCAGCGACGTTTCGCAGTGGTATATGAAGCGCGTTGAGCTGCAGCTGACGGAAAAGCTTTTTGCCAGCAAGCTGGGCGTTAAGCCGCTGTATTTCCGTCCGCCCTATTCCATTGATCAGGAGCCGGATGTGGCCGATCAGGTGCGGCCGCTGGAAATGGTGCAGAACGAAGGCTACATTACGGTGGGCTCGAAGATTGACCCGAATGACTGGAAAAAAGGCCAGACGACCGAGGAGATTGTAAGAGAAGTTTTTGACCAGACGCAGAGTGAGGCAACAAAAGGCTGTGAGATGCGCGCTCCGCTTTACTGCGGCAATATTATTCTGCTGCACGATGGCGGCGGTGATCGCAGCGCCACGGTGAGAGCGCTGCCGCAGATTATTGAAGGCCTGCGGGAGCGCGGCTTCAAGATTGTTCCCGTGGAAGAGCTGCTGGGCAAGACGCGGGCCGACGTGATGCCGCGCCTGTCGCCGAATGAGGTGATGAGCGCGCGGCTGGATGGTTACGTTTTCATCCTGGGGCAGTGGCTGGCGCAGTTTATTGTGTTTGTGTTTTTTATTGGTGACGTGCTCATGAGCGCGCGGCTGCTGGGGGTGGGCGCGCTGGCTACGTTTGACCGGCTACGCAAGCAAGCGCCGGTGGGCGGCCCGGATTTCAAGCCGGCTGTGACCATTATTATTCCCGCTTATAACGAAGAGAAAGTGATTGCGAATACGGTGCGCTCGGCGCTGGCCTCGGATTATCCGAACCTGCATACGATTGTGGTGGATGATGGATCAAAAGACGCCACCTCTGCGGTGGTGCGGGAGACGTTTGCCAAAGAAATTGCAGACGGCCGCGTGCTACTGCTGACCAAGCCGAACGCAGGCAAAGCAGAGGCCCTGAACCACGCGCTGAAATTTACCAAAGATGAAATCTACGTGGGCATCGACGCCGATACGGTGATTGCTCCCAACGCGGTTTCAATTCTGGTGCCGCATTTTGCCGATGCCACAGTGGCCGCAGTTGCAGGCAATGCCAAGGTGGGAAATCGCGTGAACCTGTGGACACGCTGGCAGGCGCTGGAATATATCACCAGCCAGAATTTTGAGCGTCGCGCACTGAATGTGTTTGGCGCGGTGAGCGTGGTGCCCGGAGCGATTGGAGCCTGGCGCGTAACCGCCGTTCGCCAGGCCGGCGGCTATCACACTGACACGGTGGCTGAAGATGCCGACCTGACCATGTCATTGCTGGAAAACAACTGGCGCGTGGTGAATGAAGATCGCGCGCTGGCTTTTACGGAAGCACCGACCAATGCCAACGGCCTGATGCGCCAGCGCTTCCGGTGGTCGTTTGGAATTCTGCAGGCGGTGTGGAAGCACGGCGCGGCCATTCGCAAACGGAGCCGGCTGGGCTGGATCGCGCTGCCTAACATTATTATTTTCCAGATCATGCTGCCGCTGGTCTCGCCGTTTATTGACATCATGTTTTTATTTGGCATTCTGGAATACCTTGCGTCCAGGTATTTCCATCCGGAAAGCACGGACCCCAGCAGCATTGAGCGGCTGGCATTTTACTTTGTGATTTTCCTGGCGATAGATTTCGTGGCGTCAGCACTGGCGTTTCTGCTGGAGCGCCGCGTGGAAGGCACAGGTGAAGACGCGCAGCTGCTGCTGCATCTATGGCTCCAGCGCTTCTCTTACCGGCAGCTTTTTTCCGCAGTGCTGGCGAAGACGGTGAAGCGCGCGATTGATGGCAAGCCTTTTGCCTGGGACAAATTGGAACGCACTGCTGCGGTTACGAAGGGCAGGGCGTAAGCCGAGCAATAAAAGAAACTAATCTTCACCACGGAGACACGGAGGCACGGAGAAAGCTAAGGCTTTGTTGCGATGTCGTGGTCAATGCAAATCTGTGCCGCCCATACTTTGTTAGGAATTAAAAAGAGAGAGACGTAGCAGGGCTACGTCTCTACGGTAAATTTCACTCATTCCTTTAGTTGGTCTGCGCCATCGGTTTAATAATGTCATCCAAAATATTTGGCTGGCCGTCTTCACGCACTAAATGCGGATAGCGTTCGCCTTCGTGATAATTCACGTTATATGTGTTGTAGTACTCGCCATTTTCCGCCAGCAGGGCCAGCGGTTGCTGGTTGTGAATGCCTGCGTGCAAGGCTGCGCGGACATTGTCTTTGGACCACTTGCGTCCGTTGACGGCGATGAGCTTCATTCCTGGGCCGAGTCCTGCGGAGTACGCGGGAGAGCCGGGAATTACGTCACGTACTTCGCCGTCTTTGCTGGCGATCAAGCCTAGAGAAAAACTCAGGTCAAGATTGCCGCCGCTTTTTTCGCGGGCGTCCATGGTGATGTTTTTCTGCTCGGTGTAAACCAGCTTCCATCCGCCATTGGTGATGCCGCCCATGGGGGCGTGCGCGGACTTTGAATCGAGGCGTTCGCGCAACAGCGTGGCCCAGTCACTGGGAACAATTTTGTTGAGAGCGTCCACTACGTCTTCAAACTTGTACGAAACAACCATGGGCGGGCCGCTCTGGCCGCCGTGGAAGAGACGGCAGAAATCGTTTAATGATTTCTGTCCATTGGTTTTCTGGCGGATCAACGAATCCACTTCGAGCCAGATCAAATAGCCTTCAGGATAGTAGTCAGCGGTGCGACGCCAGTTGGTCCATTCAGGCGGCGCGGCGAACAGGCTTTGCACGCTGGTGGCGGTGTCTTGCAGCGGACGCCAGGTGCGTCCGGCGCGATGGTCGAGCATGGCGGCGGTGTAAGCCAGGTTCTCACGAAACTGGTCTGGCGTGCGGAAGCCGGTGCGCGCGGCGAGAATGTTGCCGTAATAATCGGTGAGCCCTTCATAAACCCAGAGCAGATCACCATGCATGGGCTCCTGATAGCTGGGCGTAGCCAGGCCGGCGGGGCGGCGATACTTGCCGTTCCATGAGTGAAAAAATTCATGCGGCAGCAGGTCAGCTTCAAGATCATGCGCGCTGGGATTGCTGAACATATCTTCGGCCGCGCCGTTGTCACTGGATTCATGATGTTCGAGCCCGTGATGCGCCGTCTGGTCACTCAATGTCAGCAGGAAATGATATTTGCCGTAATGGCGCGCGCCAAACATCTTGCCGGTTTCAGCAACCAGTTGCTTTGCGCTGGCAATGTCTTTATCAGTAATCTGAATGGCTTCTTCACTCTCGCCCACCATGTCAATCACGTGGGAAATGGATTCACCCGGAGGATTGATCTGTACCTGACGATAGTAAGCGCCGGCGATCAGCGGAGAATCGACCAGCATGGTGAGTGAGACGGTTTCAAATTCTACTGAGCTGCCGCTTTGCTGTTTGGGTGTGAGCGCGGTGCCGAACTTCCATCCTTCAGGCAGTCGCAATGAAGCAGAAACCTGCACGGCACTTGACGCCATGCCCTGGGGATAGAGCACCACCTGGTTCCATAACAGGTCAAGAACTTTGCTGGACGCGAGAGAGCTTTTTCCGTTGTAAGTAAGCGTGTCATACGAGGCCTGCAGTTCGGTGACTCCCGCGGGAATCTGCAGGTGGAAGGAATACATGTCCTCAAGATCGCGCTGCCATTCCAGTTCTTTGCCGCCGGCCTTGAAGTGGAGGCCGGTCAAATTCTGGATGGGCCCGGTAGGCCGATGGTTTCCGGGCAGCCACTTGGGATAAACAATGGTTGTTGCTCCGGACGTTACAGGAATGGTAAGCGTGGCGTGCAGGATGTTGCGCGGCGCGTCAATGGCGTCAACGCTGAGGTGCTCGATTCCTGAGGGGCCTGAGGCGGCGCTGGTTTGCGCGACTGCCATGAGGCTGCCAAGAAGAAATGCCACTGCCACACAGTGCCGATACCTGATCATCAAAATGACTCCTGTCGAGAATAGAAAGACGGTTGAAATAATGGAGCGGAAAACCAGTTATGGTACCTTTTGCAGAGGCGCTTGGCGAGGCAAATTCACGCGCTCTATTTATTTAAGGATGGATGAATGAAAGACCGTTTCTCCCGCATGGTTTTTATGATTGCCGGCATATATGGTATCGGCGTGCTGACGCCAGGATTTTTTACGGAGAAGGTGCTGGCGGAGAAGATGCCGCCAGCGGTGACGCATCCGGAATTTTATTATGGATTTTTTGGCGTTGGTTTGGCGTGGCAGGTGGCTTTTCTGATTATTGCGGTTGATCCGCAGCGCTTTCGTCCGATGATTCCGGCGGCCATCCTGGAGAAGTTTATCTACGTGGTAGCGTGCGCTGTCCTGCTGCTGCGGGGACGCATTCCGGGCGTGGCGGCCATTGGCAGCGTGGGCGATTTAATTCTTGGCACGCTTTTTACCATCGCTTATTTCCGGTTGAAGCCTGCGGTGGCGGCCAGCTAGCAGTTAAGGAGAATATTTTGCCTACACACATTGAACAACCCACGCGCATACAATCCGCGGGCAACATGCCCAAGCTGATTGATGAATTTATTGGCCACGTAAATTCTCCGGCCGGAAAAGTTGCGAGCAAGAAAGAGCCGCGGGTGAGCGTGGCCCACATGCGGAGTCCGGCGGGATGGCAGGAGCCGGGGCAGACGCCGGAGTTTGAGGAATACACGATTGTGCTGCGCGGACGGCTGCGGGTGAATTACAAAGACGGCGCGTTTGACGTGACAACTGGGCAGGCTGTGATTGCGCATCCGGGAGAGTGGATTCAATATTCAACGCCGGATGAAGCGACCGAGTACATTGCGATCTGTTTGCCGGCGTTTTCTCCGGGGACGGTACATCGCGATGAGTAGTGGCCGGGGCTAAAGCCCCCATTTTGCAATTTGTTACGCGGCCCTAAAGGGCCGCTCTTCCACCGTTGCGCTTTGCGCAAGAAAATATTCGCAAAAATATTGCTGGTGAAGCACAAGGTCCAGGCGATTTCCTGCGCGCTGGGGATTGCGCGTTGCACAGTGTCGAGCTGAAGCCCGATTTTTATTTTGCTTTTAACCGCAGGACGAAAGTACTCCTCCGCCCTTTAGGGTGTTTACGAACTTTTTGCGCTCACTCATAACGAGGTTCGGGATGACCGAGGTTATTTTGCTTTTCCGTAGTCTCAAGCGTAGAGAGAGTGCCGCCCCTACAGGGCTTGTCTTATCTTATTACTTTACCCTTCTCGGCTCGCATGCGCTCGCCTTCAGGGTGGGCTAACTTCGCGACGCGCCTACGGCGCTGAAGCGTAGTGGTGCTCATATCTCGCGTTCCCTGAAGTTTTAAGCAGAGCAAACACAAGATCCCCTCACGCTATTCAGGCGTTGATGGCAGCGCACCTTTCATTGGTGGGGTTCGAGATGACAGGTTTATGTGCTTGAAGCTTTTGGATTCGCAGGCGAGGGCGACTGCGGTCCACGAATCTTTTTTCAATCTTCGAGGTTCGAGATGACGAATCTTGAGTTATCCAAACTTGAGTTATTCCAAAGCTGTACTATCACCAAAAAACCTGCAATAGATCCTAAAAATAAAGATTGTGAAAAATAAATATGGCAAAAACAAAGGCGACCCTTGCGGGCCACCTTTGGTTCATTCAACTATCTTTTCATTCAACTCTTTTCATTCAACTAACTTTTTAATTCGAGTTTCCGAATTAGTGTTTAGGAGCTGGAGCGCTGGTGTCAGTCTTTGGGGTGGACATATCTGAGCTGCCGCCAGAAATCTTCAGGTGGTTCTTTACTTTCAGGCCGCCTGAGTTTTCAGTAGCAATGCGCTCGGCTGCGTCTTTTGCGTCTTTGGAAGCCACGGTGCCGGTGAGTTCAACTGATTTGCCAGCCATGACGTTGACGGTCACGTTGGAACTTGCCAGGCTCGGGTCCTTCTGGATTGCGGACTGGATATTGCCCTGTACGTCGCCAGAGGCTGCGGGCGCGGCGGATTGAGATGCGTCACTCTGTGGCAGCTTGGAGCTGTCAGCGGGTTTCTGGTCGGTGCTCGGCAGGGTCTCAGGCGCGTTCGCCGGATTCTTGCCCTGGTCTGGAGTTACGGCAGGGGTCTGGTCCGTGCTGGATGGCTGAGACGCTGCGGGTGAAGACGATGGTGCTGTGCTCTGAGGCATTGTGCCTTGTGCTACGGCAAAACCGCTGCCCAGAACCACGATCAATGCAAGCTTATTGAAATTTTTCATGAAAATCCTCCGTTTGATTTGAATCAGATTTCGTTGGTTTAAGCCCCTCGGCAACAGATACGCGTACCAAGGTTTGAGCCGACGAAGCTCGCGTAATCGGGGCCGCTACAAGCGCTACAGAGAATTAGATGCCCCTCTTAATCGGAGGTTGGCCCTGCAGGGGAGAAATCGAGAGCTGCTGGATTTTTCTATGCGCGATTTTTTTAGTACTAAGGTCTTTCAGCAGCTCTCTTATTTTTATTGCAACGGATGATGCGATCAACAAACAGTGGGAATAGATCGATGAGAATCTATCTATGAAATCTATTTCGGCGCCATACGGATTGCGCCGTCGAGGCGGATGGTTTCGCCGTTCAACATATTGTTTTCAAAAATGTGTTGGACCAGAGCGGCGAACTCCGGTGGTCTGCCGAGCCGAACAGGGAACGGCACCTGCTGGGCGAGCGAAGCTTGCGCGGCTTCTGGCAGCCCGGCGAGCAGCGGAGTATGAAAGATGCCGGGCGCGATGGTGCATACCCGGATGCCTGAACGCGCCAGTTCACGCGCGAGTGGCAAGGTCATGCCGACGATGCCGCCTTTTGAAGCTGAATAAGCTACCTGGCCGATCTGAC